>JBCDKO010000096.1:0-16616 GCA_038746525.1 Bacteroidota bacterium
ACCTGTGACTAGTTGAAAAATCTCGAAATCGAGATTTTTCAGTGCACCGAAAATGGAAGCATCTGCTCGAAAACCTTGCACCTATTGAAAAAGAAATTTACTAAACAGTATCTTTTGACCACATAAACGTGTTTTTTGAATTGAAAAAACGTTTCTCAGCAGGCTCTAAATAATTGATTTGCAGTAGTTGAATATTCATATCGAATGATTTTTGATTCCTCAAATTTGGTGAACGATGTTGTCTTCTCATTCGAAATCAATTACCTCCTATTCTAAGTGTTACCTCATTTCAGTGAATAACACCCGAATTTTTCGAATTAGTTTGGCATTTTTTGATGTGAGAAGTTGAATCCAAACGGAGCTATCAACCAAGACATCCATTTCTCAAGGTCTTTGTACCAATTCCTCCCTAAAATGCATCAAGATCAACTTTTAAATCAGGCATAGATTCTTCAAGTTCACGCAGTTTCATCCTTTTTCTTTGATTGGTCAATTCTTGCATCGTGGTTTTAATAGCTTTAGTTTTGATTTTAGCACCAGTTACTTTCGACCGTTTCTTTGATCAAATCTTCGGGCTAATCCAAGGTGGTTTTCATATCTATGGTGTTTTCATGCATAAAACTTTTCATTGATAAATTCGGTTCAATTAATAAATCTGAAGCTATGATAGCAGTAGTATCTCCAGCTAAAAATCTTGATTTTAAGTCTGAAATAAAGGTAAAAGGAACTCAGCCACGCTTAATGAAATGTGCAAATGAACTCATTGACGTGATGCGAAAAAAATCTGTGGATGAGGTGAAGGATTTAATGAGCATAAGCAAGCAACTGGCAGGATTAAACAGTCATCGATACAAAGAGTTTGATGCTAAACATACAGATGAAAATGCCAGACCAGCCGCTCTTGCGTTTAATGGTGACGTATATCAAGGATTAAAAGCGGAAACATTCGACAAAGAAAAAATGGAGTTTGCGCAAAAGCACTTACGAATTCTATCTGGACTTTACGGCCTTTTGCGTCCATTCGATCTCATTCAGCCTTATCGGTTAGAAATGGGAACAAAACTAGCCTTTGACGATTACAAAACACTCTACGACTACTGGAATCGAAAAATCCTGGATTTGCTGTTGGAAGACTTGAAAGAGCAAGGAGATGGGGTCATTCTCAACCTGGCATCCAGTGAATATTTTAAATCCATTGACAAGAAAGACCTTTCAGCTACGGTTATTAGTGTAGACTTTAGAGACTTTAAAAACGGCAAATATAAGATTATCTTATTCTATGCTAAAAAGGCAAGAGGGTTAATGTCTCGTTTTATGATTGAGCATTGTATTACTAACCCAAATGACTTAAGAGCATTTGATTATGAAGGATATTATTTTGACGAAGAAGCATCATCCGAAAAATTATTAGCCTTTAAGCGTGAGAAAAAAGACTAAGCTAATTCAGATGTGTACACCACATTTATTTGTGTAGAATACAGATATACAACAAATAAGGCATTTAAAAGAAGTGGTCGATTACTTAAATCAAATCAAGAAAGCATACTTTGCATTCACGCTATAAATAAATATGGAAATTAGTAAATTAAATTAAAGCGTCTCCATTGCAGAAGACGCTTTATTGAGTTAAACGACAACATTATTTATTCTATTAATTGGAATAAACTTTTCATTTTGAAAGATCACATTTCGATCAGTAAGAGCAATGACTTTGGACGTTACAGTACAGGGGTTGCCTGACCGATCCTGATATTCGATTCTACTTTCCTGATTGTAAACCGTCCCCAATATGGAAGCCCTTCTTAAATCATGCATTCGTAACAGCTTTCTTTCTTCACATTTCAGAACATCTTTTTCAGAATAAAAAAGAAACAAAGTATCGGTAGAATTAATTTTTAAATTTGTTTTCATTATTTCATAATTTGATTGATAAAAAAAATAAAGTCTAGGTATTATCTATTCTTCATTCATAGAGTATCAAATTACAATAGAGAATATATTTAGGACATTTATCTAATGCCCACTGTAGATAAAAAGCGAAAATAAAGGAAGACCATCTTAAACTTTCTTGCCTTGATTTTTGATGTTTTGGCTTCTGATTGATCGTTTGCCGCGCTTCAATATAAACTTTAGCTTCTTCAATTTCTTTGTTCTCAGAAAGAGAATCAGCTTCCTTCAATGGAATGACCATGAAAAACAATATCGCCAGTGGCCATATGAAGAACATTTTAATATTGAAGTTAGTGACCTTCATTTTATACTGTTTATTACTCATTTAATAAAATTTAGTTTTTGATTAAAGGTGATTTCTATAATTGATAATCGTTATACTATCAATTATGAAAAATAATAAGTTGAAGAAAAAGACGATATTTTCTTATTTTTACCGAGCTCGGGGTGTGGCGCAGTCCGGTTAGCGCGTTCGCTTAGGGTGCGAGAGGTCGGAGGTTCGAATCCTCTCACCCCGACTCGTAGACTATTTTATGTCAATAAAAGCTCTTGAATCATACGATTTAAGAAATTTTATATTATGGGCACCTCTGAAAACTCAGCCAGGACATGGAGTTGTTGAGATTAAAGCCAGACTAAATAACAATAAGTTGATGAAAAAATCACAGGGATAAAAGAATACCTCCAAGAGGTGTTTTTTGCGCAATTATTTAATCTTGATCTTAATAGGTTTTGATACTAAATGAATTGGTTTATAATTTTAAAATTGTTTAGTGAAGCTCTAAACATCTCAAAGTGAGGCAAAACTAGCTCTTCCCTGATTCAATTGATATTCAAAAAGCTCAATACCACACCCAAAGAACTAGATTTCAAAACACCTGAAGGCGTCAAACAGCTTTTTGATACCTACTCAAAAGAAATGATGCAACTCTGCATCATGAAGACAGGAGATTATTCGTTGGCCTCAGACGTGATCCAGGATATTTTCAAAGATTTATGGACAAGACGAGAAACGCTTGAAGTAAAGGGACCCATTAAAAATTACCTGATGAGGGCTACCAAGTTCAGAATTCTGGCCCACCTCAAGGTATCAAAATCGCATAGCGAACATGAAGCCTACGCTTGCATGGAGCATTGTGATCAAGAGAATTACACAGAACAACAGGTTTCATTCTCTGAATTACAGGAAAAAGTGGATACGCTGGTAGACCGGCTTCCTTGCCAATGCAAAAATGTCTATCGCCTAAGTCAAGAAGAGGGATTATCGAATAGAGAAATCGCTTCCCGACTGCTAATTTCGGAGGCTGCAGTGTCTCGTCATCTGAAAAAAGCAAAGAACTTTTTGCAAACCGAGCTCACTCCTTACTATAATCCCACACTTTTATTGATTTTTATACCACTGATTACCAGCTCTTGAAAAATTAATTTATTTTTTCTCTTAGTCCAAGGTTAAGTTTTCTTCTCCTCAAGATACTTGATAGTGAAAGGCTTTTTATTGAAAGCTCAGTTAAACTACAAATCGGAGAAACCTATGGAAGTAAACAGAGATTTATTAAAGCGATACGCCAATGGCCAGTGTAGGACAGAAGAAAAAAAGCATGTAGAGGACTGGCTATTAGAACAAGACTTTATTTCAGGATCATTTGATCAGGCACGTATTCGAAAAGAGCTCAACCTAAGCTGGGTGGCAATAGAAAGCCACATGGAAAAAGAGGTAAGAACCAAAATTATCCCATTATATACAAAGTTTACCCGATATGCAGCAGCAGCGTGTCTGGCAATAGTGATATTCTTTGCCGGTAGATATTCAACATCTTTGGAAGAAAATCAATTAGCTTCTCAAGAAAAAACCCCTGAAGAACAAGGCTTGATGGTGTATGGTGGTAATGGTGCTTTTACTCAACTAAATGGAGACTCTTTCAATTTAAATTTTGATGGAAGCTTGAAGGTTTATAATAGGTCTGGAGAACAAAAAACAATTGTGGTCGGTAACGTAACATATACACTTGAACCCAATAAAAAGTACTATTTATTAGGCAATGCGAATAGCTCATCATTAATCGTCAGTAACCGTCAATTGAATGATTTCAATCCCCTCGTAGGGGACTTTGATATATTCATTATTCGTTCTTAGGTATAAGTGGTGAAAAGCGTTCAATCATTACTCATGTTATTCTAAATGCTCCCATTATCCGCCCAACTTGAACAATCTGTGACTCTTCGAGGCAAGGTTATTGATCCATCAGAAGATCCGATAATATATGCTTTGGTTAGGATAGATTCCTTGGAATTGAGAGCCACAAGTGATCTAAATGAGGAGTTTATGCTTAATGGCGTAACTGTAGGAATACATCAGCTATCAGCTCAAATGCGCGAATTTCAAAAAATGTCGATAACGGTAGATGTAAGGCAAGGTTCATTTCCTGGGATTAATTTTACCCTGCAAGAAGAGACCCAATCTCTGGAGACTGTGGTGATCAATGTTGAATCGGAAAAAGAGCCTAAGGAAAACTTGGCTGAAGCAGTAAATGTCATTAAAACCAAGGAAGCAAAACTCCAATCTGCAGATCTCGAGGAGGTAATAGCCAACACAGAAGGTATCAGCGTGCAACGCGCAGGAGGATTGGGGACCAGCAATATCTTTTCGATTAACGGAATATTAAGCGATGAAATCCGTTTCTTTTTTGATCACATATCGCTCAATTTTCCTCCCTGTACTTTTGGTTTAGTGGGCGCTAATGATTTTGGTTCATTTCAAAACCTGTGGAGTGCGAAGGGAGACCGTCTCCCCAATACTTCTTATTTCTTCTCGAATGCGGGAGCAGAATATAAATTAGAAAGTGTAGCAAGAAAGCAAGACAGAATCTCTTTTTTCTGGAATGTGCGCTATGTGCATGGTTTTTTCGTAGGATGGGAAAGTGCAGGACTACAACAATTCAAAGCAGAAGTATCAAACCAAACAGCACATGCCGCTGGCTTAACCTATCGACTAAAAACAGGGGGTATTACAAATCCCCTTATGATTGAAATACAAAACTTGATGAATGCCAAAGTTTTTGACCCTATGGAGTGCAAAGACCATAAAGAGCATTTTATATGAAACTCACAACTCAATTTGACTATGAAAAGCTGGATGCTTAACAATCATTATCAATAACTGTAAAACGTAAAGCTACCTTAAGTGGTATTCTCTTAAAGTGGCGTTAAATAATATGCCTATGTGAAAATTTTGAAAAACGAAGCTTTGAATACAGGTGTAATTCAAAGTTTGACTGCCTATTGGGAAGGTGTGCCGCAAACACACTCTTCCCAAAGAAGACAGTTTGAATTCACATATATGCAATGTATGTGAAACTTAAAACTCCGACTTGCGGGACATTTAGTAATCTTGAAAGTACAAAAAAATGAAACAATTTAAATCAATATTGATAACAATTAAGATAAGACAAGACGTATATAAAATATTACCATTCATTACACTATTATCCTTATCATTAATATCTTGCCAAAATGACGATAAGGCTGTGAATAGCGAAACAGAAGCGGAATCCGCTTTTGTACTAGGCTACATTAATGCAACACCTGAAGGAGAAATATATTACATGAGTGTTCACAAGGAAATACCGTCAGAGTTAGATATTTCACAAGCTGTAGAGGTAGGTTTAGACGTTGAGCTTAGAGCCTTAGGAGAAAATGTATACACATTCAATCCAGGAGCCTCGACCATTACCAAATGGGAGGTTAATAAAACCACACTGGAAATGCAGGTTGTAAGGGTATTAAGTTATGCATCAACTGGCATTTCTTTCGGGCTTTCAAATATTTTCTCCTCCGAAACAGAATCCTACCTTTCCGATTTAGAGGAAGGGTTAGTCATGGAATGGAATCCAACTACTATGAGTATTACTGAAGTCTATGATGTAGGATCACATAGGTTCGCCTTGCTTGAAAATGTAAGGACTCGTCAAAACAGAGGATTTTCGTTAAATGGAAATCCCGCCTGGCCAATTAAATGGCAGTACAACCAATGTTGCGAACATACCAATCCTGAGCCAGGGGCTTTGATAGGTGTTTTTGATGTCATATCAAAGACTTTTAATTATTACTCCGATAACAGGATACTTTCAGCAGATAACCAACATGGTGAGGATGAAAATGGAAATATCTATGTTCCAGCAGCTAGAGATGACGCATTCCACAAAGAGTATTGGAACCTCGGTGCTGACAGTAATCTTGTGAACAAAGGAATATTAAAGGTTAATTCTGATGGACAATTTGATCCCAACTTTTTAATAGATTTAGATGAGGTATTTAATGATAAAATTACCATGTTTGGAGGTATCGTGTCCATTTACGAAAATCAATTTCTAATTAATTATCATTACCGAGAATCAGGCCTTTCTGACGAATTCAACAATAGATGGGATATCTGGGATACTGAGGGGCAATTTGCCTTGGTTGACGGCAGCACAAAAGAGGTCACTCAATTCAATGGTTTTGATGGTATGGACCTTGCCGGGGCATGGTCATTGACTACTATTGATGGTGTAAATTATTTGGGTGCTTCTAGGACGGGATGGGAAGATGCACTCTTGCTAAGACAAGATTCTAGAGACACATATTCCATTATTAGTGAATTCCCTGGGAGTAATGGTGAATTCAATCGTTTAGCCGAACTCTGGTAAACCGTTAAAGATTTTAATAAAAGTTATGGCGCTCCTGTAGTAGACGCCATGACTTTGTCCCAATAAGTTCTCATTGGTTCACTGGCTTTTACGATAGTCATTTCTGATTCGTAAAAATATCCTTGCTTGAAAAATAGTCTCATATTACCCTTTATGAGCTTAAAAAACACTACGTTTCTGGGTATTTTCAGCAGACCTACCAAAACTCGTTATTCCAAGGTCATCCAAGCGAGTGACCAAAACAATTGAAAAAGCAATCGATTTAGATTTTCAACAGCGCTTAAATGAAACCAAGAAATATTTCAGATAGCCTCAAAGATCGTAGATACTACGTGCCACTAGAGAACTATTCTGCCAAACGGGTACAAGTTATAGATGCCTTCTTAACTACTAACAGGCGAATTGATACCGAAAATCTTTGGTTGGAGATGCAAGCACAAGAACAGCGTTTTAAGTCTTCCTGCGTAGATCAATCCATGAACTGGCTTACAAGACGTAATCTTTGTGTTAAAATGAAAATGACAAAGGAGTTTGGGTTTATCATCAAGAAAACAATAAGAAATAGTCTAGTACTTTTTCAAACGGCCTTTGAGAAATTTGGGCAGTCTATGCCAAACTCGATCGGGATTAAGAAAAACTGGGCACGAGACGTTAAGAAATCAATACTTTTTAAATTTAGGAGGAAAAGTGGACGGAGCAAGTTTATTGATTATTTAATCTTGATCGTAATTGAATTGGTTTGTAAACTTGTAGAATTCTTTGCAAAATTGAATTTTTGGTTCAAGTCGAAGCTTTCGGAATTTAAAAAACGTAGTTTATTGAACATAAATGAGGCTTTTGAAATTTGAGTAACGAAGAGTTGGGCCAAAGGGCAGGTTTTTCAAAGGATTCTTGTAATTGTTTTGCGAGTTTCTAAACATCTCAAAGTGAACCAAAACTGGCTCCTCCTTGATTCAATTGGTATTCAAGAAAATAAATAGTGCACCCCAAGAACCAGACTTTAAAACTCCAGAAGGTGTTAAGCAGCTTTATCATACCTATGCAGATGAAATGCTCAGGCTAAGCGTCATGAAAACTGGAGATACAGCATTGGCCGGTGATGTAGTGCAGGAGATATTTGAAGATTTATGGATAAGACGAGAAACGCTAAAGGTGAGAGGGCCCATGGAGAATTACTTGATGCGGGCCACCAAGTTCCGGCTTATCGCTCATCTCAGGACGACTAAATCTCACAAGAAGCATGAAGATTGCGCTCATTTCGATCAATGTCAGCAAGATAGCTACACGGAACATCAGGTAGTATTTAATGAACTGCAAGAAAAAGTTAATTCGCTGATTGACCAGCTTCCTTGTCAGTGCCGAAATGTTTACCGCTTGAGCCAGGAAGAAGGACTATCCAATAAAGAGATCGCTTCTAGGCTATTGATCTCAGAGGCTACGGTATCCTATCATCTCAAAAAAGCCAAGAACTTTTTGAAGGAAGAGCTGACTCCCTACTATAACCCTACACTGTTATTGATTTTTATGTCATTGATTACCAGTGCTTAAAAAATCAATTTTATTTTTTTCTTCATCCGACTCTAAGTTTTACCCCTCCTGTTATACTTGGTAGTGAAAGGGTTCTAAGGCACAGAACTCAACGCTAACTACTAAAAGTAAATCATGGAAATAAACAAGGAACTTTTGAGGCGATATGCCGATGGCGAATGCACGAATGCTGAAAAAAAACGTGTGGAGGACTGGTTGTCTGAACGTGATGTCATTTCAGGAGAATTCGATGAACTAGAAATTCAAAGAGAATTTAACGTTCGCTGGACGGCCATAGAAAGCCTTATGGAAAGAGATGGAGGAGCTAAAGTTATTCCTTTATATAAAAAGCTTACTCGCTACGCTGCTGTAGTATGTATAACCGTAGCCATTTTTGTGGCAGGGAGATATTCCACAACTCCGGAGATAAATGAATTAGTATCCCAGGAAAGTACTATCGAAGAACAGGTGCTGGTAATTTATGGAGGGGACGGTGGTTACGGAAAAATCCCTGGTGATTCGTTCAAGCTAAGCTTTGATGGTCAACTCAAGTTATACAACGCTTCAAATAATATAAAGACAATATCAGTGGGTCAAATGACCTATATACTTCAGCCTAAAAAAACCTATTACTTATATGGTAATGTAGAAAGTTCATCAATGATAGCTGGTTACAATGACATAGAAAGGCCAATCCAACCTAGGGATTTAATAGGACATTTCGGAATTACAATAAACAGATCTTAAACCGCTTTGAGATACATTTTTACTATACTTTCATTCTTACGGGTGTTACAGGTCGCAGCCCAAAGTAACAGCACCTCTATCCTTAAAGATAAGTTCTCTGATTCCTCAGGAGAACTGGTAATCTATGCTCAGGTTAGGATAGATTCTCTAAATCTGAGAACTGCAAGTGACCTTGACGGGAACTATACTTTAAAAGATGTGTCATTAGGGACTCACCGGTTGACTGCCCAAATGTTTGGATTTCAAAAAGCGAAGAAAACAGCAGTTCAAAAGATTGGCTTAATTGACTTCACTTTGCAGGAGAAGGTTCAATCCCTCGACGCACTAGTGATCAGCATGGAATCAGAAAAAGAGAAAAAGGAAAACTCAGAGGAAGCAGTCAGGGTCATTGAAACCAAGGAAGTGAAATTGCAATTAGCCGATTTCGTAGAAGTAACGGCTAAAACAGAAGGCATCAATGTGCAACAAGAAGGTGGGTTAGGTTCGAACACTCTCGATGGCTTATTAGATGATCAAATTCGCTTTTTCATGACGGCGTACTGTTCAATTTCGTTTGCTATGCATTCGGTATAGCCGACGTTCCTGTCCACACCGGTGTGTAAGTCTATAAGGGAGTAGTACCTATTCAATTTGGAGCAGATGCCCTCGGAGGAGCGATCAATCTGTTATCACCAACTATTTATGATGACTAGTCGGGATCATGATCTTACGGAAATCCAGCATCTAACGATTGCTAAGGTGTTTGACCTTTACGGAGTGCAACGACCAGGAAGAATGTTTTATATATCTATTATTAACAACTCAATTTTAACTGCCGGAATAATCAGATGTCAAAAATACAACCTAAATGAAAGTAGAACCCACACTGCCAGATGATTCGGAATGCTGAGGCAGTTTTAAATGATATGCCTATGTAAAAAATTAAAGACAAACCCTGTGACCTGCTTGGGAACATGTCGTTCGAGGACACATTCCCATATATGCAGGCTTGTTCGCTCAAAGCGAATTACCTAACCGAAGCAAAGCGTAGGTAGGCAAAAAATCGTCCCGAAAATCGGAACGTTCTCCAATATTAAAAATACAAAAAAATGAATCTATCAAAATCAAAATATGACAACTCTTATATCTATAAGACATATGCTTGTAAAACAAAATGGTCATGGACAATCTTCCTCCTTATTGGACTAATAGCGGTGGGAACAACCTCCTGTAATAAAGATGATGAAGTAGTGAACAATAGTGAAGAAGCGGAATCGGCTTGGATGTACTCTCACAATATTATTGGTCCTGAGGGTGGTGTTACATACTTAGGAGTCGCAAAGTCAATACCTTCTGAACCAAATACCACGAAGGAGCTTGAATTAGGCTTTGACAGCGAGGCTATTTCATTTAAAGAAAACCCTTACACATGGAACGGTAGCGCTGCCACACTTACAAAGTGGAATGTAGATAAAGTTACCTTAGAGTTATCCGTTGAGGGTATATTAAGCTTTGCAAGTCTTGGTATAACAAGCATAGCAAATGCTGCATTTACTTCAGAGACTCAAGCTTTTGTTTTCAACCTAAATGAAGGTTTGGTGGTGGAGTGGAATCCTACAGATATGAACATAATTGAAGTCTATCAGGTGGATCCATTACCAGGTGCAGAAAAGTTAATTGGTGGTGAAATTTACGGGGAATTCCGTAGTTACATAACCTTGGAAAATAAAATACTTTTGCCAACCACATATATTCAATCTTCTACATGTTGCGAGTATGTTGATCTGGGGGGTACCGTATTAGCCGTTTTTGATCCAGTATCTAAGACGCTAGCATATAACCAAGACGATAGATTAATCAGCAGTAAAGATTACTTATTAACTGATAATAATGGTTTTCAATATGTAATTCCTGCAGAACAGCAGTTTTTGCTGGAGCATTACTATAATGTAGATATGGATCAATTACCAAATCCATATGCGATGCTTAAAGTGAATCCTGATGGAAGTTTTGACGAAAATTATTCGGTGGACTTTTCGGAATTATTAAATACCAACTTCATTGCTAGGGTGGGTCTTGTATATGATAATGAAGTTGTTGTCAGTTACATTGAAGGTGATCATGATTTTTCTGCATCTTTTGATGATCGATGGGCATTTTGGGGAGATGGTTTTAAATCATCAATCATCAATCTTGATACGAAAGAAGTGCGTGACTTTGATGCCTTTGACGGGTATGTTTACACTAATCAAGTGGCAATTATTGAAGGTGTAAATTATTTCATTGCTTGGGCAGGACTCGATCAGGGAGGACTTATTTTAAGACAAGAATCTGCTGAACTATATACAATTTTATCAAATGCCGAAGGACCCTTCCGAAACATAGGAAAACTTTGGTAAAAAACCATCGACTGTTAGCTCGCACCACTTAAGGTTATTTTATGGAAAACATCTTTTCCCCTACTTATGGCATCTCGCAGCTACCACATTCTAAATGATCATTAATTGTCTTTAAAAGAGATAATGGGCAAAATACACCTCTGGCCTGGACTATCGTCCGGGCTAGTGGTGTTTATCTTGTTAATAACCGAATGCTTATATGTATTTGAAGAAGAACTTCGCTTGCTTTTTTGCCAAGATTACTTGATCGTTAATGAAGCAGGATCAGAACCGAGATACCGCAAGGGCTACAGGTAATTGTCAGGAAACAAAGGCTATGCGAAGATTATACGGGATAGACACTACAGTAACGAAAATTATATAAAAAAAGACTAATCCACACCAAATATCCTGTCAATCTTAAAAATCAACAGAATCCTGTTTAAGACAATGTAAGATAGAAGCCAGAAAACATTACAAAACACATCAAAGACCCAAGGTTCTATGTGTCCACCGGAGAAAATTACTCTGCCAAAGGCGTACAGTTAATCAAAGCTTTTTTAGGCCTGGATCATCACATCGATGTTGAATGAAGCCTATGGATGATAATGCGGATAGACAGACAATAAGTAAGTTCGCCCTGTTTGTATCAATCCATGAACTTGTTAGCCAACCGTAACCTCTGCACCAAGATAAAAAAAGGCAGAAATCGAAGATTAGCAAGGGGCTGTACGGCATAATTGAGCGAATGAGCAAAGTATGAGCCCGTCTGGCTTGAAGACAACATCCCTACCTCCAATGAGTATTTTATGCCCTTATTTAAACTTGATCTAAATAATTCTTGGCTGTAGTTGATTTGGTTTGTAGACTTACACAAGAATAGATGGTATCTAAAACAATGGTAATGCAAGCCAATAAATATTTACATAAGGGTTCAATTGCTGTTTAAAAAGAAAAATACTGCATCCAAAGAGCCCAATTCCAGCACGATTGAAGGGTTTGAAACCATATACAGACACATTTCAAAATGATGTTCGCGGTGGCATACAATCAACTGAAAGATTCAGATATAGCAGAAGGCCTGGTGCACAATATATTTCTACGACTATGGGAGAAGCGTGAGCAATACACGGAAGTGGAAGCCATGGACAGGTACCTTGTCGGTGCCGTTAAAAGAGCAGTTATGGAATATATTCGAAATAAGAGCATTAGGTCAAAACATATTGATATGCTTTCATTATTGTCTGAGACAACAGAAAATTATGTAGATCTGGAATACGAGGTCAATGAATTGCAGGAAAGGGTTGATCAGCTAATTAACAAGTTACCCCATCAGTGTCAGGTGGTATACAAGTTGAGCAGAGAAGAAGGAAAAAGTAATAAAGAAATTTCTTCAAAACTTGATATCGCAGAGAAGACCGTTGAGTCGCACATGACTAAAGCTTTGAAATACCTAAGGTCTAATTTAACAGAATATTAGGTTTAGAAAGAACGACTCTTACTCCCTCTCAATTCATTTCACGGCACTTTTATAGTAAATCTTAAAGAAATAGATACATTTTTTGCGATAAAGGCTTTTAAGACTTTTAGGGTTTTGCATAGCTATTTGATATAAAAGTGTTTGTCATGGTTTTTTAACTCAATAACACAGACTCCACGTAATCTTTTTTCAATTTTTTACTTCTGTGACTCAGGGTTACTCACCCATTGACGCTACTAGTTATGGAGAGCACAAAACGTAACGTCATAGAAAATGAAGGTAACAGAAAAACTCATTCAAAAATATTGGGAGAACAAATGTACTCCAGATGAAAAGAAGGCTATAGAGATGTGGCTGGCCTCAAGAGAAAGAGAAGTCACTGATTTGGATTTAGCCACCATGAACAAAGTCGAGGACAGGGTATGGAATAAGCTAAATGAAAACATTGGTGCTGACCAGAAAGAGGAAACTAAAATATTACCGTTATACAAAAAATTTACCCACTATGCAGCTGCAGCATGTATTGCGATAGCTATTTTCGCAGCAGGGAGATATTCAACATCTCTGGAGTACAATGAATTGACCTCTCAGGAAACCACCAATGAAGAGCAAGGGTTGATGATTTATGGAGGAAATGGAACTTCTGGTAAATTACCCGGCAATGCTTTTATGCTCAGTTTTGATGGGCAACTCAGGTTGTACAATAGTTCCAATAATCTAAAAACAATTGTCGTTGGAGACGTGACATATGTGCTGGAACCCAAGAAGAGCTATTTCATACATGGTAATGTAGAAAAGTCATCTATGATTGCAAGTAACTTTCTCGCAAATGAAAACATTCCTTTAGAAGGTTATTTTGGACTTTTAGCGATTAAGTTTTAAGAAGTGTTGAAGTACATTCCAGCTATACTTTTTTTCATGCAAATGTTACCATTAGTAGCCCAAAAAAATAAAGCCTCAACTATTCAAGGTAAAGTCACTGGTACTTCAAGAGAACCATTGATCTATACACAAGTGATGATAGACTCCTTGGGTCTGAGAACTGCTACTGACCTGGAGAGGAATTATATATTAAAAGACGTTCTATCGGGTACTTACCAGTTGTCTGGCCACATCTTCAGGTTCCAAACAGCGGCAAAAACAGTGGAAGTTAAGGAGGGGGCATTAACCAGCATCAATTTTACCTTACAAGAGGATATCCGATCCTTGGATAAAATGGTGATCAGCGTGGAATCAGAAAAAGAGAAACAAGAAAACTCATCGGAAGCGGTAGAAGTCATTGAAAACAAGGAAGTAAAACTGCAATCAGCCAACCTCAGAGAAGTAGTAGCTAAAACCGAAGGCATCAGTGCGCAACTAGATGGTGGGCAGGGTTCGAATACCCAATTTGCATTCATTGAGCTGTCAGGCGATCAAATTCGCTTCTTTGATAAAGGCATACCGCTCAACTTTAATCCTTATGCTTTTGGAATTGCCAATGTCCCTATTAATGCCATTAACCATGTAGAAGTCCATAAAGGCATAGTGACTATCCAATTTGGAGCAGATGCACTCGGAGGAACTGTTAACTTGGTATTACCTTTTATTTATGGCGGATGGCCCAGAGCAGTATCTTATCAGGTAGGTTCATTTAATACGCACAGAATCATAGTAAATTTAGCTTATGCCAGTGACAGTAGTAGTTGGGTCTTCACAGAAGATGGTTTTTACGATTTCGCAGACAACAATTACAAAATAGATGTCGCCATCCCAAATAAACCAGAAAAGTTACAACCTCAAACAGTCGAACGATTTCACGATGGATATAGAGTCTACAGTGCTCATTTGAAGGCAGGCATTAAAAATAAGACATGGGCAAAAGAGCTAGGTCTACAAGGAAATTGACAAATGCTAAAGTCGACTTGCACGGAGTTTAATGACCATTAAAAGCATTGTTCATAAATCTAACACAATCTTAAACGATATGCCTATGTAAAAATCATAAACAAATTTACGACCTGCCAGGGAACATGTCGGACTAGGACACATTCCCATTGAGCGCAGGCTTGTTCGCCTAAGGTGAATTACCCTATCTAAGCAAAAAGTAGGTAGGGATCTGAATTATCCCGAAATAATCGGGACATCAAAAAAATTAAAAGTACAAAAAAATGAATTTACTAAAATCAAAATATGACAACTCTCATCCAAGTAAGAGAAATACTGATAGAAAAAGATGGGCATTTACAGCCATGTTGCTTATTGGCATATTGGTGGTAGGTTCAACATCCTGTAAAAAAAATGACGATGTTGTAACAGCTGCTGGTGAAGAAGCTGAATCTGCTTGGTTACAAGCATATACCTCTGAAACACCAACTGGTATTATACGATATTTAAGTGTAAATGAAACAAATCCAACGAACACAGACATATCACAATCAGTCGAGATTGGGTTGAATTCTGATGTTTATTCTTATGGTGAACATCCATATACCTGGAGTGGAGATGCATCTACTATGACTAAATGGGAAGTGAACAAAAATACGCTCGAAATAACACCCATTGGGATTTTAAGTTTTGCAAGTACTGCTCTTTCTACTTTAGAATATGTCAGTGAGCCCATATTCCTTTCTGAAACCCAAGGTTATTTTACAGGTCTCAAAGAAGGAGTCATTATAGAATTTAATCCTTCAACTATGGCTATTGTGAAAACTTTTGAGGTTAACCCCCTCCCGGATTCAGATATTTTGACGTCTTGGTACAGCGAGTGGAAAAAATACGTTTCGGATGGTAAGCTTTTTCTTCCAATAACCTTTGATGTGCCAAGTTCTTGTTGTGAATATTTAGCACCTAATGGTGGTGGTGCAATGGTAGCGGTGTTTGATCCTGAAACGGGTACCATTAATTACTTACAAGATAAACGGCTCCGATCAGGTTCTACAAGTTTTCTCGTAGATAATGCTGGTGAAATGTTTGTTTTTCCAAATAGGAGGCAATTTTTTGCCGAACCCTATTTTAATGTTGATATATCATCAATTCCTCGCCACTCATCTCTTTTGAAGTTTAATAGTAATGGTAATTTTGATGTAGATTATGAATTCGATTTTGAAGAGGTATTAGGAGAAGTAACGTTTGGTACTGCACCTACATTTAAATTTGATAACCAAATTGTGCTTACTTATCTTGATAGCACATTTCAGCTTTCAACATCCTTTGAAAATAGATGGGGATCTGTTTACGGTGAAGGAGCAAGTTTTCAATATAAAACTGTTTTAATTGATATGGACAGTAAAGAAGCTGTAACATTTACTGTACTGGACAAATATCATGGTGTGGAGATGTTAGCTAACATCGATAATGAGAGCTACTTTGTGGCTTATTATGACATCGGTTCTAAAGCGAATTCAGATATACTCGTTCAAAAAGGAGCCACTAATTTTATGGTGGTGACAGAACACGAAGGAGGTAACTTTACTTACATTTCAAAACTATGGTAGTCTCACTTGTGCTCAGTTAGAATTATTCTGTAAAAATCCGATGGCTTAGAAAAAATTTAAAAAAAAATCTCTTTTTATTTTTTTGCGAAGGTTGACTCTTACTTGCTGGTAGCATCCAGCTGCGACCTTTTATAACACTGGTTAAGCAATACATCTAGGCAAAATTTCATGACCGTGAAGAAAATCATCGGCAAGTTTCCGAGTGGGGCGATTTGTTACCTTCCTGCTCTACTCGGAATTTTAAAGCTTTCCCTAAATAGGGCCTGCTGAGAAACGTTTTTTCAATTCAAAAAACACGTTTATGTGGTCAAAAGATACTGTTTAGTAAATTTCTTTTTCAATAGGTGCAAGGTTTTCGAGCAGATGCTTCCATTTTCGGTGCACTGAAAAAGCTCGA
>JBCDKO010000097.1:0-16436 GCA_038746525.1 Bacteroidota bacterium
TTGCCTCGGAATGTTGTTTTCGTTATTAGCGCCGAGTTGCTTAGGCGTAAAGAAATATTCTTCTACATAGTTCAATGCGTAACCCAGATTGAATTGATTTTTCGACTCAGAGGGTTTAAAAAAAGAATAATCCATATTGAAATTGCCATACAAATAGGGAATGTTGGGTATCCGAAAATCAAAATTGAAATTAGGGCTGGTAGTCGTTCCCTGAAAGTTTGTACTGGTCAGGAACTCCTCCTTATCGATGATCTCCTGGTAGGTTAAATTCCATCTGACCTGCAGTTGTTTTTTGTAGCGTAATTGCACGTCAACCTCCAAGCCATTGGTTGTAACATCTCCTAAGTTGACAAACTGTCTATCCACAGGCTGCGAAAGTGCTTGATCGAGTTGGATGAAATCTCGAGCTTTACGGTGCAGATAAGTACCTTCAATGGCTATCACATTATCATCATTGAATTTTAACTCATACTTTGCACCTAGGTTGAGATTGTCACTGCTTTCGGAGATAAGGTCACTATTCCGTCTTGTGAATAGACCATCGCCAAGTAACTCCGTAGCTTCAGGCAATCTGTAGGTTCGTTCGTATGATGCCTTGGCTTGCAATCTTGGTTGTATAAAATAGGATACTGCCGTTCCATAGCCAAAGTCTTGGGTATTAGTATTAGTCTCTTGGAAATTCGTCCCTCCAGAGCCATCGGTTACGTCCTCAAAAGATTCTGCTTTTAATAAATATGCTTTGGCAAAGGCAGTACCTGAGAATCGCTCATATTTTGCTTGATAGGCAAATCCGAAAATATGCTTTCGTAAGGACTGGGGAAACAAAAATGTAATATTATCTGGATTTTCAACATCGCTGGATTCTCTTGAAAAGTTCGTATACAGATGATTTAAAGAAAGTCCGTGATGGAGGTTGAGTGAGTAGGACAAATTGGTTGTTGTCAGCATTTCTTTATCCTTGTTTTCCTGTTGAGTCCTAAAAAATTCGGCAGATGAAGTGGCTACAGATTCCTGAAGCCAATTAAAACGTGCTCTGGTAGTGTCTATAAACTCATTTTTAGAAAAATTATAGGCAGCATATAGCTGTAGGTCTAAGTCTTCAACAAATAGGTTTTCTTTCTTATACTTTAGAGTAGGAATAATCGCACTTGAAGATGAGGTTCTAGCGCCAAATACCTGGTCCATGGTTACTCCAGTTTGTAGATCTTTTTCATTCCCGGAAGCAATCAACCCGATAAGTAATCGATCGGCATACTTTTTTTCTACCACACCTATCTCCACATGGGCCGTTACAGATTCATAATCATCATGAAACCGCTCAACTTCTTGTTCTTCCAAGCGCTGTCCGCTTTCCAGGTCGATGGGTTCTACATGTACGTTATAATTGTTGTCAGAATAATTGTAAAATGCTGTAACCCGAAATGTAAACCCACTATTGGTATGTGTGTAGGCTCCATTGATATTGGCACGGTGTGTATTGAAGCTACCAAAACCATAAGAAGCATCTAGATAATTAGATGCTTTACGTGTGATAATATTTACAGCTCCTCCAAGTGCGTCACTACCCAAATGGATGGGCAAGACTCCTTTATAAATTTCAATGCTCTCAGCTAGATTAACAGGGAAATTATTGAGTGTGAGAGAAGATCCAAAATTATCAATAGGTATGCCATCCATAAAAAATTTTACCTGCTTTCCAGAGAAGCCATTAATAGCAAAAGTAAAGTCTGAACCAAGGCCGCCGTTTTCCCTGATACGCACACCAGCAGTTCTATTTAATACCTGATTAACATCGGATCCCAGGTTATACAATTCTTTGGCATCTATTACATTGATTGCGTATGCTTCCTCTCGTTTCAATCGTATCATACTCTTTGCTACTACACTTACTTCATCAAGTGCAGTGACATCTTCCTCCATGATAATGTCCAATGTACGGACAACTCCTAAACTGAAAGTGATTGATTGATAAACGGTTTCAAATCCGAGAAAGGAAAATTCTACTACATAATCTCCTTCAATATTTGCCATTATTTCATAATAGCCTTCCTCATTTGCTACTACTCCTATATCAGTGTCTTTTACCAAGACAACTGTGCCTAATAGAGGTGTGCCAAAATCATCTGTTATTCTACCACGTATACCGGATGAGTTTGATTGTCCACAAAGATTACATGGCACATAAAACAAGAGGACAATAACCAGACGTATCATAGTAAGTATCAGTAAATACGCTTATTTAGAATAATTTTAAATAACAAATATCCTTTATTTTGTTGTCTAAAACAATGCAACTTCTGTTCATTTTCTGATCGTAAATAGTTGTCGAGCTACATAATACTGCACCAATAAACATTGAGTACGTAACTACATTGAATAAAATTCACCTTAATTTTTATCTAGAAAACACTTTATCAAAATCTGAGATGTATTCATCTTACAAAATGCGATTGGCGATTTAACTTATTATTGAAGTAGAATCACTGAAGTAGGCACTTAATAAATATGGAAAATGGCGTTTAGCATGCATAGGAGCGCATTTGGATTTAGAAATCTGCTGATTTGTAGTGACTATTTTATATAAATGATCCATTTTCTTTGTTTGCAACTTGCCAGAGCTATTTATTAAGAGCCTATTTCAATAGGATCATTTTCGAAAAACCAGGGTTGACAGGAACAAACATGGAAAAGATACAAATTGCTCATCAAGGAACTCATGATAATAAGTTTATTGCAAGAAAAAGTAAGTATTATAAATTAGACACCTGTCTGAGTAGGATTTAGCCATGGAAAGCATTACCTCAAACCATATTAACCCGCATTATTCACCAAAAATAGTGGTGAGTTTATTCAAATAATTGATTTACAGTAGTTTAATGTTCAATCTGAATGATTTTTGGTTTTTCAAATTTGGGGAACGATTTTGTCATCTTATTCGAAATCAATTACCTTATGTCCAACGTGTTACATCATCTCAATGAATAACACCCGAATTTTTCGGGTTAAATCAGAAGTCCAGGTGACCACTGCCCGAAGTAGTGGTCCGGGTGGCCAGCACGTCAATAAAGTAGAGACAAAGGTGATCCTGCGATGGAACGTCAATCAATCTGAGGTACTTTCAGGTTTAGAAAAGGAGATGGTGAAAGCTGCACATTCTTCCAAATTGACCAAAGAGGGAGAGTTAATCATCACTGCCGATGGTAAACGTTCACAGCTCAAAAACAAAGTGGTTGCCTTCAAAAAGCTGGATCGAATGTTGTTTAAAGCATTTACTAAAAAAAAGCCTAGAAAACGTACGCTACCCACCAAGGCTGCCAGGAAAAAGCGCCTTACGGATAAGAAAAGAAATAGTGAAAAGAAGGAGCTGCGCAAAAGGATCGTATAATCAGGTCAAAATTCTAATTTGTATTGTCAATTTTTTGATTTAGCGTTACAGACAAGCTTTCAGACAAATCCAACTTTATTTCTACCCCACTAATTTTTTTGTTGATGGATTGCTCATATAGATGTTGCAATATTCGTGCTGCTTGAAAGATGCTTAGCCCATTCGTGTGAATGTTTGAAATACAATTCCTTCGTTCATCGGTCAAACCAATTTTAGGAGCAAACGTCGTATAGACTCCCATACTTACCGGAGAAGACAACCCAGGGCGTTCCCCAATGAAAAGAGCCACAAAGCGTGCATTTAACAGTTGCCCGATTTCATCTCCCAGGGCAACACGTGCATATTTTGCCAGGACTACTCCTGCTTTTAAATCATTCGATGAGAGCATGGAAATGGATTGCTCTACCAAGGGTACAGATTGCATATTCACCGCTTCAGCAGAAAGGCCATCGGCTAAGACAAACAGGAAATCAAAGGGTCCGTTTGCTTTATTTAATTCACTCACCGAATCATTATTGAGCCTCCTTCCCAAATCAGGCCGTTTGAGATACACCTCACGAGAGGTAACTTGGCTGCTGACCGTAAAAATAGGTAATGCAAACTTCCGGAGTTCCTGTTCCAAATTGAGAACATCAAGTTCAGTGGCTATTGCATCCTTTGCGTTGGCATGCGCGAGTTTTAATTTCATCACTTCTTCATTCGGAATACTGGATCCTACGGCTCCCAATGCAATTCGAGCATTAGTGTAGGCATTTAGAGATTCCCAGGGATCTACTACCTTGATGTTAGGTTTTCGGTCAAGTTTCATATGTGCAAGTTTTTTTCCAATGGCCACATTGGTCTACCAAAGCAGAAATTCCCACTATATATGATCCGTTCTATATTGGCTTTGGTTGATGCAAAATGACTGAAGGTAGATGCTAATCTTCATGCTCATTTCATGCCGATAATTGGATCAACGCATGTTTGGCATCCAGTGGAAGTCGCTTTCCTCTCTCATCCATAATACCCATTTTTTGTAACCAGGACTCAAACTCAGGAGCGGGCTGCTTATTTAGTACCTTTCTCAGGTAGAGGGCGTCATGAAAGGAAGTTGTCTGGTAGTTGAGCATTACATCATCAGAACCTGGAACTCCCATAAAAAAATTACATCCGGCTACCCCCAATAATGTCATTAGATTGTCCATATCATCCTGATCTGCCTCCGCATGGTTGGTATAGCAAACATCCATACCCATCGGTAATCCGAGTAGTTTCGCGCAGAAATGATCTTCAAGCCCGGCGCGGGTGATCTGTTTTCCATCGTACAGGTATTCCGGTCCTATGAATCCTACCACCGAGTTTACCAGAAACGGATCAAAATGCCTGGCCACACCGTAAGCCCTTGCTTCGCAGGTTTGCTGATCTACTCCGTGATGCGCATTAGCAGACAGAGCTGAACCCTGACCCGTCTCAAAATACATTAACTGATCCGAGTTAGAATTTCTATTCAAAGCTTTAGCTCCATCATAGGCTTCTTTCAAGAGGTTCAAATTGATTCCAAAAGAAGCATTGGCCTTTTCAGTTCCTGCGATGGACTGAAACACCAGGTCTACCGGTGCTTTTTCTAAAATATCCAATGTAGTTGTGACATGACAAAGCACACAGTTTTGCGTTGGGATTTCATACTTCAATCGAAGGTTTTCAAGGAGTTCGAGCTGGGAAATAACCCTATCCGGACTGTCCGTCACCGGATTAATCCCAATCACTGCGTCCCCACTTCCGTATAATAAACCATCGATCACGCTAGCCAGGATACCTTTCAGATCATCTGCCGGATGATTCGGCTGGAGTCGGATTGAGACCCGTCCTTTCAGCCCAACCGTACTTCGAAATCGGGTGATTACCTCACATTTCTTCGCAACCACTATTAAGTCTTGATTCCGCATGATTTTTGCCACGGCAGCCACCATTTCAGGAGTCAGACCTTTGCTAATTTGCTTTAACCTTTTTTGATCCGCTACATCAGTAAGCAGCCAATCTCTCAGATCCCCTATGGTAAAACCGGAGATCTGTGCAAAAGCTTCCTCATCATGATGGTCCAGGATTAAACGGGTCACTTCATCTTCTTCATAAGGGATAAGAGGTTCTTCCAGAAAAGATTTTAGCGGGAGTTCACTTAAGACAAACTGAGCGGCTACTCTTTGCTTGTTGCTTTCAGCCGCTAATCCGCTAAGTGCGTCGCCTGTACGAAAGGGAGTAGCCTTCGCCATCACACTCTTGAGATCTGGAAAGTCATACTGTTGTTGCGCTATGGTAAATCGATATCCCATTATTTCTTTCACATCAATATAAAATATTCCGAGAATAAGAAGAAAAAAACTTATTTCCAGAAGTTCAAAAAGATAATAAGAAATCCTTGGCGAAACTCAATTTTTGATTCAAATCACGGCTTTTAGCATTTTAAACTACTTCATGCACCAGCATATATGAGGGTACATTTTTTTAGTGTAAGTAACTGATTATAAGTTTTATAAAATAATCAGCCCATATCTTTATAGATGTATACAGCCTAGATGCGAAGACCTTCCCCCAAATATGATTTTTCCAAGTTCCCTTTTAGAAATCCTTTGCAAAACTGGATTTTTGGTTCAAATCACGGCGTTCAGCATTTCAAAAACGTAGTTTACTGGGCGTGAATGAGGCTTTTGAAATTTTGAGTAACGAAGAGTTGGCCAAAAGGCGGGTTTTTCAAAGGATTCTTTTAGTTATTTTCTCAAATAGGCATCCCATTTCTTTCTTAATTATTCCTTATGTCCATCAACAATTTTTATATCTCTTCCTCTTATTTGAAGGTATATGCTACGGTTTACTTCAGTCTCCTGTGCAAAGATGAAATTGATATTCATTCCTAAATAGTGAGAACTCCTGACTCAACGTAAATTTTTCTGTCGCAAACACACACTAATGACTGACAAAAAATTTCTTCCTGAACTATAAAAGATGTTTCGAATTTGAAATAATGCAGGATTACCAAATAGTAGATTTGCGAGATACACCTGATTTTTTGAGAATTTAAGGGGGTCGAGTCAGGAGTTCTGAATAGTATGCTTTTAGTTAAAAAAGTCATTTATCTGTGACAATTCCCGAAATCTTGCCACTAATACATATAAACAGTGATTGAAAATGGGATTGAAAAAGCAACGCTTCATTCAAATAATAAACGCCAATAGGGGCGCCATTAAAAGCCTTTGCAAAGTTTATTATAGCAGCAATGAAGATCAAAAAGATGCTTTTCAAGATGTTATTCTTCAACTTTGGAAGTCATTCGACACCTTTCGTGGGGAATCTGAAATAAGCACCTGGATTTACCGGGTAAGTCTCAATACTATTCTCACCAAAGTCAAAAGAGATAGGCGATCAGTAACCGTTGAACCAATTCACGGGACTCATCTTTATGTCTCTGAGGCCAAAGCGGATGATAATATAGAGCTTCTTTCTATCGTCATTCAATCGTTAAAAGACATTGACAAAGCAATAGTAGTGCTATATCTGGAAGGCTACCAGAACAAAGAAATCGCCGAAATTCTGAAAATGACTCCAACTAACATTGCTACTCGCTTCAATCGGCTAAAGTCTCAATTAAGAATAAAATTTAATAAAAAGTCTTATGCAACTAAACAACTTTAAATCGACTTGGAAACAACTGAAGCTTCTCAACGCGATGCAGCGTATTGAATCAAAAGAAATTCTGGCAATTATTGAGAATGCTGAAAATGTGAACAAAACCAAATCACAAAGAGCGATGGTGAACCTAATCATTTTTATTGCCCTAACCATTTGCTGCCAAAGCGGATGATTTCATTTATCATTTGGAATATAGATCCTCGAATTTTTAAGGAATTTGAATTCCTGAGATGGTATGGAATCTGTTGGCTTTTGGGAATATGTCTGGGCTATAAAATCATGCATCATATTTATAGCTCTGAAGGCTTTCCATCTGTTGAACTTGACAAGCTAGCAACTTATGTAATGTTGGGTGCGGTTATTGGTGCGCGGGTGGGCCACATTTTGTTTTATGATCCGATTTATTATCTAAATAATCCTATAGAGGTACTTCCCTTTAAAATCAAACCAACTTTCCAATTTACCGGCCTTGCAGGGCTTGCAAGTCATGGAGGAATTGTGGGGGCTTTGGTGGCTTTTTACTTTTGTAAGGAAAAATTTAATAAGGACTATTTATGGCTTTTGGATCGGTTGATGATAGCCGGAACTACGTTAGGAGGGTTTATCAGGCTAGGCAATTTGATGAACTCAGAAATCATTGGTATTCCCTCCGAACTTCCCTGGGCATTTGTATTGACAAGGGTGGATCAAGTACCAAGGCATCCGGCGCAGCTTTACGAAGCAATCTTTTACATGGGATTGAGTGTGGTTTTATATTTTATATGGAAGACTAAAAAATTTTATAAACTTAACGGATTCCTATTCGGACTAGGAATGACATTGATATTTACTCAAAGATTTTTCGTTGAATTTTTGAAAGAAAATCAAGTTGGGTTTGAAGAAAACCTCGTCTTGAATATGGGACAAACCTTAAGCATTCCGCTGGTAATTATCGGTGTCTTTATGATGATTTGGAGCAATAAAAAGTTCCTTCAAAAACAAGCTCAATAACAGGCAATGAATTTTTTTGAGAAAAAAAGAATTGAAGTAGGCACTTAATAAATAGCTCTAGCAAGCTGCAAACAAAGAAAATAGCTCATTCTGATAAAGAAAGCACAACAAATCAGCAGATTTCTAGACCCAAATGTGCTCATATGCATGCTAACCCCTATTTTTCATATTTACTAAGTGTCTAATTCAAAAAAAGAACCCAAATCAACCAAATTACAGTGAGTATGATCTTCCTCTCGGTTAAAAGACCATAGGCAGCTAATGCTCTACTACTGATTCAAAATTCATTTTGTTTGGGCTTGTTTCGACCTAGTCTGAAAAATTTAGATGTAGTTAATGGAGAAAATGTAACTGCCTGAATGTCATAATTAGTGTCTTTAAGAAAAGATAAAAAAACGCTACTGACGCCTACAGCGTAGTTTTTTAGCGAAAAACGCAATCGAATCTATTTTACACTTTAAAATTGATTTATCAAATTTTTCAAAAATTCCTATGACTTTTGGATGGCCCGAGAGTGAACCTGTGATTTTATTAGAATCTCTTAAATAGATTCAATGACCATTTGTATCATCGGAATCTTAAAAAAGATGCTTTATGAGCCATAAACATCGTTTTTTTTAAAAGACACTGTTTTTTAGAGACTCTAATTAACTACCTCAAACCATTGCCGCACCTCATTTCCCATTTCATCAATTAGGGTAATTGAGTGCATCCCTTTGGAGGTATTAATCCCCATTTGATGTGTTCCTTGAGTGCTTCCTAAAAATTTTTGGTCTAGATGCCAGTGAATGATACTTTCCCTATGCTCATGAGCAGCTTCAAAAATCACCTTACCTTTCTTTCCATCCTGCTCCGTTGGGATATAGACCTTGGTGTATTTTGCAGGATAAATAAGGCCAATTAAGCGTTTGCTTTCATTTGTATCACAAGATTTGAAATAGGGTGGAAGCTCTTGATAGTTTGCATGGTACTTCTTGTAATACCATGACTGGACTGGTGGAAGTACGAACCAGGGTTTTGATTGAAATGATGACACTTGATAGCAACTACTATTGACTTGATATTTTCCTTCCTCGTTCAGGTGAATGAGTTGATGGTTGTTGCAATTTTTATTGTCGAGCAGATAGTGTGGTAATTTGACAGATAGTGGGTTAGGGCATATTTTAGAAGCCAGCATTCCACTTTCTTTGCAGATTTGAACTGTTTCACCGTAAATCTCTCTTTCAACAGGGTTTGCTTCAACCAATTCAAAGAGTTGAAAAAGAAGTGGTGCAGCAGCTTGGATACCTGTGAGACCCGGCCTTCCCTCCCCATCTGCATTTCCTACCCACACGCCGATCAGATATCTTCCATCCAGACCTATTGCCCATCCATCACGAAAACCAAAACTTGTTCCTGTTTTCCAGGAGATGGACCTTGAAGAAGTATAAAATTCCCAGCCCGCTTCTTCTTCGGGACGCTTTACCTCCTGCAATACCTTAAGGGTATAATCAATGGAAGGGACTCTAAGAAATCCATCCGAGTTCAAGTTTTCCAAAAGGGATGTTTTCGTTTTTACCAGGTATGTGTTGGAGCGATAGTCGTTTATCGAGTAACCTTTGTTGATAGGTCTACCCATAAAATTTGCTGACGCACGTGCCATCCCAGAATAAACATTAGCAAGCTCCCATAATGAAGTTTCAGCACCACCTAGAATAAGAGAGAGCCCATAGTAGCTGGCCGGTTTACTAAATGATTTAAATCCCATTTCAACAAGCTTCTTATGAAACTTCTCATAGCCATATTCCATGAGGAGGTTTACGAACGGAACATTTAAACTACTCACCAACGCTTGGTCCGCTGGAATAGCCCCTCTATACTTCTTATCGAAATTTTTAGGAGAAAAGCCTCTGTAAAATGCAGGAATGTCCGGTAACAATTGAGTTGGCATAATCAATCCTTCGTCAAGTGCTGCAGCATATAAAAACGGCTTAAGTAGACTTCCAGGACTTCTTAGTGATGTTATAATATCTACATGCTGACCGTGCTGCCCAGGATTCGTTGAATTCCCAATGTACGCCTTTGTTTCACCGGTTTCAATTTCAATAACGATTGCGGCTGCATTGTGAATCTGATTATTTGTCATGAGCCGGCTGTATTTGTTTACGGTAGCTCCCACCTGAATTTGCAACTGCGCATTTAAAGTAGAATTAATAGTTTGTCTTGATCTTCCTTCAGATTTGTTCCGATACAGAAGGTGATATGCATAATTTGGTAAAGAACAAAGCTTGCCGGGAAGAGGCTCTTGTTTGGCAAGAAACAGGTCATCATTGTTTAGCAATCCACGGCTATGAATCTTGCTTAAAAGTGCATCCCTTTTCCTAATAAGAGATTCATCATTTTTCCCCGGGAATATTGCTGATGGATTGTTAGGAAGAATCGCTAGAGTAGCAGTCTCGGCCTAAGAAAGTAGATGAGGTGGACGACCATAGTATCTCCATGAAGCGGCATTAATTCCAACAACGTTACCTCCAAAAGGAGCATGATCAGCATATTCTTTCAAAATAGTCTGTTTAGTATAAAGTAACTCAAGTTTGATAGCTGCAATTATTTCAATCAGCTTTTGGCCATAGCTTCTCGATTGATTTTTATAGGCCATCCGAATGGTTTGCATAGTTATTGTGCTACCGCCACTGACAATTTTGTTGGCTTGAATATTTTGATAAATAGCTCTAATTATTGAGAAAGGGTTAATCCCGGGATGGTAGCGGAAATACTCATCCTCATAGAGAAGAATTGCGATTTCAAATTTTTTCGGAACAGAATCTGATGGAGGAAATCGCCACTGTTCATCATCGGCAATCGAAGCACTTAATAAAGTACCATTACTACCCCGAAGAACAGTTGCATAGTTATTTTCAAAAAGAGGATTGGGTATTGGCACAAAAAGAAATGCTAAAAAGAAGATGAGAATACCCATAATCCACATCTTTGATTTCAAATGGAACTTCTTTGCCTTCACTTTGAATTGGAAGCCTTATTTTTCAGGAAAAACATTGACCCATTTTCCCGGCTGATTTGAAAAGATTGAATTGTCATACATTGCTTCTACACTTACCGATGGCAGATAATACCTACCTTGATAAGACGCATTGAGCAGTACGGTAAAAGAAACTTGTTTGTTTGATTTAAGATCAAAATAGTGCATCACCCTATCATCCTGAATATCAATATACTCTGCACCTGACCCAGTGTATGAACCATCAAGACGACTATTGATGACTTCCCAACCGGAGGGGAAAATTTGTGTTAAAGCAAGTTCATTGTAATCTCCTTTCAACCCCGGGTTCATCACTGTCACCTCTGCTTTAAAATTAACACCCTGTTTCAAAGAACTAACATTGATAGGAGACCCATCCATGTCCATGTATTTTATGTTGAAATTAATATTCCTTGAAATCGTCCGTTCGTCTCCTTCAATCGGGACACCTGACCTAATTATCCTGGCAAACACAGGCGCTCTTCCATTATTGGTAAGTCGAACAGCGTTGGACTGATCTGCATCATTTATAGTTACTTGATAGACAAAGTCTCCTCCAGACACTTCCCGAACTTCTCCACTTTCTTTGACAGAAACTGCAGTTTCAGATTCCATACCATAATTTGTAGCATACTTCGAAATAGCGATAAAACAATATGCAGTTGTTTGTGTGCTCATCCATCTGTCTTTACTACCCATCTCATTTGCAATGTCCATCAAAATATCGAATGCGTTTTCCTTCAGGCCGAGTTCTGACAAGGTCTCCAAAATCATTGCCCGATCTCTAGACTAGCGCTCCCAAATGCTTCTTCCGAGGCAGCAACAACCATTGTTTTGACACTTCCAATATATTGTGGTATTTGAATATTATGCTTGTTGTTTCCCCCTTTATTCAGGTAAAACGGCCCAATAAACTTTACAACAGGCTTAAATCTGTTTGCTTCTTTTTCTTCTTTAGGTGCTATTTCTCCATCTCCTCCAATTGCCAATAAATGATCTATTTGTCCTGCAAATGCACCCATTACGTCATCGTAAATGTCCCAGGTTTTTACTCCCAATGCCTCTCGTGCATAAAAACTATTCCATGGCTGGGGAGTCCTGTAATTAGTTATGTCAAGTAAACCTTCGTCGACAATTGCAATGGTATAAGCCATTGCCTTGCTATTTTTTTCGGAGATATTGATTGTGTATTTCTGCGCCGGTCGTAGTTCAGTAGGGGAGCCAATAACTGGTGTTAGTTCTGTCTCTGGATCTGCTACTTTTATAGATTGAATACCATAAAGTCTAATTGGAAGATCGTTAGAACTTTGGCCGTGCGGCTGAATCATCGTAAGATGTGCATAAATATTTGGAGACATATCTGCTGTTGCTTCAAAAACCACAGTCGTAGTCTCATCTTCGGCATCCACCCAGAAAGTTTGAAGCACTTCGCTTCCGGTTTCCAAACTAACAAGGATACGATTACCAACTGCCGAGGGTATAGATAAGGCTATCTGCTCGCCTACTTTGTATTCCTCTTTCTCTACTCCGAAATCCAGCATTGCCGCTCCATCCAGTTCGCCTCGTTTGCCCTTACCAGCCCATCCGGGCCAATCCATGTAAACAATTTGCCCGGCCGTGTGTCCAGAAGTAGGATCTTCTACATGCAAATAATATCGCCCCCATTGAGGATGGTTCACTCTAAGGTTAAATTTCCCTTCGCCGTTTATCGTATTAATTGTGCTACTTGCTATCGGTTGGCGATATGACCTTCCTACGTAATTACCGATATACTCATCAGAATTATCCCACCACCATTTCCAATTTAGCTTGTAGAGTTTCACCTTTATGTCTCTTTTACTAACTGGATTGCCATTTGCATCCACAGAGGCAATGCGAACAGCATGGTCTTCATCAGTAAGTAAAATTCCTCTTTTGTCACCCTCTGGTGTCTTTAGTCCTACGAAGCTTTCGTATGGATAGTAGGGTATGGTTGTGTTGCTAACACTGAAATCACCACCTTCTTCGTATACTTTACCAAATAGCATGGCATTTAGTGCTCCGGGAGCGTTTTGAATGCCTGTAAGATCAAAGTTGATCTTTGTATATCCTTCTGCATTCACCCTGCCTTCAAAAACCGTTTCACGGGCGCTACTAAATTGTTTTGATTGATCATCAAAGCTAAAGTTTGGGTATCCGTCAAACGTTGTCCTGGCAGGCTTTAACAAAAGTTCATACTCTGCCTTGAGATTCTCTGCTGTAGCACCAGTTAACCAGCGCACATTTAGGTCTCCTGAAATCGAAGTATCTGTAGCACCAAATTTGTTTTTATCAAAAGTAAGGTTAATTTTCAATCGGTTTGGCTTTATCGTTTCAATCCTTATCTTCTTCTCAAAAGATGCACCACCAACTTTTGCAAGTGCTTTCCAGTTTCCCGTAGGAGCATTTCGATCCGTAACAAAATCAAATCTATATATCGTGCCGGTGGGCTCACTACTAACTTTTCGATGAATCAATTGATCGGTAGGGTTGTATAATTCAAGGATGACTGGGTGATTATCGGGAAGCGATCCATCAATATCCTGAAGAATAAATCCTAGATGAACTGTATCCGAAGGTCTCCAAACCCCTCTTTCGCCGTAGATGAACCCCTTTAATCCCTTCTGAACCTGTGTTCCTGAAATATCAAAATTGCTCAAAGACAGTGCAGATGCATCATTTATCTTGAGGTACCCAACTTGATCTCCTTTGCGAGCAACTACAAGATGGGGTGCTTTGATAGCTTGGATCGCCACCTTTCCATTCTTATCTGTCTGGCTAGCTGCCAATAACTGTTGCTGATAATCAAAAACCTCAATATCAACTCCGTTGATAGGTTCCGTGCTCACGAGGTTTGTTACAAAAACTACCAGATCACCATCATCCCGTTTCTTAGCTATCAGGCCAAAATCCGAAGCAAACACCATTTTGGCGATACTTCTTCGGTTTCCATAATAAGAGTCACTACAAGGGTTATCTCGTTCTTCCCAATTATATCCCTGGCTATAATAAGACTCATAGTTGTCCCAATATGAGGCTTCCTCTTCTTCTCCCCAATCATCCTCTTGTTCATATAATGACTCGATTTGATTGTTATCAGAGCAGAAATAAAGTGAGTAGCTCCTCCGAAATCCAATTTGGATTTGATAGAAAGAACCAGGTTCAGTCTTCAAAATATCTTCTAAGTTCAGTATAAATTGATTCCAAGAATTCAAATTTGTCACGCCGGTGGTATTTAGGGGAACTACTTTTCTAACCACCGGTTTGCCTACTCTTCGAAGCTGGTTTTCCCCCCCAACATCATTGACCTGTAGGTATTGCTGCACGTTGTCTTCAAAAATCTTTACGACGGTTACATCAACAGCCCTCAAACCAACCGCTTTGAATGGCAAAACAAGTCCCTTCGAATTTGGCAGAATTGCCTTCTTGTTTGTATTTACAAGTTGTACTTTAGGCTTAATCTGGGAAAATTGTAAGCTGATCCTGTAATCTTTTTTCAAGCTATATCCCGCAATATTCTTGATCGCTTTGTTAATTGTTAGTTCGGAAGTTGCAGTCATTTCTTGTGTTGGGTAAATTTTAAGCTCGTTGAGATCAACAACCAGCCTTGGCTTACTTCGGGTATTACTTAGCGTAACAAGTCCAGTTAGGTTTTGTCTCGAATCAAGCGGATCAGAAAAGAGTACTGAAACGTAATTTTCACTCCCACGAACAATTTGGCTTGAAACGACTTTGTAATCATCAACAGATGGCACTTCTACTTCCAGCTCTACTCGTTTTTCAACCTTTATTGGACTCCCATTAATTGTCAACTTAACTTCATTGGCTTTTTTTGACCTATCTACCTCCTCGATAGTGAAGAGAAAAGCATTCTTCTCTCTCACAACCCAATTGACAGTGAGCAAATTTCCATTTTGGGTGGCATTCATCATTTTCTTCACCTGCTCCAAGGAGACTAAATCTGCAGTCTGCATTTGTCCCTCAACCTTTACTCTTGTCAAATCTTTACTATCGTACAGTTTTACACCGCCTACAGTCACCTCGTAGTTTTGCAGTAATGTTTGAAAAACAAATTTGAATTTTTCTTTATCTTTTGAAATATTAGGAATCAGGTTTTTGAGATTTGCAATTGCTTCATATTTCTGATTGTTCTTTAGTTTTTCCTTTGGTTTAAATACAATGGTTTTGTTATCCTCCCAGGTACTTGAACCCTCGATTGATGGCTCAAAATCAAAAATATTTGCTATGGTGGTTCCAACAAGACTATCGGGTATGTTTGTATTTAATCGAAGACGAATGTCACTTGCCGATGAGATCACCCCGCTCGTAAAAGAACTAACATAATCAACAAAAAGATTTTTAGGACTGCTAAAGTCATCCTTGACTGTTTTAACAATACCTTGATTATCTTTTTCATTTTGACAGGAAACAAGTAAAAAAATTACTGCGATGAGCGTAGAACAGTATCTCATAATTTTGCATTAAGGTAATAGTAACAAAGGTAACGGAAGGGATATGATTTTTTTTTATCGAAGATTTAAATGAATTATGCATTTTATATATGACCTTTTTTAGAAAACGAATAGAATCTAAAAATATAGAAGGGAGCTTTTTTATATTAAGATCCTTTTGCAAAACTGGATTTTTGGTTCAAATTGAGGCTTTCAGAATTTCAAAAACGTAGTTTACCAGTCTTAAATTAGGCTTTTGAAATTTTGAGTAACGAAGAGTTGGGCCAAAAGGCGGGTTTTGCAAAAAGATTCTTTTAAAAAGTGTTTCTTAAAATAAATCTGCTAGAAGTAAAGTGGACAAAAGATGGATAGAATTAGGTGATTAAAAATAGTTTGAAATTTCATATTCGACTTGCCCTAAATCTTCGTGTCCGACTCGCATGGTCTTCATAGAGGTTTTTCTCCTAAAAATTTCGATAAAAAGTATAGAGGGGCTATGGGCTATAGCTGGTCATGAGTTAAAACCCCATAAAGTAGCCTATTGGTGCGGTAAAAGTCCTGACCCCGAATTTGAAAAGAAAATGCTCAATGTGATTGGATAGTATCTCAATAAGGATGAACATGCGCTGGTCTTGTCTGTGGATGAAAAAATACAGATACAAGCTCTGGATAGGAGCCAACCCGAGCTACCGCTAAGAAGGGGGTTGCCAAAAAGGCACACCACTACTTACAAACGGAATGGAACGGTGTCATTAATCGCTGCCCTGGCTGTACATGAAGGGATAATGACCGCTGACACTATCGACCAGAACAACCACGAGAATTTTCTTAAATTTCTTAAAAAACTGTACAGAAAATACCCGAAGAAAGCCCTGCATATTATCGTGGATAACCTCAATGTCCACAA
>JBCDKO010000098.1:0-16417 GCA_038746525.1 Bacteroidota bacterium
CCGCATTGGCGGCTGCGCTGCAATATATCTATGTAAACCCACAATGGAATACCCGGGTGTTTGGTTTGCTTTCAGCCCACCTGATGAACGGCAAGCAGCCCACCCGAAGAACAGGCATGAGCCTGTGGGAAATCTTTGTGCTGGCTCAGGTGAGGCTATGCATGAATAGTTCCTATGATGAGCTGCAACATATTGCCAATCATGATACCCTCATCAGAGGCATCATGGGGGTGTTACCGAGTGACCTTAGCAGAGGCAAGGAGTACAGCTATCAAAACATCTATGACCATATCGCCTTACTGGATGAGGGGTTGCTTCAAGAGCTCGATGAGGTCATGGTGGCCATGGGGCATGAGGTCTTCCCCAAAAAAGAAAAAACCGCAGATGTGGGAGTGGCCTTGCCTTGCAAGACCGATAGTTTTGTGGTAAAAACAGCCACTCATTTCCCACCGATTACAACCTGCTGTGGGACAGTGCACATAAGTGCGTTGATCTATGTGAGCAGATTTACTGATGATAGATTTTTTAACTCATTTATTATCAAATAGTTGCAATTCAAGTCATCGCCGTTTTGTGATCTTGATTTACAAGGATTTAATCCTCAGAAAACAACCCCTTGCCGGCTGGCGTAAAGCCAAGGACTGGCGTCGCCGCCTCAAAAGGCAGATGCATACCGTGGGCCAGATCACCGCTAAAGGAGGCAGAAACAAAGAAGAGCGACTCCAACAGGCCACAGAAAAGTACCTCACTAAGGCTTGTGCCTTCGCCCGAAAGGTGAAAGCGATGATCGAAAATCCTGCTGTGGGTGAGCGGGATACGGTGGCGGCGTAGTTGGAGTTGTGGTATTACCATAAGAGGTTGGTCAAGCATATTGAGCGGGTAGATCGCCGAATCCTTCAGGGAAAAGTCATCCCGCATCAAGAGAAGCTGTTCTCCATCTTTCAGCCTTACGCCGAATGGATCCACAAAGGCAAACAACATCCTCCGGTGGAAATCAGCAAAGGGCTCACCATATTTTTACATCATTTGCCGAATTATCCCTAGAAGTAGTGATTTTTTTAATGCGAAGGAACACCGAGTTTTGACTTTTATTTAGAATATTCTTAAATATCAGTTCAAAACGTAGGATCTTGATGAAAATTTTCCGACAAAAGAACGAAGCTTCTAAAACTGAAATACGTTTTAATATTAAAGCGGAAGATGGATTCTCGCATTTTTATCAGAGGTATGTTACCTATGTTTTAGCAGTCTGTCAGGAATACTTATCTGATCCGAATACTTGTGAAGACATTACCTCCAAAATTTTTATGTCTATCTGGGAACGAAGAGAACACTTGTATGAATCCGTACCAGATCACCTATCATGGAAACGGTATTTAGTTCGCGCAATCAAGAACAAAGTATATGATCACATATGGGCTCAGGAACAATCTGAAAAATATGTTTCAGCCATTGCGACAGAGTTAAACATTTCTGAAAATTCGGTTGAGAAAGAAGTGCATTTCGGCGAACTGGCTAAACAAGTGGATCAATTGGTAGAAAATCTACCCACGAGGCGACAGGAAGTGTTCAGAATGAGCCGAGAACAAGGTCTATCATATAATGAAATTGCATCGAAGTTATCCATATCTAACAATGCTGTTAATCAGCATATAACCAAAGCGCTGAACTACCTCCGAAAAAATCTTACGGATTATATCAATTCCCACCAATCGATAGGTTGAATATTTTGAATAAAGGGTTCTTTTCGTTAACAATCCTGAAAAATCAACCTCGCACCATCTCTTTTCACACTTAAGGTCTATTTTGTTCGTATTCCTGCTTTAAGGATGCAAGTTACTACTCAGCTGCCTAGATAAAATATTGTTTTAAAGACAGATTCGATTATCATTGTTATTGAAATAATCAACTTAAAAAAATAATTATTATAAAATAATATATTGTTCAGTCTTAAGCAAATTCGATTTTTCAATAAAATTCAACTTCTAAATATTTGATAATCAATCTATTAAGTAGCTAAATAGTAACGGATGCAAACCCTAATACTTTCAAAGTATTGAATTTCAATTATTTACAGTCTACTTCGGACATTACCAGAAAAAAAATTGATCTTTTTCTAATTGTATAGCTACTGAATTACAAGAGTTATCCGATTAGATGTTTGAAAGTAATTAATTCTTCAACTAAAAGTTTGTAATGAAGATTACTGAGGAAATACTAAGGCGCCACGCTAAAGGGCTTTGCACTAAAGAGGAGAAAGCAGAAGTAGAGCGTTGGTTTCAATCAAACGACCTTCCTGACACTGCCTTAAAGAAAGTAAATGATGAGAAAGAAAAATCGGAGCGTATTTGGTCCCAGGTTTCCCAAATACTTCCGAGTATGGAAAATCGAAGAAATGTGTGGGCTAGTGGTGAATACGATGAAGTTCCTAGTTCAGAAACTGAAAACACATGCTCTAATCAATCTACTATTAATCGCATGATAACAACTGCTAAAAAATATCCTTACCAGATTGCAGCTAGCTTTTTATTGGTTGCTATGAGTTATGTTGCTATTCTTCAGTTCAAAGCACCTGAGCTATATATTGTTGCCGTAGATGGAATGGGACAGAAAACACTAATAACCAATAAAAAGTGTGATATCAATTTTTATAACGCACTTCATTTACTAAATGAGTTTGATACCCCCCAAACTGTGATATGTTCAGGGAAAAAATTAGTATTAGAACCTCACCAGAAATATTATATAACAAAGACTAAAAACAGCCTTCTTGTCAAGCCTGTAGACAGACTAAGACTTGACCCTTCTACTCCTATGAAATTTAGTAATTTTTCTGTGAGCTGCATTTAAAATCTGAATTCAAGCGAATAAGCGAATAATCAATTCTTCATTTAGCAACCATAACCTGATGAGATTTATAGTGACATCATACGGACTCATTATGTCTTTACTCACCTTTGCACAGGTTGACGAGGGTACTGTTTATGGTATCATCAGCGATGTGGAAGGAACCAAATTAATTGGAGTAACTGTAGGGATTCCATCCCTTGGAATTGGTGATATAACAGGTGTTGATGGTAACTACGAGTTAAGGTTACCAGTTGGGTCTTACAATCTAGTGATTTCCTCAACAGGATTTTTAACCAAGAAAGTCTCAGTTACCGTAAACGAAAATCAGAAACTCAGGCAAAACTTAGAGTTACAAAAGTCAATAACAGAGCTTCAGGAAGTTATCGTATCAGCAGAATCAAATGAGGCAGTACTTCGGAAATCTCTGAATTCAATTGAAGTGATTATCCTTGAAACGGCAGTCTCAAGATCTGCTGATATAGGTCAGATTTTAGCACAAACTAAGGGGGTGAGTGTACAGCGTAGTGGTGGTCTTGGATCAAACATGAGACTGAGCCTAAACGGGTTGACAGACGATCAAATACGTTTTTTTTATTATCACGTTCCTATTGAATTTTCGGCATTTGGTTTTGGGCTGGCCAATATTCCAATAGGAATGTTAGAACGAGTTGACATTTACAAAGGTATAGTCCCTACAAAGCTAGGAACAGATGCACTTGGTGGTGCAATCAATGTGATTCCTAAAAAAGCACAACCAGGATGGCACGGGTCCGGTTCATATCAGCATGGTTCATTTGGTACGCACCGCTTAGAGGCTAACCTAAGCTACTACAATAGTGAGGGTTTTTTTAGCAATACAGGTATATATTATGATTTTGCAGAAAATGACTATAACATATCAATTGGCGTTCCAAACGATCAAGGAAGACTTGAGGAAAGATCGATAAAAAAGTTCAATGATGCGTACCAAGGCTTTGGCGTCACCACTGAAATAGGAATTAAAGGAAGAAAAAATTTAGACCTACTTAGTTTCGAATTATATACTTCTGCTAACAATAAGGAGATTCAACATGCACAATTAGCAGTCCAACAAATCAATGGGAAATCGCTAATTGTAGGAGTACCATTTGGTGAGGTTGACTTTGCTAGAAAATCATCTGGTGCTACTGTAAGATACAAGCAGTTGGCGTTTAGAAAACTAAACATTGAAGCTGCTTTAGCTTATAATTTTAATCGCACCGAATACTTAGATAGTGCCAGCAGGTTTTACAATTGGTTTGGTGAAGTCATTGATCAAAGGGCAACTCAAGGAGAAGTAGAGCCAGGGACTCCTGCTTACCAATTTCTTGATACACATACTGCATTCCATCGAATAAATTTTAGTTACTCATTTGACAACCTAAATACTATAAATGCTCAAACGAATGCAATAAATGCTGTAAGGGATGGGGATGACAGGTTTCGGAATTTTTTCGATCCATTAAGCTCAGAAAGTTCATTTAATTCCAGAGTATCTTCTATTGAATATTTAAAGGAATCGGCTAGTAAAAAGTTAGAAACAAGCTTTTTCTTCAAACACTATTTTGTAAAGTATGAGGCTGAAGAGCCAACATTTGACGGAGAAGGCCTTCTCAAAACAAGCAATAAGAAAAGCGAATGGGGAGCGGGAGCTAGTTTACGTTGTCAAATTAGCCCTCAACTACTTGGAAAAATCTCTTATGAATGGACAACACGTTTGCCCAGAGTTGATGAAGTATTGGGCGATGGAGCTTTTATAGCTGATAACTTAGAGCTAAACCCGGAGCGAGCACATAACTCTAATGCCGAACTTCAAATCACCCAACCAAAAGGGAGCTCATGGAAATGGACAATTAATCCGGTACTATTTTGGCGAGAAATAGCGGATCATATCGTATTTCTACAAGGAATTGGACTCTCCTCAATCTATGCTAATGTATTTACGGCTCGATCTCTCGGATCAGAATTAGGTGTAAAGCTTACCAGTCCGAATGAGCGTTGGAACTTCGCGGTGAATGGTACATACTTAAATTATATCAATACCTCTTCGGAAGGATTATATGAACCACAAAATGGAGATAGGATACCCAATCGTCCTTATTTATTCGCAAACAGCAACGTCGATTACTCTCATGAATTTGCTAAGGGAAAGCTACGACTGTTTGCGGATAGTAGATATGTCGGAAACTACTTTATCAGTTGGGAAAGCCTGGGAAGCGCCAATAACAAACAAATAGTCCCGAATCAATTCACAATTAATCTGGGCACAACCTACGAAAGAGATTTTGGAAAAACTCGCTGGTTTATTACGGCGGAGATCTTCAATATAACAAACGCAGAAGTATTTGATTTCTTCGCTGTTCAACGACCCGGGGTTTCCTATTTCATAAAAAATACCTTTCAATTTTAAAACGATCATTAATCTAAATAATTTAACAATGAAAATTACGCTTAAAACATTGCTTATTTCTTTCATTCTTCTTGTTTCATGCTTAATAGCGTGCGATTCAGACGATGGAGATTCAGAGGGTATGGTTGATTCGTCAACCGCCTTGCTGTATTCGATCAATACCAATACTCCTGACGGATATTTTATGTATATGGGAGCTTTTCCAGATTTTCCTTCCTCTGAACCCAACATTGCCGATATGGTTGAACTTGGCGGAGGAACATTTGCTACAGCTTTTAACGAAGATGTATATTCTTTCGATTGGGACGCTTTAACCGTTACAAAATGGCTCGTATCGGAGACCCTTGAAATGACCCAAGATCTTACCATCAGCTTTGCCAATACTGGTATTCCTGCTTTTACTCCTTTTTCTTTTTATTCCTCTACTAGGGCATTCTTGTTTGACTTTGGAAATGGAAAGGTTGTTGAATGGAATCCTACTGAAATGACCATTACTGGAACCATAGAAATACCGCAGCCTAATAACTCTTACTCTTCAGGGGAATTTTATGGTCCGCATACATTCGGAAATAGAATTTTGATACCTATTTCAGATGTTAATTTTGAGACTTTTACCCTCGATGATGCAACGACAGTAGCAATTTTTGACGTGGAGACTAACGCTCTGGAATATAAATCGGACAACAGAATGGCAACAACATCCGGAAGCTTTATGGATAGTCAGGGTCGGGTTTATTTATTTCCTACTAGAGGAACGTTCTGGGTCATGGAATATGGGGATAATGCGAATGTTGCCAATTACGGTAAAATGTTACGCTTCGACATAATTGCTAATGAATTCGATCAAAATTTTGAAGTGGATATCAACGCAGCTGTTGATGGGACTATCTCAAAACTATATATGCTAAATGATAATGAAGTGGCAGCTGAGGTTACTGCATTACCGTTACCTGAAATTTCTAATCCTGATAATTATTTTGCCACTGCTCCTGCTACCCTCAAAAAAATCAATTTGAATACTTTAGAAGTCACTGATTATTCTTCCGTTGGTACAAACGTTCAATCATGGATCAATAATTACGATTTATTTGACTTGAGTGGTAATTTGATATATCCTGCAGGCCAGTTTCCTGATAATGATTATAATAGCGTTAATACCAGATTTTATCGAGTGAATGCTAATAGTGCTGAATTTCTTTACGAGTCAACCAATGTCTGGCCGGTTTCGATTGAACTCATAAGATAGAATTGACTGTCACATTTGAGTAGTTGAAACCACTATTTTTAATACTTGATTTCAACTTCTTGAAGACCTCAGCTCTTCAAGAAATTGAAACTAAGTAGCATGCATTGAATTCCTGGTGTTCTGCAGTGCCTTTCTTCATATTAATGTTAATGTTCCCTTTAAGCTGTAATTTGGATTTGGTGTCTTTGAAAGCGAACGGCTAGAAATTCCTGCTAAAAATAAAGACATCTGAGACTGTGCAAAAACTAAACAACTTTATGATTGTGACCAATTAAAATGACTTTGGAATCTGCTTTTACAACACGGACCTTCCTTCAAAAATCGTTCTATTCGAAAAGGAAATCAATCAACTAAATAGAAAGCAAACTCTTTGGAAAAGTACAAAAATCAGATCGAAGAACTTGGTAAGTAAAGATCACCTTGGCATGCTCGAAATATTTGGATTTCATCAAAAGTAGCCTTTCCAGAAAGTAACTCCAGCGAGCATTTAAGTTATTACCCCAATTTTGTGCTTCATTGATTTTTTTACTTATTTCAAGCAATTTTTTACTTTTTCTTAGCTGAAGATAGAATACAAACCAAATAATAATTTTCTTTACATTTCATTCGAACCTTCTAAACGCGAAAGGCTTAACTATTTAAATATTTGAATTTATTGTATTGGCAAGTAGTGGGCTTATTGAAAACTGATAACGGTGAAATAAACAAAACCTGCTATAATCTATTACAGATATAAAATGGATTCTTTATCAACAATTCTTCCTGGTTAATCAAACATTGAAACAAAATTAAAACTACATAAATTGGAAGATTTGCTTAGAGATATCGAACGATTCAAACTATAATTGCTATGAAAATAAGAGAATTATATACAAAATTTTTTAGAGATGCCTTAATTGTTACCACCATAAGTTTGTTGTCTTGTGAAATGAAAAGTGTTACCGACGAAGAATTTGCTTCTGCTGCGGAAAACTATGCAGATATTGTGCTAGCAAACTATCAAGATAGCTATGATCAAACCATAAAACTAAAAGAATTAATTGGTGAATTTGTGGCAGACCCCACAAAGGAAGGATTTACAGCATGCAAAGAGCAATGGCTGAAGGCCAGGATCCCTTATGGGCAGACAGAAGCTTTTCGTTTTTACGGTGGTCCGATCGACGATGAAGATGGCCCCGAAGGATTAATCAATGCATGGCCCATGGATGAAAATTACATTGATTATGTGGAAGGAGACGAAACTGCAGGCATGATCAACAACCTGGAAGAATACCCGGAAATCACTAAAGCATTATTGGTAAAATTAAATGAATCTTTTTCTGAAGAAAGCATTTTTACCGGATATCATGCTATTGAATTTTTGCTTTGGGGACAGGATTTTCATGAAAATAGTCCAGGTACAAGACCCTATACGGATTATGTAGTAGGTGGATCGGCACCTAACCCAGAGCGACGAGGTTTGTATTTAAAGCTTATCGCTGATCTACTTTTGGATCATTTATCAGCAGTCAAAAATGAATGGGAGAAGGACGGGGCCTATCGTGCGACTTTTCTCTCATCTCCTAAGAACGAGGTGATCACAAAAATTTTTACAGCATTGGGCGAATTTAGTAAGGGCGAACTTTCAGGGGAACGCATGTTTGTTGCAGTGGATTCTAAAGATCAAGAAAACGAGCATTCTTGCTTTTCTGACAATACAATTTCGGACATTATCAACAATTTTCAGGGTATTGTTAACGTATACACGGGAGAATACACTAAAGTTGACGGATCAAAAATAAGTGGAACAAGCTATGCTGCTTTAGCTACTAAAGTCAACCTAGAAAAGGCAAGAGCTGTAGATGAGGCCATTGGTGAAACTTATAAGACGATAAGTGCAATTCCTGATCCTTTCGATCAAGCAATCATCGAAAATGAAGATGAAGTACTAAAAGCAGTAGCAGCTTTAGAAGATTTAAGCGATGCCTTTGCAGATGTGAGCATAGAACTAAAAAAGTAGTACCTGTATATTTTCATGAGGGGAAGACGATTTATTAGTGTATTATTACTAAAGATTGTTTTGCTGTGTTTGCAATGTAATTATCGGACTGATTTTAGCGCTGAAGAGCTAAGTGGCGGCCTTAACTTCACTTCATACAATTTTAGTAAGGATGCATTTGGGGTTCAGGGTAGCAATCTGACCAGGTCAGAATCGCGGTTTTTTCAATCCGGGAATGAGCTTTTTAGAACCAATTGGGTAGCAGCACCTGCGTCAGTACAGTCATTGGATGGACTAGGTCCTTTATTTAACGCTAATTCCTGTGGTAGCTGTCATTTTAAGGACGGCAGGGGAGCTCCTCCGGATGAGCCCAATGGAACCCGATTTGGGCTACTTTGGCGGCTAAACAACGGGGCTAAAAACAAAAAAGGAGCACCAGAACCTCACCCTATTTACGGAAAACAAATCCAGGATCACTCAATTCCAAAGGCAATGGCAGAGGCAGACATTGTCATTACTTATGATACCATTAAAGATTTCTATAGAGACGGGACTCCCTACATGCTTTTCAAGCCTAACTATGAACTCACGAATTTAGCGTATGGTGAAATAGATGGAAATTATAAACTTTCACCGCGAGTGGCATCGCAAGTAGCTGGCCTGGGGTTGTTAGAAAACATACCGGTTGAATCCCTTCTAGCCAATAGAGATACGGATGATCTCGATGGAGATGGGATTTCCGGTAAAGCCAATTACGTCTGGAATATTGTTGAAGATAAAAAAACAATAGGACGTTTTGGTTGGAAAGCTAACCAGCCCACCATATTCCAACAAAGTGCCTCAGCATTTAATGGAGATATGGGCTTAACGTCTTCGCTCTTTCCTGAAGATGAGTTCAATGCCTATCAAGAAGCACAAAACACCCCGCTACCAGAGGGGGGATACCCAGAGATTAGCGATAAACAACTTGAAAGAATTACGTTATATGTTCAAAGCCTCGCGATCCCTGCTAAAAGAAACACAGACAAACCTCAATACCTAAAAGGAAGAACCCTATTTTATGATATAGGTTGCGAATCTTGTCACAAGGCGTCTTTCACTACCGGACAAAATTCAAAGATTGCTTCTTTAAATAACCAAAAAATATATCCTTATACAGATCTCTTACTTCATGATATGGGAGAAGATTTGGCAGATGGTGCACCAGACTTTGACGCTAATGGAAATGAGTGGCGTACTGCTCCACTTTGGGGGTTGGGCTTAATCAAAACAGTGAATAAGCATACACGACTATTACATGACGGAAGAGCCAGAAATATTGAACAAGCTATTTTATGGCATGGTGGTGAGGCGGCGTCTTCTAAGAATGAATTTTTGAATCTAACAAAAAAGGAACGTGAAGATTTACTCTTTTTTATTGAAAGTTTATAATGCTGTTCAGATTAGTCAATGAAAATTATCTTTACGGGTAAATGCATAGAAATCAGATACTACTAGGAGCTTTATTTATTTTTTCGCAAAGTATTTCTTGTGAGAAAAAGGCCACATTTGATCAATCCCTATTTCTTGAAAACTATGCCTATAATATTATTTTACCTTCTATTGACAGACTTATCAAAGCATCGGGCCATATGCAAAATGCAGTTGTTGCATTAAATGAAAACAGGAATGCGGAGAGTTTAATAGAGGCACAACAAGCCTGGGATAAAACCTATAGCGCATGGATTAAGATTAGCCTATTGAATTTTGGTCCGGGAGGGTCGGAGGGACGAAGGCGAATACTTTCAGAAGAAGTGGCGCTCTGGCCGGTAAGCGTTAATGGCATTGAAGAAAAAATAAAGTCAGAAGACCCGGAACTCAACGATTCCAAGCGAAATACCAGGGGCTTACTTGCTATTGAATATTTGCTTTTTAACGAAGATTCGGATGATTTGCTAAAATCACCACAACTAGATAATAGGTTGAACTATTTAGTAAAGATTGTTGAAAAATTAGGAGCACAGATAAGTCAATTCAATAAGGACTGGCAGGAGAATTATCTGACCACTTTTATTGAAAATTATGGAACTGCAGTGAAAAGCTCTACTACCTTAATGTTCAATGAAATGGTCAGAGGTTTTGAAGCTATTCGAGATATTAAATTGGGAATTCCTATGGGACTTATTGCGGGTCAGTCAGGACCCCAACCGGAGCTAGCTGAGGCTAGGTTCAGCAGAAAGTCATTAGAATATTTATTAACAAGTTATACTAACATCGTATCTTTTTGGGAGGGAAAAAACGATAATGAAGAAGATGGGATTGGATGGGAAGAATATTTACAATCCGTTGAAGGGGGTGGAGAGCTCGTGAAGAAGATCCATGAGAAATTCACAAAAATCGATAGTATTATAAAACGCATTCCAGTAGGTCAAAACTTAGACGAATTGGCAATGAGCAACAACGCGGAGCTTATAGAGCTCTACACAGAACTTCAAGAATTAACCCGTTATTTTAAAGGAGAATCCAGTAGCCTACTTAGCTTAGCCATAACTTTCAGTTCGGGCGATGGAGATTGATACGAGTTCACTAGTAAATTTTGACCTTGTTAAATATAGCAAAACCAGCATAGTTCGATGAAAAATATACCCTTAATACTATTATCCTTAGTTATACTATTTGAATGTCAACCTTCAAAAGAAAAGGCCAAAGATCAAACCATAGAACAGGCAGTGAATGTTTATACACACCGTCACTATGATGTAGATCAGCAACTATTTAGTCAATTTGAAGAAGAAACAGGTATTCGAGTAAACGTAGTAAACGCTAATGCTGACGAGCTAATTCAAAAGATGGAAGCAGAAGGCGAAGAATCTCCTGCCGATGTATTGATCACGGTAGATGCAGGGCGTTTAGCGAGAGCAAAGGAAAAAGGACTATTGCAAAGCGCAGATTCAGAATTTTTAAATGCGACTATTCCTACTCATTTGAAGGATAACGAGAATAACTGGTTTGCATTGACCAAGCGAGCCCGAATCATCGCGTATGCAAAAGAGCGTGTCCAACCCGAAGAACTATCTACTTACGAAGCGCTCACCAGTGAGGAATGGCAAGGAAAGATATTGATACGCTCCTCCTCCAACATCTACAACCAGTCACTATTAGCATCCATTATTGCCAATAATGGAGAAGATAATGCACGTAAATGGGTTACTAGAATGGTAGAAAATATGGCACGAACGCCTAAGGGTAACGATCGTGACCAAGTGAAAGCAGTTGCTGCCGGAGAAGGCGATTTAGCGATTGTCAACACCTATTACTTAGGTAGGATGTTGAATTCTAAGGATCCATTAGAGCAAGAAGCAAGCAGAAGAGTAGGCATCTTCTTCCCAAACCAGTCTGATAGAGGCGCTCACATCAACATTAGCGGCGCTGGCATAGCTAGATATGCGCCCAACAAAGAAAATGCCATAGAATTTATCGAGTATTTGGCCTCAAAACCGGCACAAGAGGTTTTTGCCCAAGCAAATTATGAATACCCGGTTCATCCCGATGTTCCTCCTACTGAATTACTTCAATCCTGGGGGAATTTTAAAGAAGATGATTTATCGCTTAGTAAACTGGGAGAATATAATAAACTAGCTAATTTGATATTCGATGCAGGCGGTTGGCCATAAGATTTAATATAAATACCGGCAATAGACTACAAACTTTTGTACATCCAATTATCCCCCTATCTTAAAAAGAATCGCAGAGACTTTAGTCGTTGGTCTGCTTCAGTTTTGGGTATTACTTTTCTAATCGGAACCCCCGCTATTTTTATATTTGTGAAACTCTTTGGCGGCCCGGGAGAATCATGGCAGCATATAGCACAGTATTTACTTCCCAAATATGTTCAAAACTCCCTGTATCTTGCTTTTTCATGTGCTATTCTCACCATGCTTTTTGGTATCGTAAGTGCTTGGTTTAGTGTACGCTACGAATTTCCCGGGCGAAAACTGCTGGAATGGTTACTTATCTTACCACTAGCAATTCCTTCTTACATTACAGCCTATGCCTATGCTGGTATTTTTGATTACGGAGGTTCATTAAACCTATTACTTAGCTGGTTCTCTCTTGATGTGGGAAGAATAGACCTGATGAATATTCACGGACTTTCATTGGTCTTGAGTATTTCGCTTTACCCGTATGTATATGTAGCTTGTAGGGCATTTTTCCTTCATCATTCTCAAAGCCTAATAGAGGCATCCCAAGTGTTGGGAAAAGGAGAAGTTCAGCACTTTTTCAAACTCATCTTTCCAATGGCCAGGCCTGCGGTAGCAGGAGGGGTAATTCTTGTTTTGATGGAAGTGCTGAACGATTACGGTGCAGCCAAATACTACGGTGTTAATACTTTTACTACAGGGATTTTTAAATCCTGGTTTGGTTATAAAGAGCCTGATACTGCTATATATTTGGCGGCTTTGCTGCTGATCATCATTTTCTCACTGATTATCATTGAACAGAGACAACGTAGAAAACGAAAATTCGCAATAATTGGCGCAAATGAAAAGAAGCTTGAACACCTGCATTGTAGCAAAGTAAAGCGTTTCTTAATTACTACTATTGTAGCGTTACCGGCACTTTTAGGTTTTGTAATTCCCGTAGCACAGCTAATCTATTGGGCTGCAATCACTTATTCAGGCATTAATTGGTCTGAGCTACTTCGTATTGTATTACAAAGTCTTGGAATTGCCTCGTTTGCTGCTATCGCTTGCGTCCTGGTATCAGCTGCACTACTGGTGGCCAAGGACTGGAATAGATTGAGCTGGGTAAATCACCTTTCCAAAGTTGGGATTTTAGGATATGCTATTCCAGGAGCAGTCATTGCTGTAGGTGTGTATATTCCAGGTCTTTATCTTGATAAATGGCTGATTGACCTTGTAAATCAGACGTTTTCAATAAAAATTAGCTTGCTGCTGACAGGAACAATAATAGCTTTGATATATGCCTATGTGGTAAGATTTCTTGCTGTAGCCTTTAATCCCATTGCTGCAGGCAAGGAAAAAATTCAACATGGATTAATTGAAGCTTCCCAATCATTAGGCAAAGGCGCATTTCAAACCTTTTCAAAAATTGAATTACCTCTTTTAAAACCAGCGCTTTTGGGCGCGTTTATTCTAGTTTTTATCGATGTAATGAAAGAGTTACCATTAACCCTCATCCTTAAACCTTACTACATTCAGACACTCGCAATAGAGGCTTACCAATATGCCAGTGATGAACGTATCATGGAAGCGGCCATGCCTTCATTGATGATTATCGCAACAGGAGTATTTCCAGTAATTTTCCTCAATAGATTGGTAGAGAAGAGTTAAACTATGTTGTTAAAAATCAATCACCTTTTCAAAAGCTTTGACCAAGGTAAATTACACGCTGCTTTTGATACTTCTTTACAATTACAAGCTGGAAAGACCTATTCTTTTCTCGGAGAAAGTGGCAGTGGGAAAACCACTTTGGCTCGACTTATCGCAGGATTAGAGCGTCCGGATCAAGGGCAGATCTATCTCAACGACGAATTGATTAGTTCGGAATTTTACCATTTACCTGCAGAAAAACGGGCGATAGGGTTTCTATTTCAGCATTATGCACTATTTCCGCACCTCACTATTGCCAAGAATATTGAATATGGCATCTCAAATATATCCAACAGAAAAGAGGTAGTGGAGGCGATGCTACGCCTGGTCAATCTGGAAGGATATGGCAACCGCTACCCACATGAAATCTCAGGAGGCCAACAACAGAGAGTTGCATTAGTAAGAGCACTGGCTCCCAAGCCTCGACTTATTCTTTTAGACGAACCATTTAGCAGCCTAGACAATAATCTGCGGCATGAATTGAGAACGGAAGTGTTCTCTATTTTACAAAATACAGGTGTTTGTTCAGTCTTTATAACGCATAATTCATCGGATGCCATGGCCATCTCAGATGAAATATTGGTTTTTAAAGATGGTAAGTTACTGCAGCAAGCCACACCAGAAACCCTTTACGAACAACCCACAAGCCCATACGTTGCTCGTTTCTTTGATACGCTTGTAGAAATGCCAGATTCGCTTTTGGCTTCATTTGGATACCGCAGTGCTACAGAGAAATCATACTTCTTGAGAAATCATCACTTCAAATTAAATGAAATGGTAGATTTCAGCGCTGCCGCATCACTTGTGCGTGTTTCTCGTGTGGGTAAAAACTACTTAGTAGAAGCAAAAGTTGATGATCATGTTTTTAACTTCAGTTGTACTGAAAAACCAAATGAATCACACTTTAAAATTGGTTGGATGTGTAAGGATTTATTAATCTTTAACAACTGACAGATTCTCATTAAAAAACAAAACAAAGCAAATTTCTATCTGAATAGTTGCTGATTGATCTGTATTATTCGTCAGGACAAATAACCCGGAAGATGTTGGGTTGCATTGTCAGGCCAAAGGGAATAATAGCCAGCATAAATCAGCAAAAGAAAAAATCCTCAATCGCTTCTAATATTCTATATTGGGCTACTTTGTTTCAGTGTAGTAGATATTGCTGTCATCAAATAGCTAAATGGTTAATATGATTTTATTAAGCACACCTGGATGTGAATTAAATCTATTATTAAGAGTTTCAGGAGTTATTTTACTTATCGGACTTCTTTTGAAAAGGATTAACAGGCATTATTCACCACAAATAGTGGCGGGTTGATTCAAGTAATTGATTTACAGTAGCTTATTATTCATACTGAATAATTTTTGATTCCTCAAATTTGGGGAACGATGTCGTCCTCTCATTCAAAATCAATTACTTACTATTCAACGTGTTACATCATCTCAATGAATAACACCCGAATTTTTCGGATTAATTAGCCTTATATCATTGTCACTGGAGTAATTCTAGGTCCTTATGGATTTAAACTAGTAACAGAGTATCAGACAGGCGAAGTTATTGGAGAGCTAGGACTTATAATATTGATGTTTTTTATTGGTATGGAGATATCTTTTAAAGATACTGTGAAGATGTCCTGGTCTAAACTGAATAGAAGCATTAAGAAAAGATTATTTGAGCATTTTGCTATCAACTTTCAATGTCTTTTTAGTGATAAGTACCCAAAAAGGACTGATAAAATGGTAATCGAAATCACAATGATTGTTAACTGATAAGTCAAAAGTGAAATAATCTCGGAATGGTATCCCCCAACGATGTTAAAGTAAAGCTAAACTCACCAATCTGTGAGAGTAATGAACCTTCGAAAAGACTCTCCTTCCATGAACTATTTAATAACTTTAACGATATTACAATAATACATAATTGCTTAGATAAACTCCAATCACTAAAAAAGTGATAATGAACCAATTTTTTGGTAAGAAAGTCAAGAGCAATCAACATTCTGATGGATAAAAAATGGAGATCAATACAATTCGAAAAGAATGAAGACTATCATGAAGCCATTTTGTAGAAGGTGAAGTGTGCACAAACAAGCCTGCGACAAATGCTCCAAGACCTGTAGATAATTGAAAAATAGAGAGGTTATGAGCGCTAATCCAAAATAGAGAATGAATAATAATAAGACTGCCAAATACTTGCAACTCATGATCATCCTTAATTCTGTCCGCAAAAGGAATTTTTATGGATTGTTTTTAATTAGATGTGTCTCTAAGAAAACAGTATCTTTTTGAAAAAACGATGTTTCTAGCTCATAGAGTATGTTTTTTTAAGATTTCGATGTACCAATAATCATTGAATCTATTTGAGAGATTCTAATGAAAACGCAATAAAAACAATAGGCTCATTTTCAATTTGTCCAAAAAGCGGAATGAATTTTTGAAGAATCGATAAAAAGATTCTAAGGACAAAACAGATTCGATTCATTCTTTTGCTAAAAACCACGCTGCAAGTGTGAGTAAAGCGTGTTTTTCTTCTTTTCTTA
>JBCDKO010000099.1:0-16206 GCA_038746525.1 Bacteroidota bacterium
CCGTGTTAAAAACGGCCTCTACTGCACCATAACTCAAACTTATCAATGTATTTTGTTTTAGGGAAAAACCCTTTTTTTGGATGACTGCATTATTCACCGCAACTAGTGGCGGGTTGATTCAAGTAATTGATTTACCGTAGTTTACTATTCATACTGAATGATTGTTGATTCCTCAAATTTGGGGAACGATATTGTCCTCTCATTCAAAATCAATTGCCTCATATTCAACGTGTTACATCACCTCAATGAATAACACCCGAATTTTTCGGGTTAACGCTGATAAACTCCGTTTTTGACGCCTTGTCTCAGAAAAAAAATCTTTACTTCAAATTCTTGAACTGAGTTTTTAGAGGGGCCCTTATAATTTGATATTTACCTGTTATCCGATGTGATAATTATCTAACTTGTTCTTTATTATTTTCCAGTTTCACTGCGTCGATTTCGGCATCTTTTATCATCTGGTTGAATGCTACTATTTGGGTGTTGAATAGTTTATTCAAAAGATTCAACTGCTCATCTATCTGAATAGCTATTTCATTGTAAAATGCAATTGATGAGTCTGTTGGTCTGTAATTTCCTATTTCAGATAAAGAAGCCAGATGTCCCAGTTTATTATTCAGCTTTATGGGAAAGTTTAACGGATCTTGATTGCTTTCATTTTTTGTTTGGTAAAGTGTTTTTTCGACTTCCTCCATTTTCGTAATGATGTCTTTGCCGTATTCTTTTAACTTATTAGTGTCTTCCACTTTGGATAATACGTCGTTGATCTGCATCTTGGCTTTTCTAATATTGATGATTCCTTCATGAGTTTCTGTTAGCTTGTCTCTAATCTGAATGAGGAAGTCGAATTGTGCTTGATAGTCAGCTTGACTTGTAGATATGCGAGGATCTGCTAAAATTTTGAACTCTTGCATTTGCCTGGCTCCATTTACATGCATTTCAACTTGGTAAGATCCTGGAATGGCGGCGGGTCCATCCGTGGTTGCCCACCAAAGAATCATACCTTCAAAGGTTTTTGCTCCCTCGTATTTCAAATCCCAATTCATTGAATTGAAACCAGGTTCAATGTCGAGCTGTTTTTCTTTTTCTTTTTCGTTCGGATGCGTGGTGTAAGTAGTGATAATATCTCCATCTGACTCATAGAGGCTGATTTCGATCGTATCTGTTTTGCTGGTATCTTGAACGAAAAAGTTTATAATCACCCCGCCAGGATGATTTGTGCCTGCTATTTTTGACTCTTTTCCATCTCCCCCTCCCATTCGGTAACTATCCATCGGCTTGAATAGATAATGGCTTTTATCTTTAGCATCCGCTACCTGGTGAAGAGGTGTTAAGTCATCAATCAGCCAAAAACTTCTTCCTTGCGTGGCAGCGATAAGATTGTCGTTTTTGATGGCAAGATCGGTGATAGGAACCATGGGTAGGTTCATTTGGAAAGGTTGCCAACTTACTCCGTCATCAAATGAAATATACATTCCCGCTTCTGTTCCAGCATACAATAATCCTCTTTCGTTTGGATCAGCCCTTACCACTCGGGTAAAGTGCTCAGCGGGTATACCATTGGTGATTTTTCTCCAGGTTTCACCGTAATCCTCGGTTTTGTAAAGATAAGGAGCGTAATCACCCATTTTGTAGCGTGTTCCTGCAATATAAAGCCCTCCTTCATTGAAAGGATCTATTTCTACGCTATTGATCATCGTCCATTCCGGTAAGCCTGAAGGAGTCACATTTTGCCAATTGGTTCCAAAATCCCGAGTAATATGAACCAACCCATCGTCTGATCCGGTCCAAATCACTCCTTCTTCATGATAGGATTCAGTTGCCGCGAAAATGGTACAGTAATATTCCACACTTGTGTTATCTTTTGTGATGGGACCACCGGACGAGCCTAACTTACTTTGATCATTCTTTGTAAGATCCGGACTTATTACTTTCCAGGTTTGACCTCCATTTTCAGATACATGTAAATGATTTGACGCTGTGTATAGTTTGTTTGAATTAAAAGGAGAGAAGAAAATCGGAAAATTCCACTGAAAACGATATTTCATATCTTCGGCTCCATGTCCCATGGGATTGTCTGGCCATACATTCACAGCCCTAAACTGCTCATTTTCGTGATCAATTCTAGTCAAGAATCCATCATAGCTACCCCCATAGACTATTTCACTATTATCTGGTTTTGGAGCAATGTGAGCACTCTCACCACCCGCCGTAGATTCCCAGTTATCCTCATCCAGGAATCTTCCATTTGATCGATGATCTATTCTGATGGTTGAGTTATCTTGCTGTGCACCGTAAATCCGATAAGGGAATGAATCATCAGTGGTCACGCGATAAAATTGTGCGGTAGGTTGATTATGATAAGTAGACCAATTTTCTCCGGCATCATAAGAAACCTGAGCGCCTCCATCGTCACCTATAATCATTCTTTGGTTGTCCTCAGGGGCAATCCAGAGGTCATGATGATCACCATGAGGAGCATTGTACGTTTTATAAGTTTTTCCACCATCGGTCGATTTATGGTATCTCACGTTTAGGACATAGACGATATCTTCATCTTGTGTATCAGCATATATTCGGGTGTAGTACCATGCTCTTTGCCTGAGTTTTCTTTCTTCATTGATCAAATTCCAGGTTTTTCCTGCATCATCCGATCGATAGACGCCACCATTCTCATTCTCAATGATGGCCCAAACTCTGTTAGAATTAACAGGGGAGACGGTTACTCCCGAGATTCCCCAGATTCCCTTGGGTAATCCTTCATTTAGAGAAATATTCGTCCAGGTGTCCCCTCCATCAGTACTTTTCCAAAGGGCAGAACCTTCACCACCACTCTCCAGGGAATAAGGTGTTCTTCGAATTCTCCACGTGGAAGCATAAAGTATTCTCGGATTGTTAGGGTCAAAAAGAAGATCTACTGCACCTGCATTCGCATTAGCAAATAAGACTTTTTCCCACGTCTTACCACCATCTTTACTTCGGTAAATCCCTCTTTCGGAGGAAGATCTGTATAAGTCGCCAAGAACTGCTGCATAAACCAAGTCGGGATTTTTTGGATGGATCCTAATTCTCGGAATATGTCTTGAACTTTCAAGTCCAATCTTTTCCCAAGTATCTCCGGCATCTACCGATTTCCACATACCATAGCCTGATGAAACATTTCCTCTTACAGTCACTTCACCACCTCCAACATAAATAACATTGTTGTCCCATTCACTAACGGCTACTGCTCCAATAGATCCTCCGAAATATCCATCGGAGATATTCTCCCAAGTATTTCCACCGTCTTTTGTCCTCCAAACTCCTCCACCGGTAGCTCCCATGTAAAACAGCTGGGGTTTGTTAGATACCCCAGTCACAGCAGCAGAACGTCCTCCTCTAAATGGACCAAGCTGCCGCCACGTAATACCGCTATACAATTCAGGGTTGATCTTTTCTGTCGTAGTATTTGATCTACCTTTTCTTTTTTGCGCAAAAGAGTTAGTGGCGAAAATAATTAAGATTAAGAGTGTGAACGGAACTTTCTTCATATTTATAGATTTTAATTCGGTTTAAATTAAGCATTAAAAAATGTTTATGATGATTCCTGGTGGTTTAGTGGTTGTTTATTTATGTAGACGGGAACCTTATTTTAGTATTCTTTTTATCTTTATTCTGTTGTTTGTGAATATGGAATAATTCGTGAATAAAGAAGAATTTTCACCTCTCCACATGGAAATTGTGGAGGACATGATTTTGGAGTCTCTTGATAAGGCAGCCTCCTCTATGGAGCAAATGTTGAAGATCAGAATGAAACCGAAAATAACTGGCTTTGGACTTGGTCCATTGAGACCACTACATGAATTTGATGATCTGGGCCGATTTAAAGTAAATCTTATGAAGGTAGAGTTTAAGGGAGAGATCAATGGAGCGTTGTATTTTGTGATCAATGTGCATGAAATGGATTTAATAAATAGAGTTGTGTTGGGTGAAGATCTTGTAACTACTCGTGGTTCGGAATCAAAAATGATGAAGCACGATTTCATGTCTGAAATCGAAAACCTTATCTCAAATCAATCAATAGCCGCTTTATCAGAGTTCTTAGGTGTTCAGGTTATTCCAGAAGTCCCTTTGATAAGAAATATGAGAGGGGATTTGGTCAATGACTACCTGGAAAATGAAAACGAGCAAATCAACACACAGTTCTATGTGAAATCTTTGTTAACAGGGGTAGTCGTAAATATTTCTCCTCATTTTTTATGGCTTGTTGATGAAAATTTTATTCGAATACTAAGACTTAATATCGTTACTTAGGTCATTCCAATTACAGCTTAGGGGCGTTATCCTCCGCTTATCAAATATTTAATGTTGGGTCAAAACCTATTTTAGATTTTTTCGCTTAAAAGACTTTGTTCAGTGTAATCATTAAATGAAGAAGAGGCAATTTGTAATAATCATTACGGCAGTCACTATTTTAATAGGCTCCTATTTTTTTAACCAATTTTTAGGTTCACTGAAAGAAGAACCCAGGAAAAGAGAACCAATAGTGACAAAAAAACTTGTTACTACACAGCCTGTAAATTATCGAGACATACAAACCAACGTTGTTACTTTTGGTAGAGTAGAGAACTCAAGATCTCTTGATTTGGTAGCAGAAGTTTCAGGAAGGATGTTTGAAGGTGTTTTGTTGAAAGAGGGTCAGAAATTTAGTAAAGGACAACTAATTTTTGAGATAGACGATAAGGAAGCTTTGCTTAATTTAAAATCACAAAAAAGTAATTTCCTTAGGGACTTAGCTAGTATTCTTCCCGATTTCAAGATTGATTTTACAGATAATTACGATGCATGGCAACGCTATTTCAATGAACTTAACATCGATAGAACTTTCCCTAAGTTACCCTCTACAAATTCTGATAAAGAAAAAACCTTTATCGCAACAAGAGGGATTTATTCCTCTTACTATTCAATAAAAAGTGCTGAGTCAAGATTGGAAAAATATAGGTATTATGCTCCATTCTCCGGAAGTATCATGGAGGTAGCTGTTCAGTCGGGGGCGTATGTTAATCAAGGAAACAGAATAGGAAAGATCTTGCGTTCAGGGACTTATGAAATTAAAGCAAGTATAGAAACCAAAGATATCCCCTGGATACAAAAAGGGACACCTGTGGAAATTTATTCAAAAGAATCGCAGCAATTTTGGAACGGAAGGGTAGCCAGGATTAGTGATTATGTGAATCAAAATACGCAATCGGTTGATGTATTTATATCGATATTATCCAATGAACAAAAAATTTATGACGGTCAGTTTTTCCAAGCATCAATTCCAGCAAGGAGTGTAAAGGATGGAATGATGATGCCAAGAAATGCCATCTATAATAATAATGAAGTTTTTGTGCTTCAGGATACGCTATTGCGGAAAAGGAATATCAATGTCATTCGTCTCTCAGAAGAAGAAGCGATTTTTGATGGACTAGAAGAAGGAGAAGAATTAGTAGTAGAGCCTTTGTTAGGTGCATATAATGGTATGATAGTCTATAAAAGAAAGAAGAAAGGTATTGATCTGGAGATGGGAAATAGTGAAGAGTTAGAAATTTCTAAGATAAAAGCAGCGACAAACTAGTTACGAACAATAATGGGTTTTATGAAAGGTCTTGTTGAATATTTTGTTAAATATCCCATCCTTGCTAATGTATTGATAGCATTGACGCTCGTGGGTGGTATCATAAGCATGATCAGTACCCAGAAATCCTATTTTCCAATTACTGAAGATAAAAGCATATCCGTTTCTGTCGCTTATTTTGGTGCTTCACCTGAAGAAATAGAAGAAGGAATTACGCTCAAGATTGAAGAATCACTAAAAGGAGTATTGGGCATATACAGGGTAACTTCTACTTCATCAGAAAACATCGCATCCATCATTGTCGAAAAAATTGATGGCTATAATATTGATGAACTCTATACGGATGTAAAAAATGCAATAGATGGAATTAGTTCATTCCCTTCGCAAGCAGAAAAACCGATTATAGTCAAGCAGAAAAGAAGAACTACTGCACAACGCCTTGCGCTAATTGGTGACATAGATCTTAAAAAACTCAAAGTTTTTGCTGAAAAAATAGAAGATGATTTATTGGCTACGGGTGAAATTTCTCAGGTGGTTATTTCTGGTATTCCTCCTTTAGAAATAACCATAGAGGTAACGGAAGATGTCTTGCGGAGATACAACCTTACTTTTTCTGAAATTGCCAACGCAATAAGAAACAATAACAGGGATGTTTCCGCGGGTTCTGTAAAAACGGACCAGGAAGAAATCCTCATTAGATCTAATGCGAAAAGTACAGACGCTGAGCAAATTGCTGACATCGTTATTCGAAGTAATGAAGGTGGTCGAAATCTACTCGTACGCGATGTTGCCAAAGTGGAGGAGAAATTTGCTGATGAACCGAATAAATCTTTTCTTAATGGGGATCGAATCATTTTTATTGAAGTGAATGCCTTGGAAACAGAGGATCTGGAGCTGGTTTCCAATATTGTAAATGACTACCTGGAAGTATATAACGAAAGAAATAACGCTGTAGAATTGATTATGATCCGAGACTTTATGGATCGGTTGGATGATCGTCTATCTTTATTAACATCAAATGGAGTTGTTGGGCTTACCCTCGTGCTAATTTCGTTGGGTTTGTTCCTTAGTCTTCGCCTTTCATTTTGGGTAGCGTGGGGTATTCCGTCTTCTTTTTTAGGAATGTTCATCCTAGGATCTTTTGTGGGGCTCACCATTAATTTAATTTCCCTTTTTGGGATGATTTTAGTGATTGGAATTCTTGTAGATGATGGAATTGTAATTGCCGAAAATATTTATGCGCACTTTGAGAAACACGGTAATCCTCTAAAAGCAGCCATACAAGGAACACTGGAAGTAGTTCCCAGTGTCTTTACTTCTGTTTTAACTACAATGGTTGCATTCACTCCTCTTTTACTACTGACAGGGGGTTTTGAGTTTTTTAGGGACATGGCTATTGTTGTGATCTTTAGTTTAGGTTTTTCACTAATAGAAGCATTTTTTGTGTTACCGGCTCATCTCGCCAGCAAACATGTTTTAAAAATCAAGCCGGAAAATACCAGGAGCTATAAGATTAGAAAAGCACTCAATGGAGTCATCGAATACTTAAGGACCCATATTTATGGTCGCGCGCTTAGTCTCTCAATGAAATATAAGACTATCTCACTGGCTGTTGTTGTTAGCTTTTTCTTTATTATTAGTGGGTTAGTGTCTGGGGGTATCATCCCTATCACTTTATTTCCACCAATAGAATTTAATAGTATTGATGTCAATTTAGCATTTAAGCCTGGTGAAAGAGAAGAAAAAGTAGAGGAATATCTTAAAAAATTTGAAAAGGCAGTTTGGGAAGTCAACGATGAGTTAAAAAAGAAAGTAAATACGGAAGACGATATCATCGATTATACTTTTAAGCGAGTTGGCAGTTCAGTTTTCGAATCAGGTTCTCATACTGGAAATATGGGAGTTTTTCATGTTGAGTTAGATGAATATGGGATCAATCAATTTGAAATTATTAATAGACTGAGGAGGAAAATAGGAAATGTGGCTGAGGCGGAGAAATTTAGCATCGGTGGAATTAGTCGTTGGGGAAAGCCTGTTGCGGTACGGATCTTAGGGACAGATTATGAGTCTTTGTCCGCTGCAAAAGATTATCTAAAAGCTGAACTGGAAAAAATCCCAGATCTCAAAGATGTCACAGACGATATTCCAATTGGCAATAGAGAAATACGATTAGATCTTTTAGCACAGGCCTACTTTTTAGGTCTTTCAACAAACGATATTACGACCCAATTAAGGCAAGGGTTCTTTGGGGAAGAAGCACAACGTTTGATGAAAGGAACAGATGAGATTAAAGTATGGGTGCGCTATCCAAAAGAGAACAGAAAAAATATAGATCAACTTGAATCTGTAAAAATAAAGGATGGAGAACGAGAGTATCCATTAACTCAATTAGCCAACTACGAAGTTGAAAGAGGTGTATCTGGGATTCGTCACTATGAAGCAAAAAGATCCGTGAATGTAGAGGCGGATATGGTAGATCCTTTTGGAGATTCCAATGCAATCCTTATGAATGTAGAGAATGAAATTGTACCTCAGATGCTGGCAAAATTTCCTAATGTGTCCGTGGATTATGGAGGACAATCTGAAGAGCGGGCTCGGTCTGCAAGAGAGATGCGGACTTATTTTATCGGTGCTTTTGTTATTATTTTCTTTATCCTGGTTATTAATTTCAGGTCGGTCTATCAAGCGATACTTATTATTTTGATGGTACCTATTGGTGTTTTAGGAGGAGTGTTTGGTCATGGTATTGAGACCTGGATGAGTGTGACACCTAAACCTGTTTCTTTATTGAGCTTATGGGGAATGATAGCCCTTATGGGTGTCATCATCAACGATGCGGTAGTATTCTTGGCGAAGTACAACTCCCTTATTAAATCCGAAGGGCAGTCTGTATATCAAGCTGCCTACAACGCGGGTATCAGTAGATTTAGACCGATTATGCTTACCTCTTTAACCACCGTATTAGGACTTTATCCGCTAATTAAAGAAACAAGCTTTGGAGCGCAGTTTCTGATACCCATGGCTATTTCTGTCGCTTATGGAGTATTCTTTGGAACAATCATTATTTTGCTCTTCTTCCCGGTATTAATTGTTCTCTTCAATGATTTGAGACGCTACGCTAAATGGTTATGGACAGGAAAGAAACCTACTAGAGAAGAAGTGGAAAGAGTCCTCATAGATGAAAGAAGGATGGAGGAATACAGAGAATCTGCCTAATCGTCATTATTTTAATGAGGAAAACTTTTATTCTGATTTTAGCGCTAATAAGCGTAGTACATCTAGGTGCCCAAGATCAATTATCATTGGCCGATGCCATTCGATTAGGTCTAGCAAACAACTATGATGTTCGTATAGAGAGGGGAAACGTAGATGTTGCTAGATTAAATAATAATTGGGGTGAAGTTGGAATTTTTCCCACAATTACTGCTTCCGCTATTGGTAGTAGAAATATTTTTGACAATCAGGAGGCGATCAACCCTTTTCAAATTTTAGGAAAAACCATAACCACGCAAATCCAACCTGCTGTAAACTTGAATTGGGATTTACTTAGTCTGCATAATATAACAATTACAAAACGTAGGTTAGAACAGCTCCAGGCCGAATCTGAGGGCAACGCAAGCATTGTGATTGCCAACACCATTCAGTCGATCATTTTAGGTTATTATATCGCTGTATTAGAATCAGAAAGATTGAAACAATTCCAAACTCAACTGGAATTAAGTAGAGATAAATACACTAGAGTTAGGGTTCGCCAAGAAATAGGGAGTGCAATTACAAGCGATGTGCTTTTGGAGGAGGGTAATTACCTGACTGATTCTGTGAGCTTTGTCAATCAGGAACTTATATATAAAAATGCGATCTCCAACTTAAACTTTGTACTAGGAATAGCAGAGCCTGCACCAGATTATGTATTAAGTGATTCAATGGACAGGGACATGATAGAAGTAGACCTCTTGAGTTTAATCGATTTGATGGAACAAGAAAATGTAGATGTAAGAAGGCAATATATTACCCAATCTGTTCTAGGGCTGGAGACAGAATTGAGTAAATGGGATAGATACCCCACACTATTATTAGGTGCAAATTATACCTTAACTAGAAATGAACAGGACGTTAGTGACTGGCCTCTTAATAGAAGAGAGATAACGGATGGAAGCGGCAACGTAGTAGACGTTTTATCGGTAGGAAATAATCAAAATCGAAATTACGGAGTCAATTTCACCGTTTCATTCACTCTTTTTAATGGGGGTCGTATCAATCGAGCGATAAGAAGGGCTCAAATCGAGGAAGGCATCGGCGAATTGAGAATTGAAAATTTAAAGACTTCCTTAAGAAGAGATCTCAAGCAAGCAGTAGATCAATACAATACCAGAAAGCAGCTCTATCAAATTAATATTAGAAGGAAAGCAGCAGCGAAACAGAACCTAGATATTGCCCGTGATAAATTTCAAAATGGGACAATAGATTCTTTTGATTTCAGAACGATTCAGAACGTTTTTCTAATATCTTCCATACAGGAACTAGACGCTGTTTATGACCTGATTGATTCCAAAGTAACGTTAATGCGTTTGACGGGTGGACTTGTAAGAGTATACAATCAATAAGACGTTCTTATTTGCATTAACAACTCTTCCATGGCCTTTTTTACATTGCTTATTGGACAGATAAAATGGTTGTTCATAAAAGAGAAAACCAATCGTCTGCCGGATTTAGTAATTAAAAATCCACTTAAATTATGATTATTAGAAAGTGTACCGGTTTTGGCATAAATGAAAGGAGTATCAGAAAGATATAACTTTTCCAACGTTCCTTCACCGCCAGAGGGAAAGATTTTAATGAGACGGTCCCATCCAAATTCATCCAGACAGATTTTAAGAAGCTTTACCTGATTCTTGGGAGATATTAAATTATAGCGTGATAACCCAGAGCCATCCACCCAAACCATATCATCTAGACCGCTCAAAGAAGTAATTTTCAGATGGTCAATATACTCTTCGATAGATTCAAATCCATTTTTCCATGCCGCCTGTATAAAAAGTTGTTCGGCAAGAAAGTTATCACTTGGTTTCATCATTTTGGTGAGTAAAGTATCAACATGTTGGCCATAAATTGTATCCTGAGCTATAAAGTCTGTCTCAGAAATAGCAATGGGAACGTTGAGTGTATCCGATAATAATTGAACAAATAAATCTTTGGAAGAATCGAATGGAATGTAGCTTTCAAAAGCGGATGTATCATTATTGATGTAAGCGGTAAAATTGTTGTATTTAAGATTTCTGGTTAGTGTATTATCAAATAGATTGTTCTCTCTAATTTCTGTGAAGTCTTTAAAAAAAGGAGGAATGACTGTGATCGTGGTACTGTCTTTACTTATCTTTAGTGCATTTTTATAGATCGGCCACCAGGATCTTTGTGCTTGGAAAGAGTACTGGTAATCATCCCAGGCCCAACCTGGGCCGTAGGGAGGGACGTCCTCAGGGAATACTACTTCAATGGCATCCTGTCGTTGAAGGAAGTTAAATACCGCTTGATTTTGAAACTCTTCTGCCAGGAGTGTTGGTTCGGCTAAAGGCTTGATACGCAAGGCCATCGGCGTTTTTTCGTAAAGCAGTGCAGGTATTGAATCGTGAAAGCTTGCTAAAGTGGCAAACATCGTCAGTAGCTTCGTGTTGGAGGCAGGGGTAAACAATAAATCAGCATTATAATTAGATAGATAACGGCGGTTATCAATATCGTAAATACTCAGACCTGTATGATGCTTGGAAAACACTTCGGATTTTTTCAGAATTTCAGTAATGTCCCTTTTTAGTGCTAGTTGTTTAACAGATGAACAGCTCATCGCTATTAAAATAGACCCAAAAAAGAGAAAGCCATTTTGTATATTCATTTTATCTGGTTTAAAGTAATAAACAGTTGTAATGGGCCCATTGGGTTTTTTTCCGTACTCTTTTATTACTTACTTTAACGTGCTAATCTAAACCTGAAGAAACTACTCTCACAGCGAAATGAGCATTCTTGAACTAATCACTTTCCTCATATTTTTGGCTGCCGTATTTACACTCATCAATATTACTATATTAAAACTACCGTCAACGATCGGGCTAATGTTCATTGCTTTGATGATGTCTATTGCCATACTTGTATTGGGCTATTTCTTTCCTTCTATTACGTTAGGTGCAGAAAACATTATGGAAGCGTTCGATTTTGAAGAGGTACTGATGAATGTGATGCTCAACTTCCTGCTGTTTGCCGGGGCATTATCCATCAACCTAACCAAACTTTTAGAGGAGCGTCTCCCCATTTTTATACTGGCCATAGGTAGCACATTAATGTCCACATTTATCGTTGGATTCCTCGTCTATTATATATTCCCAACAGTAGTGCCGGGACTTGAAATAGACGTGATCTACTGTCTTCTGTTTGGAGCGCTTATTTCTCCAACAGACCCTATCGCAGTTCTTGCGCTTACTAAAAAAGCAGGGCTTTCTAAAAAGCTGGAAATAAAAATTGCAGGAGAATCATTATTTAATGATGGTGTAGGGGTAGTTGTGTTTCTGACCATTCTTGGCATAGCTAAAGCGCAAGCAGGTATTGATGAAGCTGGTGGGCACGGATCTGGAGAAGTGACTGCAACCAGTGTTGCACTATTGTTTGGCAAAGAAGTATTCGGTGGGATTTTGCTTGGTGCGCTTTTTGGGTTTGCCGGATTCAAACTACTGAATTTCATAGATAATGATCATGTTGAGCTAGAAGTATTAGTTACATTGACACTGGTGATGGTAGGTGGTCGACTGGCTGAAGTGCTTCATATTTCAGCGCCTCTTGGTATGGTAGTAATGGGGCTTTTCATAGGCAATGAAGGGCGTGATGAAAAACTTGCCAATGCAACAGGGGAGTATGTGTTTAAATTTTGGCACTTGCTGGATGAAGCTCTGAACGCAATCCTCTTCATTCTAATTGGTTTGGAGATAATGGTAATAGCAGAATCTTTTACGTTGAGTAACCTTATTATTGGTGGAATAGGTATTGTTATAGTGCTTCTTGCTCGATTTTTAGGGGTGAGTATTCCCGTTACAATTATGTCTAGTTTCAGGACTTTTGAACCCAAAACTATTCCCATTCTTACTTGGGGGGGGCTAAGAGGAGGTATTTCTGTAGCGCTGGCACTTTCGTTATCTGATTTTCAGTGGATTAGCCCGATGATTAAAGAAACCATTTTATTTACAACCTACTGCGTGGTAGTGTTTTCTATCCTTGTTCAAGGCCTTACTATTGGAGCGTTACTAAAAAAATAACTCTGTAATTTTCCGTTGTTTGATTAAATTTTGTAATCTTCGTAGTCATATAAATAAAGACAGCAGTGAAATCAAGAAGTTCATTAATTGTGATTTAATCAACGAGCCTTAAACCAATTATTATATGAAACTTAGTATTGCAGAAGGATTTTACTTGATTGCGTTAGACGATGAAGAAGGAAGAATCTTAGCTGCTATTGAAAAGAAAATAGTGCCTGGTGTTATTGCAGCTTGTATCCTTGAACTTTACATCAAAAAAAAGATAAAGTTGGATGATGGCTTTATAGAAGTGATAGATACAATAGGAACAGGGAATGGAATTTTAGATAATGTCTTAAAGAAGTTGAAAAGCGGCGAGAAGATCGTAGATCAGGTAAAGATCATGTCCAACAAGTTTAAAGACATTCAAGAAGATCTGAATGTATTATTGGTTCAAAGAGGTATTCTTAAAAAAGAGGAAACCAAGCTCTTGTGGATTCCATTATCTGAAAGAATGAATAACGCTAACTATGCCTTCGAACAGGAAATTAGAAATCACCTGAAAGCCATTGTTTTCAAAGATGAGAAGCCTTCCCCATCATTTATCGTTCTTTACTTATTGATTGACTATTGCGATATTCTGGATGAAGTATTTAAAGATAGAGATCAGCTGATCGACGCGGAAAAAGTGGGAAAGGATATCATTGAGACGTCTGAGGTTAATCCACAACTCGCCATCGCTCTTAAGCAATTAAAAGCGTTTTTTAGTTAGGCCAACGCTCTTACCTCGGATTTTTCATCAGTAGATAAAAGTTTATGTCTGAGTTAGAATTTACTTGAAACTGATCAATATATTATTTCATGAAATTTTTTAAAGTTGATTATTTTAATAATAATGATAATCGAATCTGTTATTAAAATAATATTTTATCTAGGTAGCTGAATAGTAACAGATCTTGTTATATCAGACAGGTTGAGTTATCAATTTATTGCAAAGATTGTTAACGAAGCACAAAGCATTTATTTGATTTAGAACTTGGAAGCCTTACGTTTATTGAAGAGATATTAATGACTTTTTTTATTGAACTGGAGCAAAATAAGTTTAGTTTTCTTTTCAACTAGTTGCACTGATAGGTACGCTGCTTCGCTCCACTTTTATCACTGCCGTTCCATTGGAATATTCCAATTTAGTCCATACTCACTCGCATGTGGCCTTTCAGGGTTGGATATACACACTGATGATTTTATTCCTAACCGATCAATTTTTAGAAAAACCACAAATCATTGCATCTAAGTATAAACTTCATTTTGTGCACACCTGTATGGTTATGATTGGAGTGTTGACTACTTTTTCACTTCAAGGCTATGGTCCTTATTCCATCCTCTTCTCTACGTTTTTCCAATTGCTCAATTATTGGTTTATCTATTGTTTTTTAAAGATGCTAAAAGATTAGAAGTTACTTTAACTAAGAGTCTTTCTTTGCGCTTTGTCAAAACAGGTCTATGGTTAGGCATCCTTTCAACGCTGGTCCCAATAGGAATTGGAATTACCTCTGCAAAAGGACTCAATGGCTCTGAGCTGTATCGATCCCTTGTTTATGCTTTCCTGCACCTTCAATACAATGGATGGTTTCTTTTTATTGCTTTAGGTCTTTTCTACAGATTCCTTGTGACTAACAGAATTGCTTACCATCAGCAATATGCTAATCGATTTTATTGTTTTTACGCGCTGGCAGTGCTTTCAGCCATTGCCCTTTCTCTTTTAGGGATGAGCTTTGCCAATGACTTATGGCCACTTGTGTATCTGGCCGTTTGTCTTCAAGGTATTGGGATCATCTATTTCATTTTGTCACACTACCGAATAGTTATGTCATTAACAAAAAAAGGCTCACCTGGATGAGCGTCTTTTTCTTATCATTCCTCATTCTGTTTCCATTTAAAGCCATCCTACAATGCTTGTCGGTATTGCCAATGTTTAAACCCTATACTTTCTTTAATAAACTAGTCATCATCGGGTATTTACACCTTAGCTTGATTGGGGTCATTTCTTTTCTTTTTCTAGCACTTTTGATCGGTTTGAAATGGATAAGCATTAATAGAATCCTTTGAAAAACCCGCCTTTTGGCCAACTCTTCGTTACTCAAAATCTCAAAAGCCTCATTTACGACCAGTAAACTACGTTTTTGAAATTCTGAAAGCCTCGATTTGAGCCAAAAATCCAGTTTTGTAAAGGATTCTGATAGAGTAAGTCAAATCGGAAATATGCTTCTATTCCTTGGTTTTCTGATTACAGAATCCATGCTGGTATTAGGCGGAGTTGGTTTAATTTATAATCAGTGAGTTATGTTTGTCGGCAGTGCGATGATGACTTTTGGTTTAGTGTTATTGATAGCGAGTAAAACCAGCAAAATTCCCTCTATTTTCACCTAAAATACTAAGATGAAGGTACTCATAATATCTATCGGTACTCGTGGAGATATGGAGCTATTTTTAGCAATGGGAGCATTGCTAAAACAGTGCGGACATGAGGTCATTGCTGCATTCCCTAAGCAATTCGGAAAACTAGCACAAGACACTGACATCCCCCTTCATTCGCTCGGCCCTGAGTTTATTGAGTTACTTGATTCTGAAGATGGTCAGATGGCGATGGGAGGAAAATTCGGCTTAAAAAAGCTGCGTTCGATTTACAGTTTGGCGGCAAAGTATCAACACGTACAAAAGATTTTGGTATAAAAGCAGCAAGAGATTGTGGCAGAAGTCGAACCTGACTTTATTATTCATCATGCCAAAGCGATGTACCCGCTCATATGGGAGGTATTGAACCCGAACTGCACAGTGTTGATTAGTCCGGTGCCGTATCTACATTATGTAAGAAATCACAGCCATTTGGCATTTAATCGCAACTTTGGCCCTTTTCTAAATAAACTAACCTACCAACTTGCCGACTAGGGCCTAATTAAATTTGCCGGAAAAGCGTTCAAAATACTCGATATCAAGGAGGTAAAAAAGACGCAGATAAAAAAGGTGCTTTATGAGCATAGAGTCATTTACACTGTTTCTCCTCAACTTTTTATGAGACCTAAAGAATGGGCACCTCACCTAAAGGTTTTGGGGTACCATGAGCGCAAAAAAACTACACACTGGAAACCAGATGAGGAATTGAAGGACTTCTTTCAGCGGCATAAAAAAATCCTATTGAAGTAGGCACTTAGTAAATAGTCAAGTTTTTGCAGTAGACCGGGCTATGAGCCACCATTCTATCCATCAGACGGTCAAATATTTTACCCTTCATCAGATGGCGGTTAAATCGGTAACAATACTCGTCTAGATAGG
>JBCDKO010000100.1:0-16140 GCA_038746525.1 Bacteroidota bacterium
TACTAGAATCCTTTGAAAAAACCGCCTTTTGGCCCAGCTCTTCGTTACTCTAAATTTCAAAAGCCTCATTTACGACCAGTAAACTACGTTTTTGAAATTTTGAAAGCTTTGATTTGAGCCAAAAATCCAGTTTTACAAAGGATTCAAATAAATACATTTTATAAAAAATATTTACTTATCAAATTAGTACTTCTTAGCATTTTGTTAAGGCGAAAAAAAATTTCTATTTACTTGTTTAAGCTTTTCACCAATAAAATTTAAGGATGCAATTAAAATAGTTCAAATCGGATGCATACTCTGTAAAATACTTATTGTAGAAAATACCTATAATGCTTATTTAATGCCATATATTAAATCATAATTTTCCTCTGTTATTTTATTCATCACAATTGTTTTTTAAATCAAATTATTGAATTAGCACTTAGTAAATATGAAAAATAGGTTAGCATGCATATGAGCAAATTTAGATTTAAAAATCTGCTGATTTATTGAGCTTGCTTTATTTGAATGATCCATTTTCTCCGTTTGCAGCTTACCGGAGCTATTTATTCAGTGCCTACTCAATCAAATTATTATGAAAAGATTAATTTTTTATTTTTCAATTCTACTATGTTTTATTGTTACTACATTCTCTTGTCAGGAGTCTGAAGATGCAACCCCCATAATAGAGGAAATTCAAACTGTTGAATTAGATGGCGATGCGATTGAAAGTATGATGGCAAAATTTGACCCCATGTTTGATAACGTTAGGGCAAGAATGGAAGCTCCTGAATTAATTTCTTACGAGATACTTGCTGATCCTGAAACGGGAGTATTTACCCTTTTAAATTTTAAAGAAGAATCTTATTTTCCAATAGATGGAATAGCTGATGCTAACGCAAGAACCGTTTACTCAATTCATTGTACAAAAGGAGAAGAAACTATTTGGACTAAAGAATGTAATAATAAGTCTTCTTGCGGCTCATTAGTTGCCGATTGCCTTGAGCTCGGAGGTTGCACAAATGTTTGTAAGAATCCAAATGGGTTTACATCAATAAGAAATTCAGATATTATTTTACTAGAGTCTTATGGTGTAAGTAGTAATTATATTAATATGATTAAGACACTTCCAACAATAAACCTAAGTGTAGGGCTATCGAAAAACACGATATCTTCAGTTAAGTTATATAAACTAATATATTAGGACACATTCAAAAGATTAATTGGAGTAGAATTATTAATGGAGTTCATTAGAACTTGTTTAATTCTACTCTTTTTTAGAATCCTTTGAAAAACCCGCCTTTTGGCCCAACTCTTCGTTACTCAAAATTTCAAAAGCCTCATTTACGACCAGTAAACTACGTTATTGAAATTCTGAAAGCCTCGATTTGAGCTAAAAATCCAGTTTTGCAAAGGATTCTTTTAATTCATTAGGAATGGATGTACGACAATTTTGCATCATTTTAATGGTTACAAGATGAATTCCTTTACTTTCTTCCAACATCCGCTTTTTTCAGCGACCCTGAAATTAGCAATTTGTTGAGCCCTTCCAAGGCCCACTTTGCCCGGAAGGTTTCATATGTCGTTGGATGAACGTCATGTCTTCTATAAAATCATATAACCTTCTTCAAAGGCATAAGCGTCTTGCTAGTCTTTTTGAGCGCTTGCCAATTGCCAATTTTCTGCGAAAGTGGTGAAAACTCCCGATTTTTAGCTTAATCGAATTCTTATCGTTACTTCTAGACTTTTTAGATATTCTTGAACCCTCGGATAATTCTTCCCTTCTTACGTTGGAGAGGTGTCCATGAGCAAACAATGAATCGCAGAGGTTCCCATTTTCATCCAAGGTTGATTGAAGAATTATGTTGAACCCGGCAACGGTAAAAACGCAATAAACAGCAGAAAATGGATGCAAGTTGATTTTCTTACATCCATAAGATGTAAATCACATCCATTAAATCTTACAGAAAGTCGCTTTTAATTACCATCATTTTCTCTCGTGATACATCATGCATGGTATGAGGAATACTTCCAATACCTAAACCACTTTGATCCCTACCTGCAAATGGCATCCAATCTACTCTGAATGCAGTATGATCATTAATCATCACCGCAGAAGCATTTAATCTGTGTACAGCATCCATCGCTTTATCAATATTCTTTGTGAAAACGGCGGATTGAAAATGGTAAGGAATAGTGTTAGCTCGGTCGATAGCTTCATGCATGTCTGAGTACTCATAGAGGCAAACTACAGGACCAAATACCTCTAACTTGGATACATTCGTATCCACGGGAGGATTTAGCAATAAGGTAGGGGCATAGCAAGTATCAGAAAGACGATTTCCTCCGCATAGTATTTCAGCGCCTTTTTCAACAGCCTGATTTATCCATTCTTCTACTCTGTCTACCTCCTTTGGCAAAATCAAGGGGCCTACTTCGGTACTTTCCTCAATGGGGTCGCCGACTGTTAATTTTTTCACCTCTTTCACCATTTTCTGGCTAACTTCTTCAAAGATGGTTTTGTGCACAAATACGCGCTGTACCGATACACATACTTGACCAGCGTGGTAAAACCCTCCTTTTACCAAGCTGGGTATCATTGCCTCTATGTCCGCATCCGGCTCAACGATGACGGGTGCCGCTCCTCCATGCTCTAAGGCGCATCGGGTACCAGGAGCTAATTTGGATCGTAGATGCCACCCCACCTTAGCCGATCCTATAAAAGAAAAGAAGTTGACCTTATGGCTGGTTACGAGCTCTTCAGCTACGTCGTTATCACAAATCAAGGTCTCACACCATCCTGCTGGGAGTCCAGCTTCATGGTATATTTCGTTTAGAAGGAGACAGGTAAGTGGCGTAGTAGGAGCAGGTTTTACAATGACCGGACTACCAACAGCGATAGCGGGTATGGTTTGATGAATGATTAAATTAATCGGATGATTGAACGCACTGATGGAAGCCACCACTCCAATGGGCTCCCTAAATGTAAAGGCCATTCGATTGGTGGAAGCTTTCGTTTGGCCCATCGGTACTTCTTCGCCATTGGGATGCCCCAGATTTTCAACTGCAAGCTTAACACCATTAATGGCTCTATCCATCTCCGCTTTTGTGTCCATCCATGGTTTTCCTCCTTCCAGTGCAGAAGTTTTAATGATTTCTTCAGAACGCTCTTCCATTCGTTGAGCGATGTTCTCTAGAAGTTCTATTCTTTGATACTTTGAAAGCCAGCCAGATCGGTTGCTAAAAAGATCGAAAGCCTTACTTAGAAGCGCATGCATTTCTTCTGAAGTTTGCAACGTCAATTCTTTGATAACAGATTGATCGTAAGGAGCTTTGACGTGAAGTGTACTCATACCGATTCTAATTCTTTAGCCTTTGTTTTTATTCTCACATTTAAAATTTCATGATTAAGCGAATAATCTACTGGACAATCGATTAAATGAACTCCTTCGCATGAGTTAATACAGCGTATTAATGTATCTGTAAATGCCTGACTGTCCGTTATTTTGTATCCGTGTGCACCATAGCTCTCTGCATATTTGACAAAGTCAGGATTGGCATAATCCAGACCAAAATTTTCAAAACCCATCCCTTCCTGTTTCCACTTTATCATACCATAGGCATTGTCGTTTACTATGATGATCACCACGTTCAATTGGAGACGTACGGCAGTTTCTAATTCCTGAGAATTCATCATGAATCCTCCGTCTCCGCAAACAGCCACTACTTTTTTTTCTGGATTCACTAATTTGGCTGCCAATGCAGAGGGCAAACCAGCCCCCATGGTAGCTAAGGCATTGTCAAGCAGAAGTGTATTAGGTTGATACGCTTTGTAATTTCTAGCGAACCAAATCTTGTATATCCCATTGTCTAAAGTTAAGATGCCATCCTGTGGCAAAGCCTTTCTTACCTCATTCACAATTCGTTGCGGAAGTAATGGGTATCTCCTATCCTCAAAGTATTTACTTATATAGCCCTCTACTTCTTCTTTCACTTTGCTGTAAAAGCGAAAATCCCAGTGAGATTGACTGGAAATCTTTTTAGTGATCTCGATAATAGAGGTCGCAATGTCACCGATAACGTCTAAATCCGGAAAGTAAACCTGGTCAACTTCCGCCGAGAAAAAATTGATATGAATCACTTTTGTCCCATTATGTTCCATGAAGAAGGGAGGTTTTTCAATCACATCATGACCTACATTAATAATAAGGTCTGCTTTATCTATGGCATAGTGTAAATAATCATCACTTGAAAGCGCCGCAGTTCCTAGAAAAAGTTCATGACTTTCATCTACAACACCTTTACCCATCTGGGTATTAAAAAATGGTATTTTGGTTTTGTTGATAAATTCGGTAAGCGCTTCACTTGTTCGTTGCCTATTTGCACCCGCACCAATAAGTATAAGAGGCATTTTAGCATGTGTAATCATTTCCACAGCTTCTTCAATAGCCTTTTCGTCAGGGCCGGATCTTCGATTGAGAGGTACTTTAAAAAGTGGTTCATGTGTTTCTTCGATGGCTATATCCTCTGGCAGCTCCAGATGCACGGCGCCAGGTCTCTCTTCTTTAGCGATTCTAAATGCTTCTCGTACTAAAAAGGGAATATTATTCCCACTAATGATTTGCCTGGTAAATTTCGTGAGAGATTGAAACATATCCACCACATCGATGATTTGGAACCTTCCCTGCTTGCTTTTTTTTATAGGTTTCTGCCCGGTAATCATCATCATAGGTAGTGCCCCTAGCTGGGCGTAAGCTGCAGCAGTTACAAAATTTGTAGCTCCGGGACCCAAGGTGCTAAGGCAAACACCAGGCTCCCCGGTAAATCGGCCATAAGTTGCCGCCATAAATCCAGCCCCTTGCTCATGCCTGGTAAGGATAAGCTGGATATTCGAGTTCTTTAATGAATTCAGGAAATCAAGGTTTTCTTCCCCGGGAACGCCGAAGATATATTTTACTCCTTCATTTTCAAGTGCTTTGATAAAAAGATCGGATGCTTTCATATTGATTTTTTTAATAATTGTAAGGCTGCTTTATAAATGATGAATTGGTTGGTTAAGTGATTATTCTTCTTTTAACAATATGCTAAATCTATGCAAATTTTGTGTAGCTAGATGGTTAACATAAATTTATCTTCTAACTATGATTACATGTTTTTGATATCAGGAGAATCGTCCTTTTATTTGAAAATATAAATAGAAATTAATCATTTAAATGTTCGTATTAATTGGCTGAAGTAAAATTGAAATGATTTATCACCATCTTAAATTCACAAATGTATAAGTAATAATTCTGATGAAATCCTAACTAAAAAGTAACGCACACGCAATCAACATAATTTTGATTTATTCCTTGAATTCGGTTTTCTTAATTAAGATTAATGACTTCTCATAGGTCTTTTATGAAGTTGCGAGCATACTTTAGCAGAAAATAACCATCCTCACTTATGCAATAGTTATTCAGGGTAATCAAGAGGTGTATAATTGTGGCTTATGATTTTAAATATTAAAACTTATGAATAAGATAAACTTGTCGTCTTATACTTTTTTGTTGGTGTTTTTGTCTTCGTGTCTTTCTTATAAACCGTATGGAGAATTGTCCAAGGAAAACCTGGAATCAGATGATTCAGCGCTGAGTCATTCCATATTGTTTTACAGCGGCTCTGATGATCAGTCAAGCATGACCATGGACGGCCTTAATTCAATAAAACAAGAATTAAATTCCATAAATACGTTGATAATGCTTGGCGATCTTACGCCAAAGCACGGAATGCCTGATAGTTCAGGAAGAGCCAAAAGACTGAGCGCTGAGTCGACCTTACGTCCCGATATAGACTTGATCAACAACTTTTCTGGTAATAAATTTTTAATTCCAGGTTTAAATGAATGGGGAACTGGAAGAAGCTATGGATATAAAAGAGTGCTGAATTTTCAGGAATACATTGATAATGTAAGTAAGGATACCGTAATGATTGTTCCCAGAAACGCTTGTAGCGGACCTATTGAAGTGGAAGTAAGTCCTGGCTTGGTATTGATTTTCTTGGATACACAATGGTATTTACATCCACACGAAAAACCAGATGCAACGCAGTGCGGAAAAGAGGACGAATTGAGTTATGTCATAGAATTAGAGGATGCTATAAGGAGAAACGAGAATAAGAAAATAGTCGCTGTGGGTTATCACCCGATATTCAGCAATGGAAAGCATGGCGGGTATCTTTCATCCAAGTATCATTTTCTTCCACCAGTTTTAGGATCTATCTACGCGTGGTATCGTTCCAGAGTAGGAGGATCCCAGGATCTGAAAGATTTTCAATACAGAGGCATGAGACGCTTTTTAAGACAGTTATTCTCAACTCATCCCAACCTTGTCTATCTATCAAGCCATGAAAAGGCAATGCAGCATTTTGAATATGAAAATGTGAATTATTTCACTGCCGGCTCTTTGAGTGAAGGAGTGAAAGTGGCTAGTGGTGAAGGCGAATCCTTTGCGCAGGGAACACAAGGATATGGAAAGCTTAATTTTTATAAGAACGGTGATGTATTCGTAGAGTTTTGGGACACTTCTTCTCCAAATACACCTAATGTTTATCGCAAGAAGTTATTTAATCACGTTTATGATCCTGGTACTGAAAATTTAGAGACCTTCTATGATGACTTAAGCTATGAAGGAGAAACCAGGAACGCAGTAGCAACTACCATCTTGGAAAAGAAAGGGAAAAAACCAGGGTTGCTTGGGAATAATTACCGCAAAGAATGGGGTATGGAGATGCAGGACGTAAGAGTGTTTGACTTTAAAAAAGAGAAAGGGGGTTTGAAAATCATTAAAAAAGGTGGTGGGCTGCAAACCAAATCCTTAAGGTTAGAAGACTCAGAAGGAAAGCAATATGGTCTACGTTCTATTGAAAAGTTCCCTGACAAGGCCGTACCCGCAGCTTTGAGAGGCACCATTATCGGCAATCTGGTTACAGACCAGGTGTCTGCCTCTCACCCATATGGTGCATTTGTAGTGCCGGATCTCGCCAAAGCTGCCGGAGTGTACCACACCAATCCTGAGTTGGTTTATTTACCAGATGATCCGCGTTTAGGAAAATACAGGGCAGATTTTGGTAATGGATTATATCTGTTTGAGGAAAGACCGGCGGGTAAAGCCTGGAAGGATAGTGATTTTTTTGGTAATCCCGATGATATCGTAAGTACTTTTGAACTCATTGAAAAGATACAGAAGAATGACAAACATCAGATTGACGAGGAACATGTACTCAGATCAAGATTGTTTGATATTCTTATTGGGGATTGGGACCGGCATGAAGATCAATGGAGATGGGCAAAATATAAACTGGAAGATGATGTAAAACTTTACAGACCTATTCCCAGAGATCGTGATCAGGCTTTCTTCTGGTCAGATGGAACCATTATTAAACTAGCCAGTCGTAAGTGGGGCTATCCGAAATTTCAGGGATTTCATGATGATATCAGAGATGTTGAAGGGCTGGAATTTAATGCGCGTTACTTTGATCGAACGTTTTTAATACAAAAGAATCTTGACGATTGGTTAAGTATGGCGGAAGAGATCAAAAACGCCGTTACAGATGAGGTCATAGAAAAAGCAATAAGGAACTGGCCGGACGAAATCTATTCAATAAATGGCGCCACTATTGAACAAAAACTAAAAAAGCGAAGGGACGATCTTTCAAAATATGCAAAGCAGTACTATGAATTTCTGGCAGAAGAAGTAGAAATCGTAGGTAGCAAAAAGGCAGAGTTATTTGTTGTGGAGCGGCTTAACGACGAAGAGACTAGCATATCGGTATTTAGAGTAAAAGAAAAATCAGGTGAGAAGAAATTTCAGTTTTACGATCGAATCTTCAAAACCTCTGAGACGAAAGAAATCCGGTTGTACGGCTTGGGAGACGATGATCGATTTGTCTTATCCGGAGAAGTGGGTAAAGGAATCAAGATACGAATTATTGGTGGTAAAGGAGATGATCTAATAGAGGATAATTCGGTGGTCCGAGGGCCAGGAAAAAAGACGATTCTCTATGATACAAAAAAGGGCGTCTCTATAGAGGGAAATGCAAAGGAGCTACGGGAGAAAACCTCCGACAAAAAAGAGAACATCAATGAATATGACCGATATGCATTTAAGTATGATATAGTATTTCCAGCCGTCGCATTTGAATTCAATCCGGATGATGGAGTATTTTTCGGTGGTGGTTTCACGTTGAATAAACAAGGTTTTAGGAAATCACCGTTTTCAATACGCCATCATGCCACTGTTTCATTAGCACCTCGCTCAGGCTCTTATCATTTTAAATACGAAGGCACTGTTGCGCAGGTAATTGGAAATTGGAATGCACAGCTCAACCTAGACATCCTGGAGCCTAGCTATGGTGATTTCTTTTATGGATTTGGGAATAAATCTGAAGAGTTGGATGATCGTATTGATGAAGACCAGCAATACTACAATGCTCGCTACAGTCAATGGATTGTGGGTCCCAGTTTTATCCGAGAAATCAATAAGGTCCATGAGATTGAAATCGGAGGTTTCTTCCGACGAGTTGATCTTACTACCTCTCTCAATGACGAAGAACCTGATCGTTTTATTTCCAATTATGAAGGAGTGACAGGCCGCCCGGAAGACGGAGAATTATCTTTATTTGACAACGAAAGATGGTATGTTGGTCCTCATATTAACTATAGTCTGGACAATACTGACTTGAATGGATTTCCCAGTAGAGGACTTAGATGGAATGTTTCTGCCAGAGCGATGAATCAACTTAGCGACGAAGAAAATAGTTACCAATCGGTAAATAGCGATGTATCTGCGTTCATAACCCTCGCAAAATCAGGTTCCTTTCAAGCTACCTTTGCTCAACGTGTTGGAGGAGGCGCCAACTTTGGAGATTTTGAATTTTTTCAAGCCCAAAGACTAGGAGGGGTTAATCACGTCAGAGGATTTGCACGAGCGAGATTTACGGGAGACGAAATGTTCTTTTCCAATACAGAACTCAGAGTACAACTCGCTGAATTTAGAACGCCGGCGTTCCCTCTCGGTTTTGGCATCCATGGCTTATATGACATAGGCCGTGTCTGGACGGACCAAGAAGACGAAGAATTTCGAGATAACACCATTGATAACTGGCATATAGGATATGGTGGAGGAATATGGTTATCTCCATTCTTAGGTCAAATTGTAATTTCCTCGGAATTCGCCTTCAATAATGAAGATGAATCCGCCTTTTACGTGAGGATGGGATTCTTGTTTTAGTTGTGAGTCGCGGAGTTTTGGTTAAAGGTCGTGGAGTTTTAGTTGATGGTTGCGGAGACTTAGTTGAAGGTTGCGGAGTTAGAATTGTTGACAAAGGACACCAACTCATAGAATATCGTTTGGGTTTCTTTTCTTTATTGACAAAAGCATTGGTTAGCTGCTACAACAGTCGCCTTTTGATCTCATTAATAAGTGTTTCTTGCTTGTAATTTCATACAAAAATTAGTTCTTATGATCTAATGAGTACTGATATTCATATAGGTCTGGTGAACATAAAACCTAAAACGATACGATTTTCAGGTCATTATACTTGAGTTTTTCTCCCTGTCGCAAATAATAGTGACGATTTGGAAGGATGTCCTGAAAGGTTTGGATGGTCATCTTATCATCTGGCCTTCACTTCCTTTCCCATGCGTTCTGCGGTCAGGTACAGTTCTTCTATTTCTGCTACGGTCAGGATGGTTTTGGGCTTCTGGTCGGTTTCTTCAATACGCTGCTCGAAGTAGGGCAACTCAAAGCCGCCCATCTGCCGGAGGTAGTCCATGAACCTTTTCAGTCCTTCCAGGTGCTTGTTCAGATAGTTGTTGCTCAGACCACCGCCATCTCGTTTATTCTCTCTTGCTCTCAGGTATTCGTAGTAGTTGTAAAAGTGATGGGTGTCTATTTGGCTGATGTGGTTGATTTCTTTCTGCTCTAACCAGTGCATAAACCCTACGTTGGCGCGAGCTTGTAGCTCGTGTCCATATTTTCAATTAGTTCTAGCCGTAAGGTCGAACTAGCGGAGATCTGCTCAAAAAGGCTGGACTGGCATTAATCCCTTCCTTAATTTAAAAATTGTATCCCAAGGAATAAGGGCCCAAATACTAGTAATACAACAGTTATTATATTCTTAAATGTAAGTAATTCTTTGTTCAAGTTCTCTGAAGTTAAAATTTTATCTGCTCGCCTCTTGAAGATTCTATGAATTAAGAACATTAATACAACTACTAATGGTATCCAAAAAAACTTGCTATTGTCTGTTCCAAAAGCTATAGCTAAAGGGTTAAGGTTCGTGAAATAGCTAAACGCAGTATATAGAAAAAATAGATGAAAGAAAATTGTTATCATGATTCCATAAATAGCTGAATCCTTCGGCTCATTATCGTTTTTCCACTCAAAGAATTTATAAAAGAATAGATATATATAATCGTACATAAAATACTTATTTAAGGCCCCTTTGATGGTATTGGAGTAGGATCAAATAAATGCTCGGTAATGCTCCTTCCTGAGTAAAGTTGAACGCCCAGATCAAGTAAAAAATAGCTCCCTACAATTGTAGCTGTTATTGGATTAGATGCAAGTAAAAAAGTCGTCGCAACTCCTATGGCAACATCAGCTGTATGATGATGTTGCCAATGGCCTTGAACTGCAGCATCAGTCAGAATAATACCTATTCCAATAACTCCAAGCTTTTTAGTAAAGTTATTACCCAATTTTACTTGTTTAGCCCAATCTCCGGAGCCAGTATACTTAGGTTTTGGCCCGTGTACGGCTATCTCAGTTCCCATTTGGAAAACACCATTTACACCCCATGCAATTTGAAAAGGATTTATCCCGTCATTACCGATAGGATCAGAGCCACTCCTCCCATTTGCTCGTGATGAGTTAGGTCCCACATACGTCCTTTCTAATGGAAAATAACCCACTATTCGCATGACCCGATATGATCAATTGAGGCCGCTTCACCTGCACACCATTTACCATCTGCTCTTCTTGATAATATCTCCAGTAAGCGTTCATGTTGGTGTAAGTCTCACCGTATTTCTGCGCATACTCATCCAGACTTAAGGTGTTGGCATCGGACCACATTTGGTAGCGTTCATATACCCTGCTATTGCGTCCGATCGAATGCACCCAGCTAGTCCCATTCAGATTGGGACCTACAAAAGATATTTTCCTATCTATTCCATCATTACTGGCTTTGTGCCTGCGTACTTTACTATTCCTTTTATCTTTTTTTCATTCTATCTATGACACTTGGGACATCCTAGCGATCGTTGAAATAGATTATCAATCCAATATCATCTTTCTGAACACATAAAATCTAATAAATAATTTAGGCGATTTTCGTCGCGAAAAATCCTAACCTCAAGGCTATTCTTCTCCTTAACCAAAGAATCTCCTTCTATCAATTTTTCAAAAAAACCACCAACTTCTGAAGCTAGAAAGGAACTCTTATAAATTCCTCCATTAGAACTTATTTCAACCTTTTTTTTAAGATGATCACTTCTATCTTCATACTTACGAATCAGAACTCCAGAAAACTCAACATCTAAAGCTTTCGACTTTGCTCTACACATATTTTTTTGGCTAACCAACAGTACAGTGCTATCACGATAAAAAATCAGATAAAAAACCAAGAATAAAATCCCTATTCCTGTTAATACTATTTTACTTCTAAGGGTAGTCATATTGATTTTTAATCAAAAACCCATGTATAAACATATTGACGAGTATAGGCTGCCGGAATACCGTAACTAACACCAAACCCATACTCTTGATAAGTGTGGCCATGATCTAACCCCCACCAGGGATCATCTAAATCCATATCACCACCGTAAATAAAATCTACGAACCCAATACCAACATTATCTGAAGTACCGAACCCTTCATATTGGCCTATCTTAAATGGAGTGCGGTTGTTATTATAGATGTTCTTTATTTCAATTCCTATTGAAGCGTCTATTCCATATGCAGATCCAATCGAAAAATAAGGAGCCGACTTACGATCTCCGCTCCAGATACCGCCTAACTCAAAAGTAATACCGCCAACCAATGCAAGTGTGCCACTGATACCGACTGTTTTACCGTCTATATGCTGGTAATTCTTATTATACCATGTATCACTCTTTTCTGATAAATTATAATTGTCAGCCGCATTAGCCTTGTAATCCCAATATGAAACATTGGTGTAAGGGACATACACTTTTCCATCTCCGCCAATCTGCACAAAATCTCCATTGAAGTGGTGTTGCGCTAGTCTTCTCCCTCTACCGATACTGCCGAACGTGGTAGACCCCCAGCTGTTGTGGTATTCATTATAGCCAAGCCCTGCGCTGAATGCTTCTGAATGAGAACCAAAAAGGTCTACTCCCTGGGAAGTGGCCCAGCTACCCCCAAAGGCGGAATTCCATAACGCATTGAAATCAGACGAACTAAAACCATTGCCGAAGCCGATACCATCACTCCAGTGATCTCTATGACGGCCGGTCCAAACCATCCAGTTGTCGCCATTCAGATTCGGGCTTACGTACGAAGTGGGCTCATAGTCCATGAAGTTATCCCGTGCATCATAGTATCGCTTATCCCTGGGACATTCCGGGCATAACCCCAAAGGATCGGTAAACATCACCGGGTTGTTGTAATTCGCATGGTAGGGGCTGTGACCCGGTGTCACCACTGCTATTGGCTTCATAAGTACAATTGCACGCGTTACGAACGTGCGCTATGAGGGGGTTAATTGACGTTTTACTTATCGAATAGACCACAAGTTACAAACCTTGCGGCAGTCAGGAGATTTAGTTTCCTTACAAACTCGGAGGTTCCCAACTACTGTCTTTTCCTGATACAAAATTACTCTTCCAAATGCTGGATGATACATTAACACTAATTACTGAGGTATCGGGAGATAGCTTATACCAACGGAAAATAGTATAATTCTTATCCGATACATCCAAATAAGGACCCTGATATTCTGATGGGTTTTTAAAGTTTTCTTTAGCAAATTCTCTGAAGTCGCTGTAAGCCTCTTTTTTCATCTCATCAAGATTCTTTGGGCTTACAACTCTAACTATTAGTACAATTACTACAGCTAGTACTACAAACTTCAAAAAGCTATTAAGACTACTTATCAATTTTCCCTTGCCCATAAATCCAAATTACAAATCCATCACCACTTCCGTGAATAAACTGAGCTCCCATTGTTGCAACATTCCTGATAAACCTTTCTGGTAGTACCATTCAAAGGTTTTATGTCAAAATCGTAAATGTCATAAGCTCTGTAAGCTTGAACTGTGTTTGGTCCAATCAATTTAAGTGTAATACTTCCAAACACTGCTGCATCATTGGCATTAGCGAAATAATCCTGATCTAAATTGAAAGTCCTATAGCTTCCAACTCCATTAAAATCACTTTCAGATATTTTGCTCAAGTCTAGTCTTGCTAGATCAGCATACAAGGATGTACCACCTCCATTTCGGTAATGATCTCTTGCTTCCCAGAAAGTGATATATCCATCTTCATCTGGTCTACCCGTACCCTGGAATGCATCTAAGCCTTGAGCACCCCTCGATGATTGTGGTGAACCAGGTCCCACATACGTCCTTTCTAATGGAAAATAACCACTACTTGCACGACCCGATAGGATCAATTGAGGCCGCTTCACCTGTACTCCATTTACCATCTGCTCTTCTTCATAATATCTCCAGTAAGCATTCATGTTCGTGTAAGTCTCACCGTATTTCTGCGCATACTCATCCAGGCTTAAGTTGTGAACCTACGTTGGCGCGAGCTTGTAGCTCGTGTCCATATTTTTTCAATCAGTCCGAGCTGCAAGCTCGAACTAGCGGAAAGTCTGTCAAAATTTTTACTGATAATTCAAAAAAACAATCCCTAAAAACAAAGGTAATAGTACCACTACCGTAGCTAAAACTATGTTTTTTATCGTCAAGACTGATTTAGTCTTATACTGTGAAATTAATCTATCAGAACTCTTCTTGAAATACCGATAAACTAAAAACATTATAAATATTATTACTGGTAGCCATAGATATTTACTATGATTTTCTCCAAATACCATGACCAACACATTAATTCCAATAAAATAGTTAATAGCTGATAGGAATAGAAACGAATGAAAAAACATTGCTATTAGAACAATTGAAGATGCATTATCTCTAGGATCAACCGTTCCAATCCGTTCAAATAGCTTATAAAAAAATATGTATATAAAACCGTACATGATGAATTACTTTTATTTGGATCCTTTCGTCGTAGGATCAGGATCAAATAAATGCTCTGTAATGCTTCTCCCAGAGTAAGCTTGAACTCCTAAATCAGTCAAGAAATATACTCCTCCAATGATAGCCACGCCCACATTGATACCAGGAATCATTGCTCCGATTGTCAAACCACTACCAATTAAAACATCCGCTGTATGATGATTTTGCCATTCGCCTTGAATAGAGGCATCAACAACCGTTAATGCTACTCCCGCAACTCCTAAACGTGTACCAAACTTACTCCCTGCTCTGGTCATTTTAGTCCAATCTCCCGGGCCAGTGTATTTGAGCTTAGGCCCATGAACGGCTATCTCGGTCCCCATTTGGAAAATCCCATTTACTCCCCAAGCAATTTGTATCGGATTTATCCCATCATTACCGACAGGATCAGAGCCACTCCCCCCATTTGGTTTTTGCTTATAACCACCATTTACCCTACCCGATATGATCAATTGAGGCCGCTTCACCTGTACTCCATTTACCATCTGCTCCTCTTCATAATATCTCCAGTAAGCATTCATGTTGGTGTAAGCCTCACCGTATTTCTGCGCATACTCATCCAGGCTTAAGTTGTGAACATCGGACCACATCTGATAGCGTTCATACACCCTGCTATTGCGTCCGATCGAGTGCACCCAGCTATTTCCATTCAGATTCGGGCTTACGTACGATGTGGGCTCATAGTCCAGGAAGTTATCCCTAGAATCATAGTATCGCTTATCCCTGGGACATTCCGGGCATAACCCCAAAGGATCGGTAAACATCACCGGATTGTTGTAATTCGCATGGTAAGGACTCTGACCTGTCATTTCAATCAATCCGAGCTGCAAGCTCGAACTAGCGGAGCGGCTTTAATCTATTCTGTGTTCGGGTCTAAATCTTTAAGTTTTCAGCACTTTCTATTAAAGAAAGTACATACTTGTTTTTAATTGTTTGACTCTTAAAAAGAGCCTTTTTAAGCTTATTGATTTGATCCACATAGGAACTAACACCCATTTGCGATTCTAAATCAGTGATGTAAAGTGGGAAGTAAGGTATTAGACTATTTTTGTCTTGATTGATAATATCTACAATTGCTTTACGATCTAACCCCTGATAAAAAGCTTCTTTGTAATACTTCCAAAAGCTCACTTCGTTGGAATCAAAAAGAATTTCTGTTTTTTGGGTCAAAGAGTTTAGATATTCAAACAAGCCATCTATTTCAGATTTTTCGTAGATACCTTTATTAATCAAGTTGCTAGTCACACCATAATCGAAGACTACCTCGATTAAAATCACCATCAGATTTAAATGCGCATCCAAGCACATTTCTTCATTTTCAACTGATTGAATGTAAAAATCTACAGCAGCTTTATAGTTACCTTTTAAATCTTCATTTAGCCCTAACTGAAAGTATCTATCCATCTCAGCTTATTTTAACGGATTAACTCCTGTATTGAAAATTTGCCCATTTATTACCTGAACCCAAACTTGCCCATTATTAAAATTCTGCTGGAATGTTTGAACTCCGGCTTGTGCAGCTGCTGCATTCGGTGTAGGAACCAAATTTGCCGGATTGGATGCTACATCTGAAAATAGGTTAAGATAACGCATTTGAGAAGTTGCGGTTTGTGGGTTCACATGCCCAGCTGCATTCCTAAATATATGTGTTAAGGCATCACTGCGAACCAGTGCTTTCCCCACTTTGAAGACTTTACCAACAGGCAAAATACTGGCTAGATTGACTGTCGCATCACTAGCCGACATAGGGTTTCCTCTTTCCCAATCTACACCAGTGAAATAGGCATGGATGCTATTGATAGCTATTGCAAGCGGATTCCATTTGTTGATTTCATAAGCAATGTCATTGGCAA
>JBCDKO010000101.1:0-16087 GCA_038746525.1 Bacteroidota bacterium
AATACCCTTTCATGGCCGAATTTTGCACGGCCTCTGTAAGTTGATTCGTCGATCTCATAGTCAATATCGTTTGATAAATGTTCTCTGTATGAAGTAGTTTTAACGGAAAAATGGGAAGAAATACCCCCTTATACCTGAGTATAGAAGTAGTGAAAAAAATTAAAACACAGTTACTTATTACATATCCTTAACTAAACGACATTGCTTAATAAACATAATCATTTGGAGAGTGTTGTTTTGTAACTCACATAAAAATTTTCTTAAAAAGTTGTTTCAAATTTCTTTCCTCAAGTGATGACCTAACTTGTTGAGGTATTAAGAATAAATTTATGTTACTTTTTTTAAAAAAGAAATAAGTAATAAATTAATGTGTAAAACATTCATTTACCACAATAGATTATGGCTCGAGAAAATGTAGGATCATCAAAAAGTAAACCGAAAAGCACGTCCTCCAAAAAGAAAGTAAAAACAGAAACTCTTTCACTCAAAAACACTCCCTACGTGATAGGGATAGGTGCATCGGCTGGGGGCTTGATGGCATTAAAAGACTTTTTTGACCATGTGCCCGCTGACTGTCAACATTCATTTGTTATCATACAACATCTTTCACCGGATTATAAAAGTCTGATGGCGGAGCTGTTGGCTCGGAATACAAGCCTCCCCATCCATGAAGCAGGACATAACTTATCCATAAAAGCTGGTAGTATCTACCTGATTCCGGCAGGGAAAAACATGACCTACAGCAATGAGAAGCTACAGTTAACTGATAAGCCCTCTACTAATGATCTCAATTTGCCCATCGATATTTTCTTTCGTTCCTTGGCCAAAGGTTTAAACGAGCGCGCCATAGGCATCATCCTGTCAGGTACAGGTACGGATGGATCTCGAGGTGTGCGGGCAATCAATGAAGCAGGTGGAATGACCATGGTACAATCACCAGCCACCGTCGAATTTGACGGCATGCCAAACAGTGCAATCGCAACAGGAAGCGTAGACTTCATATTACCTGTGAAACAGCTGCCAGGGGCGCTCATCGATTTCATAAATTCGCCTATTGCCCTGAATGGAGAAGAAACGGAGAGTGTCGAAAAAGACAAAGCAACGATTTCAAAAATATTAAAGATCATACAGCAAGAAACAGGTGTTGATTTTGCGGGGTACAAACAGCCCATGCTCGTACGTCGATTGATTAGAAGAATGCACATTAACAAGTGCAGCAACCTGAAACAATACTACCAATTCATCGAAGGAAGCGAGCAGGAGGTGAATATACTGTATCGGGAATTTATGATTGGCGTCACCAAGTTTTTTAGGGATGATAGTGTATTCGAATCATTAGCAAAAAATTTACTGCCAAAACTTGTTAAAAGTAAAAAAGACCATCAGGAAATAAAGGTTTGGTGTGCCGGATGTAGTACGGGCGAAGAAGTGTACACGATCGCCATGATTATTGACGAAGTTTTAGCGCAACAAGGAAAAAAGAACCCTGTCAAAATTTTTGCAACGGATATCGATCAGAATGCCCTGGAAGTTGCCAGCAGAGGTGCTTTTTCGGAAAGTATCGTTGCGGATCTAACATCTGAGCGGTTGGAGAAATACTTCCTTAAAAAAGGAGACCACTATTTGGTTGTACATAAATTACGAAACCAAGCTATTTTTTCGCGCCACAATGTCATCAAAGACCCCCCTCTGAACAAGCTGGACCTTATCTCTTGCCGAAACCTGATGATATACCTCAATTCGGAAACACAAGAAATGCTACTGACCAAATTTCACTATGCCTTGAATGAAGGAGCCATTTTGATGTTAGGTTCAAGCGAATCCATTGGACAAAAAAGCACCCTGTTCACCACAGCAGATCGAAAATGGAAGCTTTATTTGAACAACTCATCAAAATCCAAGGCAATAAAAGAGACGATAGGCTCACAATATTATAACAAGACCATTAATCTTCGTACGCCTCCTATCCACAGCCAATCAAAAAGAACTACTCAAAACAACCTTTTCTCAGAGGTATTGAATGACACCTTGGTTGATGAATTTGGTGTGGCAGCGGTCTACGTGGATGATCGCTACAACATGATCCATGGAATGGGAAACTTTAAAAAATATGTAACACTGCCTGATCAGCACTTTTCATTGAATGTCATGGATATGCTTCCTGAAAGTTTGTCTATTGCAACCGGGACAGCACTACGAAAAGTTGCAAAAGAAAAAGAAAAAGTGCTGTATAAAGGTGCCAAATGGCGCGAAGACGATCAAATACGAACCATCAATATCCTTGTCAAAGCATTTGGCTTAGAAACCTTTGACGCTCCTTACTACCTCATCACATTTATACAGGAAAAAGTACAACGCTCAACGGTTGCCGTAATCAATGATGTTCCTGAAAACAAAAAAGCCATGTTGCGCATCAACGAACTGGAGGAAGAGCTTAAGGAGTCAAGAGAAAACCTGCAAACCTCCATCCAGGACGTAGAGACAAGTAATGAAGAATTACAATCTACTAATGAAGAATTGCTTTCTTCTAATGAAGAGCTGCAAAGCATGAATGAGGAGCTTCAAAGTGTCAACGAAGAGTTGCATACGGTTAATTCCGAACTCCAATATAAAATAGATGAACTTATCACCGTAAACAACGATATGGACAACCTGATGAAAAGCACCCACATTGGCACCATTTTTTTGGACGACGAATTAAACATCAGAAAGTTCACCCCTAATATTACGGATCAGTTCAACGTATTCGAAAGTGACGTAGGAAGGCCTATTACACATTTTACTTCCAAATTTGGTCAAGACGATGAGAAGGAGTTTTTAACCATTATCCACCGGGTATTAAAGTCTGGCAAATACGAACAGAAAGAAATAAAAACACAAGATGGCATTTGGTATTTACAGCGTATTTACCCTTTTGTTAACAGCCAGAACATGATCAATGGGGTAGTCATCACCTTCATAGACATCATGAACCTGAAGTCCGCTCATGAAAAGGCCGATAAGCTAGCGCAAAAACTACAGAGTAAAGTAAAAGAATTAGAGCAAAGCAATGAAGCACTTTCGCGGTTCAACAAAACAGCGGTTGGAAGAGAAATCCGAATGATTGAATTAAAGAAAAACATCAATGATCTACACAGACGATTAGGAGAACAGGCTAAATATGATCTCAGCTTTGTGGAAGAATAGAATCTTTTGCAAAACTGGATTTTTGGTTCAAATCGAGGCTTTCGGAATTTCAAAAACGCAGTTTACCGGGTCGTAAATGAGGGTTTTGAAATTTTGAGTAACGAAGAGTTGAGCCAAAGGAGGGTTTTTCAAAGGATTCAAATAATGAACAGCAATAATAAGAATTACTAAAATACAGCATAAAAAATATGGCTAAACAGCCAGATAGGGATAAGAAAAAACCGGCAATTGACACGACCAAAGAGACCACTGATACAGGAAAGACCATAGGATCATCGTCACGAAAACGAAGATATACCGGCCGGAGGGTGGCGGATGAAGTAATGTTCGAGGATATTGACTATGTACATGATCAACTTGATCGATTGATGTTCGCATTGGAAGCCTTTAGGGAAGGGGACATTTCCGTTCGCTTATCCAAAGAACGCAACGACAAGTTCGCAGATCTTGCCGAGGCATACAATACCATGGTGGAAATGATCGGTGGGGTAAGCACGGAAGTTTCCAGGATTTCCAGGGTAGGTGGAGTGGAAGGAAATTTGGACGCCCGTGCTGAATATCAGGAGGCCAGTGGCGTTTGGAAAGACCTCATTGACAATATCAATGTGCTCATTGAGGCCATTGCAAAACCAGTATTGGAAGTAAGCAGGATACTCAACAGCATTGCGGGGGGTAAATTGGAAGATAAATTCGGAATTACCGTAACAGGGGATTTTCGCTTCATGGCAGACGTGATCAATCGCACATTGGTAAGCCTTAATATTTTTGCCGAACAAGTGACACAGGTAGCACGCGAAGTGGGGGTAGAAGGAAAATTAGGTGGACAAGCCAGTGTACCCAACGTTTCAGGTACCTGGAAGGACCTGACCGATAATGTGAACCTCATGGCCAGTAACCTTACCATTCAGGTAAGGGAAATTGCACAGGTTACTACATCAGTAGCCAACGGGGATTTATCCCGAAAGATCACCGAAGAAGGCAAAGGAGGAGAAGTATTGAGCCTCTCCCAAACGCTTAACCAAATGGTAGACTCTTTGAATGTATTTGCCGGAGAGGTAACTCGGGTAGCTCGTGAAGTGGGTACAGAAGGAAAGCTGGGCGGACAAGCCGAAGTGCCCAATGTAGCGGGCACCTGGAAAGACCTGACCGATAACGTAAACATCATGGCTACCAACCTGACCGCACAAGTACGGGAAATTGCGGATGTGGCTACCGCTGTGGCTTTTGGTGACCTGAGTCAGAAAATCACCATTGATGTGAAAGGTGAAATCGCTGAATTAAAAAGTACCATCAATAAAATGGTAGACTCTCTGAACATTTTTGCTGCGGAGGTAACAAGAGTGGCACGTGAAGTAGGCACAGAAGGAAAACTGGGCGGACAGGCCAACGTGCCAGATGTAGCGGGTACCTGGAAGGATTTAACCGACAATGTAAACCTTATGGCCGGCAACCTTACTTCTCAAGTGAGAGAAATTGCTAATGTAACAACTTCTGTTGCCAATGGTGACCTATCCAAAACCATCAGCGAAGAAGGAAAAGGAGGCGAGGTACTGGAATTGTCCAACACGATTAACCAAATGGTGAGTTCTTTGAACATTTTTGCCGAGGAAGTAACCAGGGTAGCCCGTGAGGTGGGCACAGAAGGTGTTTTGGGCGGACAAGCCAAAGTACCTAATGTAGCCGGGATCTGGAAAGACCTGACCGATAATGTAAATCTAATGGCAGGCAATCTTACCCTGCAAGTAAGGGAGATCGCCAACGTGGCCACTGCGGTAGCTAACGGTGACCTGGGGCAAAAAATAACGATTGACGTAAAAGGAGAGGTGGAAGACTTGAAAAATACCATCAACAAGATGGTAGATTCTTTGAATACATTCTCTGATGAAGTAACACGGGTAGCACGGGAAGTAGGAACCGAGGGATTGTTAGGCGGACAGGCAAAAGTACCTGATGTGGCAGGCACCTGGAAAAATCTCACCGATAACGTAAACCTTATGGCAAGCAACCTCAACAAGCAAGTACGAGAAATTGCCAAAGTGGCTACAGCAGTAGCAAAAGGAGACCTAACCCAACAAATTAACATTGAAGTAAAAGGGGAAATAGCAGAGTTGAAGGACACCATCAATGAGATGGTAGATTCTCTCAATATATTCTCTGATGAGGTAACACGGGTAGCAAAAGAGGTAGGCACAGACGGCGTGCTTGGAGGTACTGCGGAGGTACCCAATGTGGCGGGTACCTGGAAAAACCTGACTGACAATGTAAACCTGATGGCAAATAACCTTACCAGGCAGGTACGTGAAATAGCGAATGTGGCTGCTGCTGTGGCGAAGGGCGATTTAACCCGGAAGGTAAACATTGAAGCCAAAGGAGAGATCGCAGATTTGAAAGATACCATTAATGTAATGGTGGATTCCTTGAATGTCTTTTCTGATGAAGTAACCCGTGTGGCACGTGAAGTAGGTACAGAAGGAATGCTGGGCGGAGAGGCCGAAGTACCTAACGTGGCAGGTGCCTGGCTTGATCTGACAAACAATGTAAATACCATGGCATCTAACCTCACCAGCCAGGTAAGGGAAATTGCCGAGGTGGCTACCGCAGTTGCTAATGGCGACCTGAGCCGTAAGATTACCATTGATGTAAAAGGGGAAATTGCAGATTTGAAAGATACCATCAACCAAATGGTAGACTCTCTTAATATTTTTGCTGATGAGGTAACACGGATGGCACTGGAAGTAGGAACAGAAGGAAAACTGGGAGGAGAGGCAAAAGTTCCCAATGTAAGCGGGTCCTGGAAAGACCTGACAGACAACGTAAATCAAATGGCAGGCAATCTTACTACGCAGGTAAGGGAAATTGCGACCGTTACCACCGCTGTTGCGGAAGGTGATTTGAGCCAAAAGATCAATATTGATGTAAAAGGAGAAATCAATGATCTCAAAACGACCATCAACCAAATGGTGGATTCACTGAACATCTTTGCAGCAGAGGTAACAAACGTAGCGCGCGAAGTAGGAACAGAAGGAAAACTGGGCGGTCAGGCAGAAGTTCCCAATGTAAGCGGCTCCTGGAAAGATCTAACAGATAACGTGAACCTAATGGCCAGTAACCTTACCAGCCAGGTTCGGGACATTGCAGGTGTATCGACTGCGTTGACAAGCGGAGATTTTTCACAAAAAATTGAAGTAGCGGTAAAAGGAGAAGTATTGGAACTGAAAGATAACATAAATGCTATGGTGGATAGCTTTATCACCATCGTAAAATCTGCCAATACCATTGCCAAAGGAGACTTTACCGTAGAAATGCCGCTGCGAAGTGAAAACGACCAGCTGGGTATTGCACTTAACACAATGACTGATAATCTGCGTCAGATCTCCTATGAAAACGAAAGTGAAGCTTGGGTAAAAACAGGACAGTCAGGCCTCAATGACCGAATGCGTGGGGAACAAGATCTGTCAACACTTGCTAAAAATGTCATTTCATACCTTACAAGATACCTAGATGCAAACGTAGGTGTATTCTACCTGAGCATGAGAGAGGCAAAGGAAAACGAAGATTACCTGAAACTGACAGGCAGTTACGCCTTTACGCAACGTAAATCGTTAAAAACCGAGTTTAAATTTGGAGAAGGCCTGGTAGGACAGGCTGCCGTTGAAAAAGAACCCATTATGGTTAGTGAAGTCCCTGATGACTATGTGACCATTAATTCAGGACTCGGGCAAAAAGTACCTAAAAACATCATTGTACAGCCTTTTGTGTTGGAAGGGGAGGTAATGGGAGTGATAGAAATTGGTTCTTTTCAACCATTCACAGGTAATCATGTTGAACTGTTAAGAATTGTATCGGAAAACATTGCCATTGCTGTAAATTCTTCCTGGGACCGCCAGAAAATGCAGGGCCTGCTTTCTGATTCTCAACGCCAGTCAGAAGAATTACTAGAGCAACAGGAAAAGCTTAAGCAACAAAGTGAAGAATTGCAATCAGCAAACGAAGAGTTGGAGACGAAAACCAAGGACCTGGAAAAACAGAAGGAAGAAATACAAGGCACACGTGAAGAGATTGAGCATAAAGCAAGGGAGTTGGAGCTTGTAAGCAAGTATAAGTCAGAGTTTTTGGCCAACATGTCGCATGAGTTGCGTACACCACTTAACAGCTTGCTGATTTTAGCAAAGGAACTAAGCAAAAACGGCAAAAAAAACCTTACCAAAGAGCAGGTAAAAGACGCCACGATCATATACGATGGTGGGTTAGATTTACTCAATCTCATCAACGATATCCTGGACCTGAGCAAAGTGGAAGCCGGAAAAATGCTGATCCAGTCTGAGGAACTAAACGTAGACAGCATACTGGTAAACTTACGCAATCAGTTTACGCCAATGGCCAAAGAGCGTAAACTGAAATTCATGCTATCTGCTGCCAAGGAAGTACCTGCTACCATCCAAACCGATGGACAACGTTTAGAGCAAATTATCAAAAACATGCTGTCTAATGCCTTCAAATTCACAACGGAAGGGTCTGTAACCGTTCACGTACACCTACCAAATGAAAAAACACGGTTTAGGCATATTGAATTGCTTCCCGAAGAAGTCATTGCCTTCTCAGTAATTGATACCGGAGTAGGTATTCCCGAAGAAAAACAGCTCATCATCTTCGAAGCATTTCAGCAGGCAGAGGGAGGAACCAGCCGACATTACGGCGGAACAGGTTTAGGGCTTACCATCTCGCGCGAACTATCAAAACTACTCGGTGGGGAAATTCACCTGCAGAGTGAAGAAGGAAAAGGTAGTACGTTTACTGTGTTTTTGCCTTTAATCCCTTCCGCTCCACCGGCCATGGCGATTGAAGCATCCAAAGAAGCAGTAACCACACCTTTAGTGGAACCCTTCGAGGTACAGGAAGAAGTTGTTAAGACCTCGTTTTTAGCAGATGACAGGGAGCAGATCAGTCATAATGACAATATCATACTGATTATTGAAGATGACCGGAATTTTGCGTCGATATTGCGAAATGCGGTTAAAAAGAAGAACTACAAAGTATTGGTTACCAACGAAGGAAAGGAAGGCTTGCTGTTGGCCGAAAAATATCAGCCCAATGGTATCATTCTCGATTTAATGTTGCCGGACATGGATGGGCTAAAGGTATTGGATAACCTTAAGTTCAATCTCCATACCCGACATATACCAGTACATGTTATTTCAGCAAAAGAAGAAGACGTACGCTCCTTGAAAAAAGGAGCTATTGGATTTTTAACCAAACCTGCTACGCAATCTGACCTGAACAGTGTGATCAAGAAATTAGAGAATATTCACAAAGCTTCTATGAAGGAAATCCTGTTGGTTGAAGACGATAATACCAGTCAGCGGGCAATTGTACAACTCCTTAAAAATAAGGAGATCACTATCACAACTACTGATGCGGGAGAAGACGCAGTAGAAAAGATATCATCCAATCGCTACGATTGCGTGATACTGGATTTGCGTTTACCTGACATTTCTGGCTTTGAAGTTTTGAATAGAGTAAAAAGCAACAAGGATCTCAAGGAAATTCCGATTATTATTTACACAGGCAAAGAACTCTCCAAGGAAGAAGTAAAAGAACTGAATGAATATACTGAAAGTATCATCATTAAGGGGGTTTCCTCACCTGAAAGATTGCTGGATGAAGTGTCGCTGTTTCTTCACAGTGTGGAAAGTAATTTATCCGCACGTCAGCGAAGAATAATAAGTCAGTTACACGATCCGGATAATTTATTAAAAGGGCGTAAAATATTGTTGGCAGATGATGACATGCGCAACACCTACGCCCTGTCTAAAATATTGACAGACGCAGGCATGAATGTAGAAATGGCCGATAATGGTGAAATGGCGCTTGAAAAGTTGATGAAAGAAAAAGGCATCGAACTCGTGCTGATGGATATCATGATGCCGGTGATGAATGGGTATGAAGCAATGCGGGAAATTAGAAAAATAAAGCAGTTTGAGAAGCTCCCGATTATAGCACTAACTGCCAAGGCAATGCCGGAAGATAAAGTAAAATGCCTGAAAGCCGGGGCTAATGATTACCTCACTAAGCCCATTGTGATGGATCGGCTGCTCAATATGATGCGGGTATGGCTCTACGAAGGCAATCAGTAATGGGGCCTTTAAAAAACTCAGAATTGAGGGGAAAAGGAATGCGTTTCAATTTAGATGAGGCGTAGAATCAACTTCAAAAAGGTATGCAACAAGCAGAGGAAATAGCAATAGATTTATTGATAGAAGCGATTAGACGTAAGTACGGTTACGATTTTAGGCACTATCAGCGATCAACCATAAAAAACAGGTTCGAAAAATATCGAAACCAATTGGGGTTATCTTCTATTTCTGAGATTATTCCTGTTATCCTGCGTGATAGAGAACGTTTTGAAGAATTATTGTTAGAACTTTCTGTTACCGTTACGGAAATGTTTCGGGACTCCGAATCTCATAAAGTTATACGCAAAAAAGTAATCCCCCAATTGAAGACTTATCCGTACATCAATGCCTGGCATGCAGGATGTGCAACAGGTGAGGAAGCCTATTCAATGGCCATCCTCTTAAAAGAAGAAGCAATGTTACATCGAACGCAAATATATGCGACCGATATCAATGATCGTTCGTTGGGCATTGCGCAAAAAGGCATTTACCCTTTGCATGAAATGAAAAGAAATACTGTCAATTATAATCGGACTGGAGGTGAGGGTACGTTTACCGACTATTATCATGTGAGGTATAAGTCAGCAAAAATGAACCAGGAGTTTATTGATTCCATCACTTTTTCACGGCACAACCTGGTTACTGATGGAGTATTTGCCGAAATGCAATTGATTGTGTGTAAAAACGTGCTGATCTATTTTGATCGGCACCTGCAAAACCGTGTACTCAAGCTATTTGCTGATAGCTTATGTCACAATGGATTTCTGTGCTTGGGAAATACGGAATCGTTAGAATTTCTAGAAGTTCATTCACAGTTTGAATTTGTAGATGATGCTGCACACATCTATCGCAAAAAAATAATTTGATCACTATATTACTCTGGTTTTCCGGTATTGATGAACTTTTTCCAATAGTGATGAACTCGTAGGTAACCGGAGAACAATTAAAGACAATGGATGGGGATGAGAAAAAATAAAAACGAGAAGGTCAATATTCTTGTTGTAGAAGACGATAAAAAACAACGAGAGGCAATAACCAGATTGTTGTCAAAATTAGAGGTATCTATTCTCAGCGTTGGATCGGGCCAGGAAGCACTTTCTATCTTGCTACGGGAACAATTTGTCCTGGTATTGATCGATATTAACATGCCGGAAATGAATGGTATAGAAATGGCGGCACTTATGCGGGACAACCCCAGTACCGCCCATATTCCAATTATTTTTATGACCGCCTACAATCAAGATGAATTCAGTGTGAAAAAAGGCTATCAATTGGGTGCCTATGACTACCTTTTTAAACCATTGAAAGAAGAAATCCTTCTTGCCAAAATAAATATGTTTCTCCGCTATTACGAATTAGAAGAAAGAGAGGAGCAGAAAAGAGAAAATGTTATCAACGAACTAAAAGTAAAAAACCAGGAACTAAAACAGTCCCATTTGGCTGCACTGAACATCATGGAAGATGTGAATGAAGCAAAAAACCAACTAAAGGAGAAAGCCGAAGAATTGGAACGCGCTAATAAAGAGTTGAATCAATTTGCATACGTTGCAACGCATGATTTGCGTGCTCCCCTCATGAATTTGAAAGGGTATATTGATGTTTATCAAAAGAGAACAACAATACCGGAAAACAGCCAGGAAATATTTGGAAAAATTCGTAAAAACGTAGATCGGATCAATGAGACATTGACAGACCTCATTACGGTAGTGGCGCACAAGAAAACCCTTGATGAAGAGGTGAAAGCCATTGATTTTGAGACGGCCTTGTCTGATGTTTTAGCTGGAATTGAGGACCAGGTAAAGGCAACTCAGGCACAGGTGACATGGGATTTTAGCGAAATATCAAGCATCAATTATATACCTAGCCACATTCGCAGCATACTGCAAAATTTTTTAACCAATGCCATCAAATACAAAGCCCCGGAAAGGAAGCCCATTATAAAGGTACGCGCGAAAAAGTCCGAGGACACAGTCATATTATCAGTAACGGATAATGGCATAGGAATCGACCCACATTTCAAAGACCAGGTATTTGGATTGTTTAGTCGTATTCATACAGATAAGGTAGAAGGTAAGGGAATTGGGCTATACATTACAAAATCTCAGGTAGAATCGTTGGGTGGAAGCGTCGGATTCGATAGCCTGAAAGGTAAAGGCTCTACCTTTAAGGTTTATTTAAAAAATCAAGCAATCAAAGAAAAATTGATGGTTTATGACTCTTAAATCCAAACATATTCTTATTGTTGATGATGACGACGACACGAATTTCTTAACAAGACTCAAGTTTGAAGATGCTGACAGCGCATGCTCACTCACTTTCCGGACAGATGCAAGCAAAGCACTCGATTATCTAACCACAGGGCCTGACCCTTTTCCGGATCTTATTCTCCTCGATGTTAATATGCCTGGGTTAAAAGGATGGGACTTTTTGGATTCATGCATAAAAGAAGGTCTTCTCAAAAGCAAAAATACCTGTGTGGTCATGTTATCAACTTCCATTTACCCGGAAGATAAATTGAGGGCCAAAACTTACCCTGATGTCATTGGTTATCTTGAAAAACCATTAAACCTTGAATCATTAAGAGGACTTCTGGAGACTCAGCATTGAGGAGAGAATGAATGATTTTCGATTGAGATGAGGGGTATTGAAAGCACTTAATGCAGTAATTAGTGTCTCTAAGAAAACAGTATCTTTTGAAAGAAAATGATGTTTTTAGCTCATGGAGCTCGTTTTTTTGAAATTTTAATGAAAACGCAATAAAATCACAGGTTTACCTTCAATTCGTTCAAAATTCAAATGAATTTTTGAGGAATTGAGAATTGATTCCAAAGTATAAAATAGATTCGATTCATTATTTTGCTGAAAAACTACGCTGCGGGTTGTCAATAAGCGTGTTTTTAGTCTTTTCTTTAGAGACACTAATTAGTGTCTGCTGAGAAAGTCTTGGTTGCGTCAGTTACAACCAACCTGAGAAGAAGATGTAATCATATACTCAACCTGAAGTTGGGAAGTAGATGGCGTGAGGGAAGCTAAGTGAATGCCCCTTGGTCTTTGCGTTCGTAGGATTCTTTGATGGAGATTGATGGAGACGTCGAGGAGTTTTCAAATAAAGGGACGAATATGGGTTCGATCTTTTCTTTCAGGATTTGGTCAAAAGTGCCCATGCATTTTTAGTAGATAACAGTAAGCTCGTCAAGATAGAGCAGAAGTTTTTAATGACGAATCGATTTTCTCTTGGATGAAGAAAAAATCCTATGTGCCATTTTGTTTTCCCCTAGCATCTAAAATTAGAGTTACTCAAGATAAAACGTCACGTCAAAATCGGCCCCAAGTGGATGTAGGAATTCGTGTAAAGTTGGCCAAACAAAGCCATTCCGATAAATTTTACCTCTAAATGAAAAAGTCAATTTGCATCGCCTTTTTTAGCCAAAATCTTCAATCTGATGCACAGATGCCGTGAGAAAGTATACCCTAAAAAGTATTACCGGAGTCACCATAGAAATAACTAGCCTCTGTTTCTCGGCAAGCCCTGATCAAACAATCAAAATACACTGATGTATCAATTCAGAAATCCTGACCCGACGTAAAAATCAATGTCGCAAAAACACCGTAATGACTGACGCAAATTTCCCTTTTTAAACCATAAAAGATGTTTTTGAACTGAAATGGTACAGGATTACGACAAATAGATTTACGAGACGCACCTATTTTTAAAGAATTTAAAGGGTCGAGTCAGGAGTTCTGAAATTGAAAAAAATGATTAGAGAAAATGTAAGATTTCCCCCGTTTTTGGTCAATAAATGGGTTTTTAAAAGTCGCCTTAAACAATATAATAGAATCTTTTGCAAAACTGGATTTTTGGTTCAAATCTAGGCTTTCGGAATTTCAAAAACGTAGTTTAATGGATGGTAAATGAGGCTTTTTTGATATTTTGAGTAACGAAGAGTTGAGCCAAAAGGCGGGTTTTTCAAAGGATTCCAATAAAATGAATAATGATAAGGTTCGGACCGAAAAATAGGTATGCCCGAGATAACTGTTTATTGAAAAAATTATCATCTGATCACTCCTTGATTTTTTTAATAAAGTCGTTAAATTACATAATAGGTTCATTTCTCAACCTTACTAAACTAAAAAAGATCAAACTTCGGTTCATACAACAAAAATCTATACAATGGATAAATTAGAAAGAATAATGCTCATTGATGATGACGCTGACACCAACCTTTGCAACAAAATACTACTCAAACAAGTCGAGGCCGCGAATGAAATATTAGAATTTCAGGAAGGAGAAAAAGCACTCGAGTATCTACAGGCTGCTAACGACGGAATTGATTTACTTATGCTAGACATCAATATGCCTATAATGAATGGCTGGAAGTTTTTGGACGAATACGATAAACTGCCCGCTACAAAACAAGCAAAAATGATGGTGATGATGGTGACTTCGTCCCGAAACATAGAAGACGAAAAAAAAGCGCTGGGAAATAAAAAAATCAACAAGTATATCCACAAACCATTAACCAAAGAAGGAATAGCTGATATTTTGGCGCTATTCAAATGATCAAACAACACACACGCAACAAAATACTTCATCCACAAACCGACTACAAGAATTTTATTATGAAACGAAAGAAAAGGATGACAACTCCACACCATTACCAATGATTGAGTAGCAGCATCCTTTGCAAAACCTGATTTTTGGTTCCAATCAAGGCTTTCAACCGTTCAAAACCACAGTTCACAGTCTGTAAATGAAGCTTTTTAACGATTGAGTAACAAAGAATTGAGCGAAAGGCAGGTTTCGCAAAGGATGCTATTATATATAATTAATTTCTTGATTAGATCAACAACAAATAACAGTTAAAAAGAAAAATGATAATATGGAAAATTATTTAAAAGAAGAATTAGACAATTTAATAAAAACAGATGATTCAATATTTGAGTTCCTCCAGCAGGGGTCATTAGATGGATTGTGGTATTGGGATATAGAAGAACCTGAAAATGAATGGATGAGCAAAGAATTCTGGACAGAGTTTGGATATGATCCTTCTAAAATGCCCCATAAATCATCCGCCTGGCAAGATATCATCAATAAAGAAGATCTCGCCATAGCCCTTGAAAACTTTAAAAAACACGTCGAAGACCCCAACCATCCTTACGACCAAATAGTAAGATATACACACAAAAACGGTTCAACAGTTTATATTAGATGCAGAGGAATTGCCGTACGCGACAAAACAGGAAAAGCAGTCCGAATGTTGGGCGCTCATAACAATATCACCGTTGTTATGAATGCTAATGAACGATTGAAAGAAAAAAATAAAGAACTCGAGCAATATAATTATATCATATCACATGATTTACAAGAGCCAATAAACTCTATCCTTTCATCTTCGATGATCTTACAGAACATACAAGATCAGCTGAATGAAGATGAAAAATACAGCATTGATATTATTATCAGGTCATCCAATAGAATGAAAGAACTTATTCGTTCGATATTGGATTATTCGAAAATTACCTCACCTAAAGAAAAAACAGAGATTAGCATAGAAGACCTGGTTGAGCAAATCAAAACCGAAATGGGAGATTTAATCAGTAGATACCAGGCAACCGTAAATTATATCGGTGAAAATATAACCATCCGTGCTACAGAAACTGATCTAACGATAGCACTACAAAATTTGATCTCCAATGGCATAAAATATTCCCGAATCAACGAAAAACCCATTATCAACATCGAGGTAGAAGAACTCGATACAGCCTATCAATTTTCGGTCGCCGATAATGGAATAGGAATTGATGAAGAGTTTTTTGAAGAAATTTTTAAAATATTCAAACGCTTACACACGCGAGACAAATATGAAGGTACGGGAATAGGGCTCGCTCATTGCAAAAAAATCGTTGAATTACACAATGGTAAAATATGGTTAACATCAGAAGTTGGGAAAGGATCAACTTTTTATTTTACAATATCAAAAAATACACTCTATGAGTAAATAAGAAAGAATACTACTGATTGACGATGATGCTGACACGAATTTTGCAGTAAAAGTATTGCTCCAACAAGCTAATGCATCAGGAGTATCCTAACGCTTTCAGGAAGTGAAAAAAGCACTTGAATACTCACAATAGAATGGATTTACTGAAGTAGGCACTTAAGGGGGCACCTCTAAAAACCCACTTTCAATTTTTGAGATGATCTTTTTTTCCTGATACTTCGCTATCAAAATACTTATTCAACGCCGCTAAACGCCGTTTTTGACCTCTTGTCTCAGAAAAAAACGCTACCTCAAATTCATGAACTGAGTTTTTAGAGGTGCCCTTGATAATAACTCTGGCGGACTGCAAACAAAGAAAATGAATCATTCAGATAAAGTGAGCACAACAAATCAGCAGATTTCTAAATCCAAATGTGCACGTATACATGATAACCCTCATTTTTCATATTACTAAGTGCCTGCTTCAATAATTCCTTTCAAGGTAAGTGTTTGTTCATTTTGGGATTCCAATGGATCACAACGTCCAGCTATCGTCTGTAACCCGGACTTTTCGAAAAATCTCTAAAAGCATCTAATCGAAACGTTGTGTAAGTAGGGCTTGCTGAGAAAGTCACAGGTGTATCAGATACTAGGCAGCAAGGTGAAGATGTATGCTTATACTTCGATCCGCAGCGAACGACGTAGCTGATGTACCTGTGACTAGTTGAAAAATCTCGAAATCGAGCT
>JBCDKO010000102.1:0-16011 GCA_038746525.1 Bacteroidota bacterium
AAGCCAATCGGCAGGGAGCATTGGTCGATGCTACGGACTCCACAAAAACGGAGTATGTGCCCGTCCAATCGCTGGAACTGCAGGAGGATACACCTGTGAGCGTATGGCTTAAGGGGTATTCAAAGCCCCTGCTACTCTGCAGACAAGTCTTCAAAAACAAAGACAATAGTACAGGTATCCTTTATTTAGTAACTGCTGATTTGACGGCTACTTACTCCTCTATTACCACGACCTATCAAAGGAGGTGGGCGGTGGAAACCTATCATAGATCATTAAAAAACAACACTTCAGTGTGTGCTTCGCCAACTAAAACGATCAAGACCCCATGCAATCATATCTACGCAGGGGAAGAATTAGATCTGGTCGTTGTGTACCGTCCATCATCCATAGAAATAGATGACACTGTATTGATCTTTTTTAGCAATGATCCGGATGAGGACTCGCTGGTCGTTTCCCTAACTGGGTCTGGGGTAGCGCCTCCGATGATAGCTATTTCACTGGATAGTCTGAGTGGGGCCTTATCCACCGGAGAAACGTTTACTCAGCTGCTGAACATAGCTAATAAACAGCGAAGGAAATACGAGCTTAAATTGGAATATAAATCGGACAGTTTTTTTAAAAGCGGATTCTTCCGACTGGACCCTTTTGGAAAATCAGGATTGCATCACTGATGACGTGTGTCTGACCTGGCAGCATAATCAAGGACTCTTCAATGATATTGAAGAGGAAGGATATAACTTTGATATTTCTCCATCTGGAACGCTATGGGCGAGAGGGTCCACCGCAAATCCGGAGAGTAATTACACTGATTGGAGAAATGCTGTTGAGTTTTGCCCACCGTTCTACCTTAATGATACACTGTCTCTTTACCTAACAGCAGAAGATGCGTATTATGATGTGGTATTTACAAGTTGGACGGAGGGCCGAAGTGAAGGCGGCGGTGGTGGCTTTTCGTACACACGGTCAAAAGTTATTCCTGGATGGTTAACCGTGAGCGCTTCCTCGGGGACATTACCTGCGGGGGCCGCCTCCCAAGACATAGGAGTCGTTTTAAATGCATCGCCAAACTTAGTGAGTGGTATCTACACCACTAACCTGCAGTTGAAGAGCAATGATCCTGTTAATTCATCGATTGAGGTTCCTGTTTTTGAATATTCCTGAGCAGGCAGGAATGGTGCAGCCCATTGTCACCAGCAGCAAAGAGCCCGCAAACTCAAACGCAAGGAGGACTGAAAAACGCTCTATCTTGTTTCAAGTTAAGCGTCTACTCAAGCGCATACAGAAGATCTATGTCTTGCAAAATAAGCCGAATGAGGAAAAGCAAATTGCATTGATTTACTACAATCACCCGCCAGGGAAGGAGCTATTGGGAGCCAGTTACCTCAACGTAGTACCAAATAGCCTATACTCCATCCTTGAGCGTATGAAAAGTGAAGGATATAATGTCGGAGACAATCCACCGACCGAAGAGGATGTCTTCGAAAAGGTCTCCAACTATGGACTCAACATGGCGAGTGGGCACCTAAAGAGATAGATAAACTGGTAGCAAAAGGAAAGACAACGCTGGTTTCGATGGAACTGTATCTAAAATGGTATGCAAGGCTTTCTGGCTCCCTAAAAGAAGGAGATTGAGCAGCAGTGGGGAAAGCCGGAGGAAAGCTCCATTATGATTTGGAAGGATAAAAACGAAAAGAAATATTTTGTGATTCCATCGGTGCGATATGGAAATGTGCTACTCACTCCTCAGCCGGTTTGCGGGTGGTTGCAAGATTTAAATGTGATGCATCATGATGTTTCCATTCCGCCCATCACTAATACATTGCTTTTTATCTGTATTTACAATTCGGTTACAATGCTGATGCAGTCGTGCATCTTGGCACACACAGCACCTTGGAATGGCTTCCAGAAAAGGAAACAGGTTTGAATCAACACGAGCATAGATCATGAAGAACAATGTAATTTAGGAATACTTGTAAGCACTTGGTTTCTGACTAATCATAAAATTTAGAATGCCATATTTGAGAGTCTTCACATAAGGTTCTGGTATCAATATCATAGCCATTATACTAAAAGGAATTTCCCAGAGAAATCATATGTGATACACCTATATTTTGGGCAGCAATATAATCTATGTGTATTAGTAGAATCTTTCATAAATGAATAGCGCTCCAAAAACTCTGAACCAGCACTAAATGATTTACTATGGATGGTGAATCCTCATTAACCTGCATTTCAAGACATTGCACCGCTAGGGCGGCTCTGTAACATAAAATAGCTAACTAACAAGTGCCAGGTGCCTTTGTAAGTTTTTGATTTTCGAATAGGTGCCATTTTAGTTAGATGGAATTCTAAGACATTTTGCAACGTAACGCAGGAGATAGCTAACTTGAGGTGAAATGCAGCGATTAAGCCTATGAATAAAATAGTGAAGTGTATCCCTAATGGAATTCTGGTTGAAATGCATGACGCTGATGGATGAATCAAGGTTTTGAAACGCTGAATGGTGAGCCTGAAAAAACAGGTATCCCGTATAGGATACTATTAGTTTTAACAGAGACATTTCATGCTACATTTTTTTGTGATCTAATGAATGAACTAGTGCCAAATTAGATAGGATTATTCACCACAAATAGTTCCTCCCCATAGCTATTAAGCTATTATAAGGTATGATGAATTAGTGTATAACCGCGCTCATTGAAAATAATATCATTATGTGTACCTACTGAAAATAATATTTTGAATTTCTCTAATTCAAAATAAAAATATATTATATACAATAACTATAATTTATTATTCCTCAATAAAATTTTGTTTAAATAAGCCGAACAGAAACCTTTTTTCTTTCCTAAGGGTTTAAGAAAAATAGTATCAATTTGGATGATTCTAAATAAACACAGAAATGATAGCACTCACCGATAACAATTCAGTACATCAATATTTAAGTTTTGTAGCAGATGCCAACAAAGGAAAATACGAAACACACAAACTCGAATCTACTTGTCAGTTTGGAAATTCAGCATATTCAGGATCAATGGCAGGTATTCAGTTGCAGTCAGGTATCTTTTTAATATTTAATAGGCTAAATATAAAAGAACCATCTTCTTATCATCAAGGCTCATTTAAAGATCACCTAAAAATAAGTTTTTATAGGGCAGCCAATCTAGACGTAATTAATAGCGTAGGAAGTTACAATCTTCGTAAGGGACATTTTAAAATTAACCTATTTGATTCACCCTCAGATATTCAACTAAAACCAAAACAAGAGTGCTTTGAATCCTTAGACTTGATCATCAGGAAAGGGATACTTAAGAAAGTAATTTCAAACCAACCCACTCTTCCTTTCAACATCAAAAAAAATTTGTTCAGATTAATAAACAAAACTAGCAGGCATAAAATTTACCCTGTCAACATGAAACTCAGGGCGATTTTAGATCAGATTTGGAATAATAAAGAAGAAGGGATATTTAAGCTACTCTCCACACAAAGCCTGGTTTGCGAGTTGTTGAAACTATTGATTGTTTATAATGAAACTATTGACCTTCCGGTAAAAACAGGAGATCAACAACGCATGGAATTGGCAAAAAAAATCCTGGAAACAAACTATAGGACACCTCCAACCATAGCACAGCTCGCCCGGAATATTGGGATGAATGAACAGAAGTTAAAGAAGACTTTCAAAGACTATTTTCAAACAACAATTCATCAATATGTACACAATATAAAAATGAAATACAGTTGGAGTATGATCTCTTCCGGTAAATACAATGTCAACGAAATTGCGGATAAAATTGGTTATTGTAATACAAGTAAATTTATCTCAGCATTCAAAAATAAATTTGGAATGACACCTGGAAAATTAATGGCTGAAAAGTCAATGACATAGTCACCTCAGAAACTAATAGCTACACATATACAGGCATTGTGGGGATTAAATTTTTGTTAATCAGGATCACAAAACTGCAATGACCAAGATTGTAAAATGTTTGATAATAATAAATCCAATCTATTTTATACTTTGGAATCAATTTTTCAAAAATTCATCTGAATTTTGGACGAATTGTAGGTAGACCCAAAACCGGGGGTTTTATCGCGTTTTCATTAAAATCTCAAAAATGATTCAATGGCTATTTGTACATCGAAATCTCAAAAAAACACGCTCTATAAGCCAGGAACATTGTTTTCTTTTAAAAAGTACTATTTTCTTAGAAACACTAACTAATGACATTAAAAGATAAAGTTATAGCTTATTAAAGATTAGTGTGAATATACCTGCTAAGCAGTATGGTTGAAGAGAAAGAGAGTCACGATTTTTGATACTTTGAGAACCTCTCAAATGCCCATTTGGTATTCTTTCTAGATGGTCTCTTTTATAAATTTTCTCTCAACACAAACTTTTTTTGTAAAACAATCAACAATAGTCACTAATCATTCAGCTGCGAAGCTTTGTCCTATGCTCTCTTATTTTGCTTAAGTACATCATTGGTACTTTATAAAGAAATAATACACTTTATGGAATAAAATTTATGCCAATCAAAACACTTATTTTCTGAAAATCAGTTGGCCAATTCCCAAAAGAACAAATGATGCAGGAAAAGACAATAAAGCCGTCTCTGTTGTTATGCCTAGTATAATAAATGCAAGGATGGATACCAGTACTCCTCCAATCAAACTTAAAATTACTGCTTCCTTCTTCAGATTAAATCGAAATGAAAAAATTATAGGGGCAAATAAAACGAAGTAAATACCTGCAACTGACAGAAGTACGCTTACAATAGAATCAAGAATTAGGGCTAATACTATTCCAATTATCCCAATGACCACAGAAATAACCTGAGGGTTAGTTACAAACTTATATTGCGATAATCTTTTTGATTTACTGATAAAATCTTTACTGACACTGGTGGATAGCACAAATAAAAAAGTATCAAGTGATGACATGATTGCGGCAAATAAAACAACCAAACCAATTCCTTTTAGGTAATTGGGAAGCAAACTGGAAAATCCTAAAGCGAGCGCTTTTTCAGGTACCGCATCAGGAAATCTGGTTTGGGCAAAAAGTCCCATAAGAACAATAAAGGAAAAAATAATCACCGTAAAAACCCCTGACCAAATAAGTGATTTTTTTATGGTTTTAATATCTTTAGCGGCATAGATTCTTTGCCATACTTCTGCTCCGATAGTGATAACTACCAATCCATAAACGAGAAAAGTGATAATATCTACAGGATTTGCAGCCATTAGGCTAAGATTTTTTGGATCAATTTCTCCGGAGTTCGCAAATAATGAAAGGGAAAGTACCACCAAAAGAAGTAGTATAAAATACTGAACGATATCTGTCTTAATAACGGCATTAAATCCTGAAGCAGTTATATACAAAGTCACTACTGCTCCCATTAATACAACCGAGAAGGCATAAGACCAGCCCGTGATCGTGGACAGGATGACTCCGCCTGCAATAAACTGCGTAAGAAAATATCCGATATAAATCAAAAAGAGAATGGACGCAGTCGAAATACCCGCACTTTTTCCATACTTATTGTGAATAAAGTCCGGCAACGTATAAAAGCCGTTTTCATCAGACAACTTCTTGATTTTAGGAGCGAAAATTACGGTAACCAAAAAACCGAGCAATAATCCAAATGGCACCCATAATGTAGATAGGCCATACTGATAGACAAAAGACATCATTGATATTAAGCCATTTCCTCCGATCATACTGGCGACGAGCGTTGCCGTTAAAGCCAGAAAGCCAACATTTCTGTTTGCCAAAAAAAAGTCCTGCTCATTTTTTTTATTTCCTTTAGCCCGGAAACCAATAGTCAATATGACCGCAAAGTACACAATGACAAGAACTATATTTACGATATCTACCATTTATCCTGAGAAGTTGATTAAAATAAAAAAATTTAACTTCATGGAACTGTATATGGTACAGCGTGCAAAACCAAGCTTTAGTTGACACGCACCAAAAATAGTCTATGAATAACATAGGCTGCCCTTGTATCCAATAGGCAGCCTTTAGTGTTTTTAAATTTATACTAACTCCATCTCATTTTCAGCAAATGCAACCATAGGGTTTTTATGGTTACCACATGCGTTGAGCTCTGGTATGTCCGTGTTATCATTATAACCGTATTCCAATAATCTAACTCTATTGAATCCAACTCGAATAAACTCCGGAACAAACAGATCAAATTTTTGAAATGCATATTCTAACTCAGGATGTTCTTGTTGATATGACCTAATTACAGCAGCTACCTGGCTCCAAAACTGAATTTCGGGATAATCAAAATAAGTCTTGGCTATGTTGGAAATGTATCTAAATACGCCATCAAATATTCCAGACAGAATAAACAAGGATACGTACTCATTCGGGACTTCCTTAATTATTTGACGAATTTGTTCAGGAGCCTTTTTATATTCATCTTGGTTCAAATGAATTTCTTCTACAAAATCCTTAATGATTATCCGCTTAGGGATGTAATTTTCCAAAATCAGCATCGTGTTTTCACCATGTGGACTGAAACATAATCCATGATGATAAAAACAATGCAATAGCGGTTTAAAATAACAATCAAGATATTTTTCTATCCATTGCTGCGGGCTTAGGCCAGATTTATCTATCAGGGCTTTCATAAACGATCCATCCTCTTCGTCAACATGCATTAGTGCTGCCATCGTGATCATCTTTTCACCAGTATCTAAATGCGGTTGTGCACTCTCTCTCCAAATGACCCCAAGCATATCTTTAAATTGGTAAGGAGCATTTTCTATTGCTCCAAAATGTGGATGTTCATAAGCTACAGAAGCTATCTCACCAAGGAAAATACAACCCAAATCTTGCAAATAGCCATCATTTGCCAAGCGACTTTGAATCCACTCCGTAATAAACGGAGCTCTTTTTAACTTCTTTGGTGATAGCCCTCGATAAACGGATGTATTTAAAATAGATATGGCGGTTTTTACATAGCATTTTTCAGGATGTGTCAAATTAAAGAATGTCCTGATGGACTGCTGTGGCGAGTAATTGTCTGTACCCGTCCGTAGAGGGATAAGCATCTTGTTGGCTATATCTTTCGCAAAATAAAATACCAGTTTGTTTTTCCATTGCCAGTCATGAATCGGGATAAAGAAATAATCCTCTGGATTTACACCAGATTTTTCCAAAATGCTATGAAATGAACTAATCAAATCCCTGCCCAACTCCTGCTCCATCAAACTTGCAAAAGAATATTGAGCAGTTGATTGATAAGAAGCCCTTATTTTATGCACAGCTACCCATGACAGTTGTACTGTTCTATCTGATTCAGGGGCAAATTTTTCATGGTCATTGATGTTAAATCCATTTCTACCCTTGTTTACAGTAGCCCAGGGATGACCTTTCATTCGGTGTTCTATATCCTGACTATCCATGTCAATTAATTGTTCCACAGGAATATCAGATCTGACACGCATATAAGCATCGGCGTAAAGTGTTTTATATGTTTCGTCCAAAAATCGCGTCAGTGTAAAAGGATCAATAGCTATAGTTTTCTCCAGTTCCAAATAAAAAGCCAAACCATCTGCATTTTGGGTATCCCCATTAACGGTCTTGATTAATGATGACTCCGGGATATACCAATGCCCCATAGCGCGAGCATAACCGATAAAAGTATACTGAATAGCAGGGTCATCTGTATCCAGCAAAAATTGAATCCCGCCATCATCAAGCACTTCGACTTCTTTTGGCATGAGCAATAATTCATGCATCAATTCGCTGATCGATTTGACAACATATCTTCGATTAACAATATTCCAGTTTTCTTCGGTAAGTATTTCTACCCCTCGAAAAGATGGATGTTTAGTGAATACTTTTTTCATTTGTTTAAAATTTATTTTTTGTGGTCAGAGGAAACCTCCATGATATACTCACGCTAATTGTGGTGAATACATCATGGCAGTTTCATGGTTTAGTTTGATTTGAAATTGAGAACTTTTGTGCTTCTCTTGTTGGTTAAAAAAGGAATACATCCAAGACTAACCAGAAGAAAAGCGATACTGTAAAAAAATAGCACCTGGTAATTAAACTTTTCCGCAACGATTCCTGCCAATAATGGCGCCATCAATAAACCAAGGTTTTGAAAAACATGAAGCTTGCTATAGCTGACAGTATACGAATTAGGAGAACTATGCTGAAATAAGAAAAGATCTATAGCGGCGAATGAAACAAAAATTGCAATGCCATAAATGATCCTTCCGGCGATAATAGCATATAGTATACCTGATACTTGCAAAGCCAATCCAAAAATACCAAGCAGAAAGAATAACGAAAGGTTGAGCGAAGCATCCTGTTTTTTTAAAATCCTACCCAGAAAAGGAAAGGTCACTAATGCAACGATACTCGGAATACTAAAAATCACTCCTTCCTGCAATGCACTGAGTTGACTACTGCTGAATTCAAGAAATTTAGTGAAATATGGCCTAATAAGCGTAGTAGCAAAAAAGAACAAAAAGGATATAAAAAATAATACGCTAAAATTTTCTTTTGTCTGTGATGCCGTATGAGCTTCTTTATTTTCCTTTATCAATCTGATGTCTTTAGGTACTAATACAAAGGATATTCCCATTTGCAAAAAGTCGGCAATAGCAATAAAAATAAACGCAGTCTTAAGCGTAGAATATTCAAACAGGTAACTCCCTAACCATGTAGATAAAAGAGTAGCCAGATGTATAAATACGCTCAAAATACCAATAGTTTTTAATTGTTTTTGCGCTGACCCATATTGAATTAGCAAAGGATATATCAGCAAATAGCCGCTTTTAAATAGTAACATGGCTAACGAAACAATCCAGAACCACTCAATCGAAAGTATATAATAACATATTAAACTGAGTATCCCTGCTATTGACTGAGAAACAATCAACAAATAGATAGGTCTAACCTTATAAGCCATTTTTGCCCAGATAGGAAAACCAACCAGTAAGACTAACCGACACGCGGTAAAGTAATATCCGGTATGTCCAATAGATGTAATGCCAAACGTCTGTTCAAAAAATTGAGGATAGAACGGGACTAACAAAAATTCAGCCAGCACCGCAATAAATGCAATAGACAAGAAGTATGGATACGGAGATTGTTTTTTTAAATGATCTTGCACTTGAAATAAAAGTTAATAGGCATAATCAAACGAAGCTAATTCATTGTGTACTTCAGATTGCTGATCATCAAGAGCACCGAAGTGCTGAAATGTCCACTGCTGCTTGAGGTCGAAATATTCTTTTCCTGTTATTTCATTGATAATGTAAGCATTTCGATAAGCCCCCATGCCTAAATCAGGTGTGACAAAACCATGCGTATGCAGCTCTCCATTTTGCACAAAAATCTCATGATTTGCGTCTATACTATAATTTCGGTTGACAGCAAATCTTCCTTTTTCATCCCATTTTATCCGGTCATGTATTGGCTCCAAGAAAGAAGGCATTTTAGTTTCATAACCAGAAGCCAGAATAAGGTAATCGGTATCATGATTGTATTCTTTTTCCTGTTCGTGATGAAACAGCTTTACCCGTAACCTCCCGTCTGAATCCGATACCTGTCGCATATCGGAACAACTTAAAATTTTGACCGGAAGCTTATTTTTCAGGCTTTTAGCATAAAGCAAATCATAAATTTCATTGATCAAATCAAAGTTTATCCCTTTATAAAGGGATTTTTGCTGCTGGATTAACCAATCCCTTTTCCTTGGAGGTAGCTGATGGAAATAATCCACATAATCAGAAGAGGTCATTTCAAGGGTCAACTTAGAATATTCTAATGGGAAATACCGATTAGACCTTGTAATCCAGTTCAACTCGAAATCATGCATGTCTATTTCCCGGAGCAGGTCGATAAATACTTCTGCTGCACTTTGTCCACCACCAATAATGGTGATTGATCTCTGCTCCAGAATTTCGGCTCTGTCTCTTAGATAAGAGGCCGTATGTGTTTTGTTTTGAATGCCTTTACACGTTTCAGGAATATAGGGTGTGTTTCCGGTACCAAAGACCAATTTTCGGGCATAATAAAAATAATAGTTTTGTTCATTGATATCTAATACCGTCAGCTTGTAACAAGCCCGGCTTTCACTATACTCAATTTGCTCTACTCGCTGCCCAAAATGTAACTGCTGTTCCAATTGCTCAATCACCCATTTGCAATAGAGATTGTACTCCTCACGCAACAGGTAAAAGTTTTCTTTGATATAAAAATTGTACAAGCGACCAGCCTGCTTACAGTAATTTAGGAAGGAGTAGGGACTTGTTGGATCGGCCATTGTGACCAGATCCGCCATAAAAGGCACTTGTAAGTGCGTTCCCTCAATCATCATTCCCGGATGCCATTCAAACGTTTCTTTTTGATCGAAAAATATTCCTTTCAGTCCTTTGATTGGCTGAGTTAGTGCAGCCAGCCCTAAATTGAACGGTCCTATACCTATAGCGGCGAAGTCATAAGTGTTAGATCTATCTTGATTCATCGATTCTATATTTTAATTATTTATTTTGTTGAGGTAGGCACTTAATAAATGGCTCTTCGAAGCTGGTAAATAAAGGAATTCATCCTCCACATCAAGCAAGTCACTAAGAATTGGTTGATTTCAAGTTTAAAATTACTTCATATAAACCGGCAAGATGCCTTTAGGTATTTACCAAATGCCTACCTCAATTATTTTGTTTATTTAGAAAATAAGTCCCAGGTATACCTTTAAGACTATTGGATTTGTTCACAAAGTTGCATGGGATAAACGTTGTCATTCGGAAATCTCTCCAAATAATCCTCCCTGGTACAAAATGTGAGGTTCGCTTTTTTATGCGGTAGTTCAACCACTTTTTGAAGTTTAAAACCTATACGAGTAACCAGTATATGCATGGGTCTCATATTGACATCAGCTTCACCAATCATCTTTCCTGTACCTTCAATTTGAAAGTATTGCATCATAAATGCCCTGACCGAATGAAAAGTATATTTCTTATTTTTATCCGTTGGAGCAATCAGTAAGTGAGCACCATGGTCACTGGGTAATGCATCATAGTAGCGACCTATATCATCTCGCATAGGCCAATAGGGTTCAAAAGTAAAGGTAGGCTCACCATCAATCTCGCCGATGTATGCAGTACTTGCTTCGCTTTCCTCTAACTCAATATAAAACTTCTCAAGTTCTTTTATTGGCCCATCCATTTTCCAAAAAGACTTGGTATGCTCCTCATTGAACCATTTGTGAACCAACGGAATATCTTCTTTGACATTAAATGGTCTCAGCTTCACGGTAATATCCAGATCTTCAAAATAGCACTCGTGCGTAGAATTGCTGTGCTTGGGTTTCATGTATTCTTCCTGAAACTGGAGTATCATAAGTGGATTGGGCATATCGCAGTATATCGCCGGATTGTCCATCGGCTGTAAAACTTCATCCATATCAGCCAGTTTGGTAAGCATATTCGCTTTGATTGTCCAATCACGACTATCCAGAATATAACTGATAAGCCCTGTTTGATCGATTTCTTGAAATTTAAGAAGCTTGGTCCGTAATTCAACCAAGAGGTCTCGTTCGTCTATAAAACCAGTTTTAGTCATAGCACTGACAACACCTAAAACATTATTAACCATGAGATAGTAAGTATATTTAGGATAAATTACCTCTTCAGGAAAAAATGTCCATTCCTTATCTACTAGTTCTGGCATAAAAGAACAGATGAAATCAGAAGCCCCTGTCCAGAAGAAATAGCCTTGATTGTCTCTGTAATACAGATGGTTGGGTGAGCCATCATAATCCAGGTTAACCAGGATATTCTGTTGATGTGCTTCTAATACTAAGCCAAACTCACTAAATATATTTGTAAGATTGCCTAACAATAAATCAAGGTATTTACTAAACCATTCAAGCGCCGCGATTTTTGTTGATGTGGAATGCAATTCACCAAATTCTGTAAGGATTCGGTGCATTCGTGACGGCTTATCTCCTATTCCATCCTGACATAATGAAGCGATCAAAGACACATTTTTATCACCTTCGTCTTTCATGAATGGATTTTGACGAATAATGGTATTAAAACCGGAAATTGGGGATCCATCATGAAGGATTTGAAAATAGGCCGAATCATCAATAGTCGAAAAATGAGGATGTGAGGCTTTTAGTTTATCTCCCCATTCGGTTTGTAAAAGCTTATGAAACCGATATCCTCTCTCAAGTTCAGCTTGAGCATTAACACGTTCTGAATTTGTGATCTTTACGTGCAATGAAAATTTGAACATGAAAGGTTCGGTATCACAGTAAACTGTCCTTACAGAAGAAGTTGCCTGATATTTTTTCCCTATTTGACCCAGAAAAATTAATTTACCCGTATCAATCAGAGCTTTTGTTTCCTCCTTTTCCATCAAATAATGAGCTTCCCAGGGGTGGATCGGTAATAATAACCTTTCAGGGGAGTCATTTAATGCATTCAAAACGTCTTCAGGCAATGTACCGCATTGCATTAAGTTAGAACGGACCTGTTTTGCGACGGCAAAATATGAATCTGTACAACTAAGTATGGATGGGTCAGCCAAAAAATAACAGAGTTCAAATCCCTGCTGTGTTTCGGGAGAATAGGTCTTAAGCTGATCTGGTTGCCATCCCATTCTACCTTTTCCAAATGGATGCATTGCATGTCCCAAAACCAACGATTGCTCACTCTCTATAAACCGCTGTAAAGGTTCATTTATGTCCGTAAGCCCGAGCTCCTCTCGTTGTGCAATAAGTTCCTTGATATTATCTACACTATTGGATACCCTGCCTAAAAATTCTTGGTATGGCAATGACACGGCATGCTTCACTTGCTTAGATAATTCAGTATGAATTAATAGTAAAAATTCTTGCCAGGTGATGGGTTTTACAAAATCACTTTCATTATTCCTGCTGAATATGGGGAACAAAAACTCATGATGCCCACTTTCCGTATAGCGTTTTATAGGGCAAAAGATCTCTTGTTTGGATTCTTCCAGAGGTAATTTGATCCATTTATCAAATCCCGTTTTATCAAATAGGTCAGCTATTGCAGCATCATACTGCGGACGATGATAATATCTGGACCATACACCGGTTTCACGCATATATACATTGATTAATATTGAATATGCGAACTGGTCGATTTCCTTGTTTTTATTTATATTGTTTTGCATAATGCTTTATCATGTTTAGAATTCGTAAAATATCTTGTAAGGTTGACGTAGGGTTCATCAATGTGAATTTCAAATATTGAACACCACGAAATTTTGTGCCTGCTACCAGGGCCTCACCACTTTTGAATAAATCTTTTCTTATGTTGGCATTTATCTCATCAATCCGATTCGCCGGCATTTCACCTTTCGGTATATATCTAAAAACCAACGTTCCAAGAGTGGGCTCATGAATGAGTTCAAACAATGGGTCTTTGTGTATGTATGCCGCCACTTTCTTGGCCAGCAAAATGGGCTCATCAAAATATTCTCCCAGATGCTGAGGTCCCATAATCCGCAAAGTCAACCATACTTTTAATGCGTCAAATCTTTTGGTAGTTTGTATGGACTTATTAACTTGATTAGGTATGCCTTCATCATCTTGAGTTTCCGGATTGAGATAATCAGCATGGTAAGTAAAATAATTAAAGTGCTGTTTATTCTTTACCAGAAAGGCACTACAACTGACGGGTTGGAAGAAAGATTTATGATAATCGACGGTCACAGAATCAGCCAAATTAAGACCATCAATGAGATGAGTATATTCGTTAGATAAAAGTAACCCACATCCGTAGGCAGCATCCGCATGCATCCAAAGGCCATAATCATGAGCAATTTCCGCAATCGGATAAAGAGGGTCTATACTTCCAAAATCAGTTGTTCCGCATGTGGCTATGACCGCAATAGGTATGAATCCATCTCTTAGACTTGCTAATATTTTAGATTCCAATTGCCCCACATCCATCCTAAACTCGTGATCCACGGAAATAGGCACAACGGCATCCTGTCCTAGCCCAATAAGTGCTGCATTCTTTTGTATGCTAAAGTGGCTGATTTCGGAAGTAAAAATCCGAAATTTTCTCGCCTCTGCAGGTAATCCATTTTTAAAGACACTATGACCTAAGCGTTTCCAACAATAATGATCTCTGGCAATCAATAATGCCTTCATGTTAGATTGAGTGCCACCAGAAGTAAAAATACCGTCGCTTTCCTTGTCATAGCCTATACGGTCATTTGTCCACTCTATCACTTTCTTTTCAATAAATGTCCCTCCTAAGCTCTGATCATAAGTATCTACCGAGGAGTTGATACTTGAAAGGATTACTTCAGCTAACAAACCGGGTGTCACAATCGGGCAATTGAGATGAGCAGCATAGCTTGGCTGATGAAAATATACTGCATGATCCAGATATAATTTTTCCAATTCCTCCAACGTACTGTCGATGGTGGGCATAGGAATATTCAGATCCACACTATCAAATTGTTTCGAGAGTTGCGCCGGGCTCACACCTGAGCATGGTTTCTTATTTTTTTCAAGGCTTTGGTTTATAATCCCTCTACCCTTTTCAATAATCTGATTATATAATGCCAGATTAACTTCCTGGTCTGAAAAAAGATGAGCAAAAGGTTTGTCTAATTGCTCATTTTCTAATTCTAAAATTCTATTATCACTGTCAATCATAACTAATTCAATTACGTACCGCAAAATTATGGATCAAACCAATCCAGAAAATATCCCGAACGGTAGAGAGAATATCCCAAAAAGAAATAGTTGTTTTAGCCCATCTGATTAGTGTCTCTAAAAGATGGTATATTTTGTATGAAAACGGTGTTTCTAGCTTGTGAAGCCTATTTTTGGGTATTTGATATACGAATAGTCATCCAATTTATTGAGAGGTTTTGATAAAAATGCAACAAAACTGCCGGTTCACTTTCATTTAATCCAAAGGGTTCGCCGGATTTTTGAAAAAATTGACAAATCGACTCCAATTTTTAAAATAAATTTTGATTTAGTTTTTCATTAAAAAACTATTCATTATCATATTTTCCCTCAACAGTCGCTCGGCACAGCTGAGCGACTCGTTCTCATAAATGAACTCCCCCACATAATCAGTGGTCCTGGTCAGCACTCCATCTTCGTAAACTTTCTTTTGCAGCTTTCTTCCCCGTCGCTAGTTCGAGGTGTGCCGAGAAGTGAAAGCTCGGAAAGAAAGTTCTTTCACATGCTATGATTGAGGTGGACGGCTAGTCGCGGACGGCCAGTTATGGAGGTAGGCCCTCGGAAGGCAGCTTACAGGAGCAGCCTTCAAAGACTGGCCGTCCGCGACTGGAATCCCTTTGGCCTGCAAAAGAAATAACAGCCAGAAGCAAGGATACCCACGATCAAGCAGTAGGAGATCATGGTCGTAGACCTGGGCAAGATGTTCGAGCAACAACGCTCTTTCACTACCCGAATAAGGGGCTAACCGCGCATCGATGGTCAGTTGGTTGAGTACATCATAAAGCATGGACCCCAGGGCCATGGACCTGGGAGCAGCTGCTTTAGGGCCAAAGTGATGCACCCCAAAAGCTTCTTTGACCGTCGCGTGGTTGGGCAACATCAGACGTGTACCATCTACGGCCAGTAAACGATAACCATACCATTGACTCACCGTATCGCAACGGGTATAAAAACGGTCTACTGCTACTTCATTGAGCCGTTGAAAAGCCCAGGGGTCAAGTTTGGCTCTGGCCTGACTCAGCGCACCTTTGGTGACCGCTCGTATATTGAAATCCTCTCGGTAGAGTTGTTTGTATAAGCGGTCAAGGTCACGTTGTAAGGCAGACTTAAAGGTCATAATAGAAAGTAACAGGCGGCGTAAGGTCAGCTTTCTTTCTCTGGTGAATACCCTTTCATGGCCGAATTTTGCACGGCCTCTGTAAGTTGATTCGTCGATCTCATAGTCAATATCGTTTGATAAATGTTCTCTGTATGAAGTAGTTTTAACGGAAAAATGGGAAGAAATACCCCCCTTATACCT
>JBCDKO010000103.1:0-15912 GCA_038746525.1 Bacteroidota bacterium
ATCAAAGATGGAAGCAGTCCATCCTTACGCCCCTTTTTTCATGATCATATAGATAAGAACGCTGAAATCAAAACCGATGAATGGAGAGGATATCGTCCACTTAAAGCCACTTTTCCTCATCTCACACAGAGCGCATCAGGTAAGAAAGGGGAGCATTTCCCCCAGATGCATCGAGCGATCATGATGTTCAAAGACTGGCTCCGTGGCACCCATCATGCCGTGGAACATCTGCAAGCCTATCTAGACGAGTATTGTTACCGATTTAACCGCCATCTGATGAAGGATAAACTATTTGACCGTCTGATGGATAGAATGGTCGCTCATAGCCCGGTCTACTGCAAAAACTTGACTATTTACTAAGTGCCTACTTCAATAAAATGATTCAGGATTACGACAAAATAGATTTACGAGATACATCTATTTTAGAGAATTTGAAAGATCGAATCTGGAGTTCTGTGGGTTATGAATTATAACTAACAAGAAAGGAGTGACTAGCCTCCAAAAAGAATGAAATACTTATTCTTATATTTCTTAATCATTTAGTCATTCTTTGTGTGACGTTTTCTCTTCTTTTGTTTATTTCCTTTGTTTCCCTTTCGATCTGGGAGGCGATTAAGTGCTTCTAGTAACTGTACTTTTTGGTCAGGATTGCAAATTCCTGCTACTGTTCGGATATGTGCAATGATTTCTTGCTTTATCAATAACGCTAAAGAATCCAACTGGAGACTGACGAGTTTTTCCTCGTTTGGTTTTTCTAAGATGATTGTCTCCTGAAGGTCTCTATTCAATCGCCTGATCTCTAGTTGAAGCTCATTCAACCTGATTTTGTGCTCAATCATGCGTTTTCTGAATAACATTAATTGTTCATCGTCGAAATTAAGTTGTTTCTCAAAGAAGTTCTTTTTTGGTCGAATGGGTAATGATATCGGTAAATCTGGTGAGAGAGGCCTACTTTCCCAGATAACGAATACAAAGGTCAAATTAACAAAAATTAATAAAATGACCAGACCTATTAATATTTTCTGAGTGACATTCATAGCTATTCAAATTCGGTATAGTCCATAGCCTGATAAAGCATATGGGAAGAAAGATCTGCTTCGATATCGAGATGATTTGAATAAGAATTCATGAGCAGAATACCATTAATTAAAGCCATTAAAAGCATGGCAGCAGCAATGAATTTCAACCAACGAGTAGTTGAATATTTCGGCAGAAAAGCTATTTTTTGAGCCACTTTCTTATCAAAATCTGAGCCTAATGTGGCTTTTTTTACATGATCAAGCGAGGCAAGTGTTTTTTCTATTTCTTCATTCAAGTTCATTTTTTTCATAATAGGTCTTCAGTTCTTTTTTTAAGTTTTGTCGTGCTCTAAATAGTAAAGATTCTACAGAAGATGAGCTTCTTTTCAAAATTTTTCCGATTTCTATGGCCGATAAACCTTCTAATTTCTGAAGTGTAAAAGCCACTCGTTGTTTCTCCGGAAGTTTTTCAATCGCTCGAAATAATATAGTCGCTCTTTCTTTCTGTTCCAATACTATTCCAGGGTGATGCAAATCCAGAGCCTCCCGATTTTTAATATCTGTATTGGAAAATGCCTGCTTCCTTTTTAGTCGGCTGTTTTTACGTATCAGATCAAGACTTTTATTAACTGCAATTCGATAGATCCAGGTTTCAATCGCAGATTCACCTCTGAATGTATTCATCTTCTTATACACTTCTATAAATACCTCCTGCGACAAATCTTCTGCTTCTGTTAAGTTTTTCACAAAACCAATACAAGTGTTGAATACATTGTTTTTATATTTAGATAAAAGTTGTTCGAACTCTAACACGAGAAATAATTTAACCCCGGAAGATTAAGCGATATCTACCGTGCTTTACTCTTCTAAAATGTCTTTTGCTTTTTCTAACAGTAATTCTATCAAAAATGACTTTCCGATCATCATCTAGAATGGATCTCACTTCTCGGATACGGTCAATCTCTTTTTCAAATCGTTGACCAATTAACAAGTTGATTTCGCTGACAAATTCATAGATCACATTTTTGGATGCTTCAGAATTAATTGCTGTTTTCAACTCAGCTCGCTTAATATTCAGTTGATCCTTGATTGACTGTACATCCCCCAAAAATTTGATGCGAAATGATTCCATTTGCTGCTCCTGATCTTCAGAAAGATTAAATCTTTCTTTCATCACTTCCCGTCTATCCATTCCTGGTGCTTGGTCAGAGTCTCTTCCTTGACTCCTTCCATGTTGCGCCATGAGAATGGATCCCACTATTAATCCTATGATTACTAAAACTACCTTTTTCATACCATTATATTTTGAATTTTATGATTAGATGTTAAGCTAGACAAAATCATGTGGATATATTGAAAAAAAGTTTAGATGCTTAACGGATAGTGATTCTACCTCTTGGGTTTAAAGCCCTGGTCTTGAGAAAAGAGTGAGATGGATTTGAGAAAGAGCTTTAATGTTCTTGTTCAGATAAAAACCTCCTTTCTTCGAGCATAGCCTTTCTAAAATCAAAAAGAAAGTTTTTATCTTCAATCGGACATACTATTCTGTGGTATTTCTGTTACTCACCCATTCTTTTGAACAGCACTTTACTGGAGTAATCCTCTCCTGGATAAATGATGTTTATGTCAAATAATTCTTCCGATAAATACCTCAATTCGGTCTCGGCTTTTTCTTTGCTTATAAATGCTGCTTCAGTTAAAATATCGACTGCAATAAGACTAGTGAATATCACAGCATCCCGGGTGACAGATTTTTTTCATCTTCTTTCGTTCAGTATTCCTTGGAATTATCTTTTTCGTCTTTGATCGCATCATGGGTGCTAATAGCTGCTCCAAGTAGGAAAAGAAAAGCGGCTGTGGCTTGTACTTCCTGCCTTTTCTCTTTAAAAAATTGATTTACCTCTGCAGGAGACATCACTGATACCATTTCTTGATGGTATTTCGTCGACTCATCTTCCTGGTGAGAAATGTGGTGGGCATATTTTTGAATTTTATCTGTATTAATAAAAATAGGTTTTGCACTTTTATTTTGTACTTCCATTCCAAATACATAGTGATCGCCCTTAATTTCCAAATTTTTTAATGCAATAGTTACAGAATTGACACTCACATATGCTTCATCGTTATTCTTTTTAATTGTAAAATCGTAAGGTACTAACCGATTAGGTATACAACTGGGTAGAGCCAAAGAGATTAGAACTAGTTCTGTTTTTATAATCACGGTAACCGCAATTATAAGGCCATGTTTTCATCATTCTATATCCTTCCTTAATCATTTATTAGAATCCTTTAAAAAACCCGCCTTTTGTCCCAACTCTTCGTTACTCAAAATTTCAAAAGCTTCGTTTAAGACCAGTAGACTACATTTTTGAAATTATAAAAGCCTCGATTTGAACCAAAAATCTGGTTTTGTTAAGGATCTTATTAGATTTTAAATGGCAGGCTCTAAAACGAATACAATTCGATTCGTACAAATGGTCATTGCTGCGCCATAGTTTAAGAGATTTACTATAATTATAGTTGCATAATAATAACGCCTAGGCGTATTAGCAAAAAGCAGGTGATCAAGCCTGCATGTGTTAAGGGTATTTTTTTGTTAATTTATGTTTAGCACCCATTTGCTCAAAAATCATCTGATTCTCTTCGGAAGTGAAAGTCATAATGATCCCGGCTGGTGAAAATTTGAATACATTTTCACTGACTGCTTCTAGAGCAAAAGCTGCCTGATTAGTTGCTTGTGCCATTAACTGTTCTCCATTAATGAAAACAGAAATATCCAGTGGAAAGGAGGAATCACCATAAATACCTTCATATTTTTCAAGGATTTCTTTTTCAACACTGATAAAAGCAGGAAGATCATAATCCATTCCGAAGTAGATACTTAGTACACCAATAAGGATATCATTAACTGGCATCACTGTCCCATTTGAGATATACGCTACAGCCACTTGCTCATCAGGGAAGAAATAAGCCATAGAAGAAAAGCCATCAATACCTCCAGTGTGGCCATAGGCTTTTTTAGAATAAAACGGCACCTGAAGCATGCCCAACCCAAACCCATCATTTATCTGGGTCATGCGAGCTACCATATCTTTAGAAACAACCTTGCCTTCGAATAAACAATTCAGGAATTTGTTTAAGTCTGTAGGAGATGAGGCGATCCCACCAGCTCCTTGAAGGATGGACATGTCAGATTCAAGGCTTAATTCCCAATCGTCCGGCTTTATATATGAAAAAGCTTCATTTTGTTTAGCATCGATTTTGCCTCCGTATTTGGTCCTGTTCAGTTGGCAGGCAGAAACAATTCGCTCGTTGAGCACCCTCGGATAAGGTTTCTTTTCAATCTCTTCAATAATCCAACTGAGAAGTACATAGTTTGAATTTGAATATTCGGCCTTTTCATTGGGTTCGAATACAGGTCTAAAAGAAACGATCCTTGAAAGTAAGGTTTCTTTGGTTTGGGGAGTTGTCATCCAATCAGCGAAATCTTTTGAATTAGTAAAGTTGAAAATTCCACTTCTGTGCCTAAGCAGGTACGCGATTGTGATGCTATTTGCATTAGGTATTTCAGGAAAATAGTCTGCAAGTTTAGTTTCTAGAGAGAGTCTTTTTTCTACGATTAGTTGCATTATGATACTTGCCGTAAAGGTCTTCGAGATGGATCCTATACGGTAAGAAGTTTTTTCGTTTGCCTTTTTTCTATCAGAGAGGGAGCTATACCCAATGGATTTTTGATAGACCTCTTTGCCATCTTTAAAGATAGAAAGGCTTCCCATACCCCTCTCGTTTTCCTCAACCAGGTCTAAGAACTTACCAAGCTTGGAAGTATCAAATTGTTGATTAAATGCGTAAAAAGGCCCTGTGAGTAACAGAAAAGTAGCTAGGTACTTCATCATTCTAAATTAATTGCGAAAAAGAACAAATTTACAAAATAGCAAAATTTGGGGTTTAGAAAGTGAACGGAATCTTAAAGTTTTACCATATAGATGAAAAAACCAACCTAATCTCTAACATAACAATATCGATTTTTTTGATCGGATGTATCCATAATCCAAAATCGGACTATAAAATAGCGTTTGCAGAGGATATGCAAATTTTAATGTAATCAGTAATGAAGGTAAAATAGACAACTAAATAAAAAAATAGAGCAAATCATTTTAAGAATCACTCAAATGCTCGTTCAGAAATTCAGCACTTGGTAGAAATAAGATAACCAAGTAATTTTATAAGATAAGGTATGGCTAGATGAAACAAACGAAACTGGTCAAAACATTGTCGAAATTTTCACATTTGAAAACGGTAAAATAGCGAGAGTAGATGTGATTCAACCGGATGATTTATTCGAACGCTAATAAAGAATAGAACCTCCTATTACCCTTTTCATTTTCTTCAATCAAGTTTAAAACTTTATTGACCAGCATTCACCACAAATAGTTGCGGATTGGCACTTTTAGTTAGCTATGTTATATGACATACAACTCATCATCTCAATGTCTTGAAATTTCTGTTTAAGCCTGGAGAAGGTAATTTGTTGAGCAAATGCATAGGTGAAACCTTATATCAATAAGAACATAACTAACTAGTTCATAATTTCAAATTGATGGTGGTCATGGCAAAATTTGTACCACATCAAAAGTAAAAGTCTTTAAATGGCTATTACGACGTGGTAGTTGAATTGCTATCTAAACCTTTTTACTACACATCGTATTATTTTCTTTTTGCAGTTAAAATATTTTTTGCCTAATTTCATATTAAATCTGCAAAAAGAAAATAATTGAAATGGGCCAAAGGAAATATATTGGTGAACTAGAAGAAGTCATTATGCTCACCATAGGGATTCTGGAAGATGGAGCTTACGGACTAGCCATTAAAAAAGAAATTGATAAACAGCTGAGTAGAAAAGTGAGTATGGGAGCCATGCATACCGGATTATACCGACTTGAGAAGAAAGGATATCTAACCTCACGACTTGGCGAAGCTACTAGCATAAGAGGCGGCAAACCTAAGCGGTACTTTACTGTCACCATGCACGGCCAGCAAGTGCTGAAGGAAACGATGGATGACAGAAAAAAACTTTGGCAGAGTATTCCTGAAGGTGTGTTTCAGGTAGATATTGCCTCATGAAGAAGCCTCCGAATTGGTTATACAATTTATTTAAAAGATGCACACCTAAAAATCGCATTGACCTCCTTGGAGATTTTGAGGAATGGTATCATGAGTTGGTGGAAGAGAAAGGGAACGTACAAGCCAACTTTATTTGGATTTTTCAAAGTCTAACCTTGCTAAAACTAAAGGCAATCACCAAACTAAATTCAAAATCGCATTTTCTCATGATTGGATTACCATTCAAAACAGCGAAAAGAAACTTTCTGAAAAACAAACTTTACACAATTATTAACCTGTTGGGGTTATCGGTAGGAATCACCGTTTGTACGCTCATTGCTCTTTTCATCAATCATGAACTGAGCTATGATAAACATTTTGGGGATCATGAACAGATCTATCGGGTTGCTGGAATCTATGATCAAGGAGGCGATACCAAAACAACCTCTACGCTGACTCCCTTTTTGCTCCAATCTGCGATGCAAAATAATCTTGATTCTCAGGTGATGTATACCCGGTTGGATTTCTTGCAACTCCATATTACAGTCAATGATCAGACTTTTTGGGAGGACTATTCTATTGCAGTTGACCCTAACTTTTTTGAAGTATTTCAGATAACTTTTATTAGTGGTGACGCGAGTACAGCTTTGAAAAATCCTTATGGAATAGTGTTGGATAGAACAACTGCCCTAAAGCTTTTCAAACACGACCAGGTGATGGGAGAGACGCTAAAAATCGAGGGTAGAAACCATATTATCACCGGCATTATAGAAGACCTGCCGGACAACACCCACTTCGAATGCCATGCCTTCATTTCCATAGAAAGTATTAAAGACCTCTATCCCTACTGGATGACCAATACCTATGGGGGAGTCAGTCATCGAACTTACTTAAAGGTGCCAGAGAACTACGATGTAGCACAATTAGAAATAAGCGTGAATGAATTGATTGCTCATTATGTGGACGAGGAAGCGCGTCCAACGTACTTTTTTCAGCATTTAAAAGATATTCATCTCAACTCAGATTTGGTAGCCGAGATTGAGGTCAATGGAAGCTACAGAATACTTTATATTTTTCTCGCTACAGCCATTGTAATCCTGTTATTAGCCTCTATCAATTTCATGAATTTATCAGTTGCAGGCGCCTTTAGGCGATTAAAGGAAACTGGGGTAAAAAAAGTGATGGGAGCAAGTAGATCTTCTCAAATTTGGCAATTTCAGTTGGAGGCACTTCTTATGGGTTTGGTCGCTTCCTTGATCACTATTTTATTGATAAACCTATCCTTACCATCTTTTAATGCAACCACTGGAAAAGAAATCCGCCTTGATCTGGTAGATAACTTGCTGATTTTTGGTGTTTGTTTTATTCTGCTATTGGTCATTTCATTGATTACAGGTCGTTTGTCAGCGTTGTTTTTGTTGAAAGTTCCAGTCCCCAACGCGCTATTTGGTATCGTTTCAGGTGATAGACGCAATACTTTAAATCCAAGAAATATATTGGTGGGTGTGCAGTTCTTTCTTGCTGCTATACTCCTCTCCAGTACATTGGTGATTTTTCGACAACTATATTTTATGCAAAACAAGGATTTAGGAATAGATACTGAACAACTCCTGGTTGCCTCTTTTCAATCACCCGAAGGATTCGAAAATTATCCAATCCTAAAAGAAAAAATATTAAAAAATGCCTTCATCGAAAGCGTAAGTGCTTCCACAAGTAGATTGGCCTATCGAGTTGGAGGGTGGCGACAATACAAAAAGCCCAACACAGTTGAGAATATACACTTACCAACAGTAATTGTGGCACATGATTACTTTGAAACAATCAATGTGGATTTTGTACTGGGTAGAGGATTTAATGATGCGTTTCCTTCCGATTATACCGATGCCTATGTCATTAATGAGTCAGCAGCGAAATTCTTGAAACTGGAACATCCAATAGGTGCTCAACTAAAAGGTAGTGCGTACACTGGGCAAACGTGGTCTGTAAAAGATGCAAAAATTATTGGAGTAGTTGAAGATTTTCATTTTACCTCGCTGCACGATAAGATTCAACCTGCCGTATTTTCATTAAGTTCGGAGATAACCTACCCCTTGCAATGGATGTTTATCAAAATAAATGGAAACGATTTAATTCAGTCATTGGAAGCTATTGAAGAAATATGGAGTGAAATTCATACATCCACTCCATTTCGCTATCAATTTTTAGATGATGCTTTCGAGGAACATTATCTGCAAGAAAAGCAATTTCTAAATGTATTTTCAGCTTTTGCATTCCTGTCTATTTTCATTGGTTGCCTCGGACTCTTTGGATTGACCGCATTTATCATGCATAGAAGAACCAAGGAAATTGGAATTAGAAAAGTGTTAGGAGCTAGCCGATTGGTTTTATTAAAGGTCCTATCTATAGATTTCTTGAAATTAGTATTCATGGCTTGCATCCTGGGTACACCCATTACCCTTTGGCTTATGGCAAAATGGCTGGAAAATTTTGAGTACCGAACTTCTATCAGTTGGTGGATCTTTGGCTTAACCGCTATGGGGGCATTAGTCTCAGCAGGTGTTTCTATTTTTTATCACTCTATGAAAGTAGCTAATACCAATCCTATTGAATCCATAAAATACGAATGATGAAGCCTTGACATTTCAGTCTGAACTCGAATAATTAAAGATCTTTTTATTCGTATCTCAAAGACCTTATTGGATTTGCAGTAGCAGCGATTAAAGATCTATAGCCCACTGTCACGATAGCGATAACAGTTGCTATAAGAAATCCGATGATGAAATATTTCGCTGTTATTTCAATTCGAAACGCAAATTCCTGGATCCAGGTGTTCATAAGGAAATAGGCTGCTGGAGCCGATATCATAAAGGATATCAAAAGAAGTTTGGTATATTCTCTGGTAAAAATCCTCAGGATATTGCCCGTAGATGCTCCAAACACTTTTCTTATCCCAATTACTTTTGCGTTTTTATTAACCATAAAAGAAACCAAACCGTAGAGACCCATAATGCTAAACAAAATAGCCAGAATGGAAACAAAACGAATCACTTTGTGAAGTAAATCTTCCAACATGTACTGTTCAGAAATTTCATTTTCGAAAACGGCCATTTCAAAAAGTTCATTTGGATAAATTTCTCTAAATGTATCTTCAATATCAACTATGTGCCGGTTGATATCACCATTAGAGAGCTTCAATGCGATTTGATTCATCTTTCCTGGGCGATAAGAAAGTATTACAGGTCTAATTTTGTTATGCAGCGTACTTACACTAAAGTCTTTTGCTACACCAATGATTTCAAATTGATTTCTTCCCGAGGTAAGCGTTCTACCAATGCCTTCGTTAGGATCATGAATCCCTAATGTTTCTAACAATTTTTGAGTTACCACCACCTTAAAAGTAGTGTCATTGATCGTCTTTTCGGCCAGTTGCTGACCGGTAATAAGTGGTATTTCGTAAAAGTTCATATAGTTGGCATCTACAAACTTCATGTTAGCATTGTTGCCATCAATGTATTCTTCTCCTTTTAGCGAATAGCTGTTATTCCAATTGTTCCAGTCCATGGGGGAGGTAAAAGAAAGGGTTGCATCCCGAACGAAATTCTTACTTTGGTAGGCTTCTAATAAAGTCTTTACATTCACTTTAGATTCAGGGGGAGCTTGGACCTTCACTACGTTAGAAGGATCAAAACCTAAATTCTTGTTTTTCATAAAGCTGACTTGGGCAGAAATGATAAGCGTACCAATGATTAGGATAGAAGTGAATACAAACTGTGCTACCACGAGAGATCTTCGTAAATTAAAATTCCCAGTACCTGCTTTCAAATTGATCTTGTTTTTCAATGCCTCTACCGGTTGATATCCAGAAAGCACCATAGATGGGTAGAAACCAGCAAGTATCGTAATAAATACTACCATTACAATTCCGAATAGTAGAATATCATTTGTATAATGAAGGTTGTATTCTATGGTGGTGATGAGTTGATTAAACTGCGTAATCAGGTACTGACCTAGGCTAACTGCAAGCATCATAGAAATAGTCACAATAACCAGGGTTTCACTCAGGAACTGGATGATAAGCTGCTTTTTGGAACTACCCAGTGTCTTTCGAATCCCTACTTCCTTGGATCGTTTAATTGCTATAGCAGTATTGAGATTGATGAAATTCAAACAAGCCGTGCCTAGTATTAACCCCCCAAGAAAAATAAATGCCCAGATAATGAGGGAAGGCGTCACATAATGATACCCATCTCCATATTTTTCGTCGGTGTGAATTTCAGTTAATGGTTGCAAAGCAATTTGCGTCTTTTTGCTATCTTCTTCTTCATCCGTTGAGTTAATGTCTTTTCGCTCATCGATCTTTATGTTTAAGGCTTGGATATCGGCATCTGCTCTCAACTTCAGGTAGATGCTATGCGCCCAGGTCATTCCCCATTGATTCCACAAGCCAGGATAGATCTTTTCCAGGGTCTTGAAAGAAATTAAGCAATCGTAGGGTAGGTTTGTGTTGCTTGGGCTATTTTGAATAACGCCTGATACTTTAAGTTCTGTTTCACCATCAAGAAATATGATTTTCCCGATAGGATTTTTATTTTCAAAATACTTTACAGCGAGTTCTTTACTTAGAATAATATTGAAAGGCTCATCCAACGATGCAGGATCACCCGAAAGCAATTCGAAATCCAATACGGAGAAAAAACTTTCGTTGGTCATCAGAATGTGTTCCTCCCGGTAGATTTGTTGAGATCCATTGTTGGCAACGAAAGATAATTTCCCATCACTGGGACCTTGAAATAATACAATTTCTTCTATTTCAGGTATTTCGTGTAAAATTTCTCCTGTCGGGTAGGGTACGATCCCACTATATCCTGTTCTATTATCCCCGTGGTATATCGTAGTGAGCCTATAAACGTTTTCCTTGTTTTTGTGCCAATTATCAAATGAATATTCAAAATTTACGATAGTGAAAACAACTGTGCAGCATGCTAAACCCACACTTAATCCAAGAACATTGAGCGAAGAATGTGAAGCATTATTTATAATATTTCTTATTGCAGTTATAAAATAATTCTTAAGCATGAAATCATAATTTACTCATACCGCAATGAATTGGTCGGGTTGGATTTGATTATTCCCAGTATTTTAAAAATGATACTCAAGAATGCCATACCTATAACAAACGTTATAGGAATAACATAAAACCACCAGCCGAGGTTAATTCTAAAAGTGTAATCCTGTAGCCAACTATTCATCATGTACCAGGCTACAGGGATACTAACAATACACGCTATCAGAATCAAGTAGATATATTCTTTTGATAGTAGCATTGTTAGGTTTTTTGCACTGGCGCCTAAGACTTTTCTAATACCTATCTCTTTGGTTCGCTGCTGGATGGTAAACGAAACAAGTCCAAATAAACCTAAACATGCAATTAAAATTGCTATGGAAGAAAATCCAGTAAAAATTTTGCCAAATCGTAGATCCTCATTGTATTGAGCATCAAATGCGCTGTCAAGGAAGAAATAATTCATCTCATAATCTGAAAATACCTGATTCCATTGATCCTCTACAACATTAATTAAGCTTGCAAGCTGATCGCTAAGTGGTTCTTCGCTAGATGGATTAAGCTGTAGTTTTACAAAGTAGAATTCAGTCCAGCTACTTAATATATAGGCCAGGGGCTGATAATCATTGTGAAGCGACGTATGATGATAGTTTTCTGCTACTCCTACTACCTTTATAATCGGTCCGTAAAATCCTTCTATTTCTGCGCCAATGGCATTTTCTGGATTTGAAAAGCCCAATTGTTCTGCAAGTTTTTGGTTGATGACCACCTCACCTTTCGTCCAAGGACTATCGCCTCTGCGTAAGGCACGTCCTGCAATTATATCAATACCAAAGAAATCCGGATAATGTACATCCATTGAGATCAGGCCAGTATAAGTAGATTTTTCACTGGATTGATTTTTCAAATAAAGATTGGTGCCCCATCCTATTTCTTCACCTGGAATTTCTCCGGCATTGGTTATCTCTTTAATACCTGAGTGCTTTAGTAATTCGGTCTTTAGGGTGCTGAACCTTGCTACATCTTCTCTATTATCTTGACGAATGTCACCAGGAGGTGATTTTAGGACCAGTACGTTCTCTATATCAATTCCCAAATCTGCTTCACGCATGTAATTAATTTGGTTGTAGACTGTCAGAGTCCCTGCTATAAGTGTGAAGGTGATCATGAATTGGACAAAAACCAGGCTTTTTCTCATTTTAAAACCTCCAACATCACCTTTTTTGCCCACAAGCACATTTACAATGTTTATAGTTTTGAGTAATGCATAGGGATACAAACCGATAAGTAATGTACCTGCAATAATCAGCACAACAAGTAACAAAATAACTTGTGTATCAATTAATGCCGTAAATGGAAGCCCTGTGATTTCAATAAGATAATTATCACTAATATAAGTTAAGAAAATAGCCACACAAAAAGCGACGAGATTCATGATTAATGCCTCCAGAATGAATAACGCTGTAAGTTGTTTCATAGAGGATCCCATGCACTTACGTATCCCCATTTCTTTCAAACGCTCTATTGTTTTAACCAGAGATAAATTCATGTAATTGATCCAAGCGATAATAAGTATAATAAATGCAATAATGCTCAGCACCAGTAGAGTTGATCCATCTACATTTTGTGTAAAACCAGCGGATGTTTCCGAACTCAGGTGAATGTCTTTGAGTGGTACCAATTCATAATCAACCGTGTATCCGTTTTGAAGGAGGACCTCCTTTGCATTATTTTCGTGCAATCTGTTAATGTCAATAAGGGGAGCAATTGTATTGGATGGATCTTTAAGAACTAAATAGGTAATCATGCTATTATATCCCCAGCTGGTTCTGGCCTTAGTATAGTTATCTAAGGAGGGGTAGGAAAGCAGGACTTCAAACTGAATATGCGAATTTTTTGGAAGGTCTTCTAAAATACCTACCAATTCATATTCATGAGCTCCGTTATTTCCACTTAAAGAAAAAGTGGTTCCAATGGCTTTTTCAGGATCATCAAAAAATCTTTCTGATACAGAGCGGGTAAAGATTGCTTTTTGAGGTTCGCCAAATTTTGTTTCATTTCCGATTATAAACGGAAAATCAAAAACATCAAATACTTCTTTGGATGCTATGTAGACGCCGTCCTGCTCAAAAGTTACTTTATTGTCAGCTAAGGAGTAAATAATCGAATTATTAGCATAATTATATTCATAAAATTTCCCAATTGATTCGATATATCTAGATTCTTCCTTTAGCGCTTCTGTCATGGGATCCGAAGTGTTAATACCTCTACTTAGTGATTCGCCATTTTGATACGTATTATTTTCAATCCTGAAGATTTTGTCTGATTTGCTATGAAAATCATCAAATGAGTAATGGAAATTTACATATTGGGCTATGACCAAACAGGCTGTCATCCCTAGAGTCAAACCGAAAATATTGATAAAAGAAAAGAGTTTGTTTTTTCGAATCTGACGCCAGATTGTAATTACGTAATTTTTGAGCATGGTCAAAGAGTTTTGGTTTATGCATTGAAAATAAGATTTGTGCCAATTAATTTAAAGTTCTGAAATTCAAAAGGTTGTACGTTTTATTCCTTCAAAAACTGTTCATAATTGAACGGATTGATGTGCGATTTCAAAAATTTTAATGGTCCTTAGCTTTCTTTTTGTTTGATTATATTGAAATTCCTGCCATGCACAGTATTTTATCTCTGATTACCCTTCTCTTTTCTTTCTCTCTTCAGGCTCAAATAACTTTTGAAAAATCTGATTGGAGCGCAATTATTGAACAAGCCAAGCTATTCAAACGACCAATTTTCGTGTATGCTTATGCTCCCTGGTGTGAACCGTGTCAAGAAATGGAAGCCTATGTATTTACTGATCTGGAAGTAGGAAATTTTTACAACAAAAAATTTATCAACGTTCGGATGAATATGGAGCAGTATCCCGGAGTGGATTTAGCAGAAAGCTATTCTGTAGGATTATATCCTAGCTTTTTATTCATTGATTTGAAGGGCGATGTGTTTCATAGAGGTTGCGGCGCCATGGAGGCTTCTGATTTTTTGTTAATGGCCGAGGTAGCAATGAGTGAAGAAGAAAATCTACGGTTCTATGAAAGTCGTTATCAAGCGGAGCAAGGCTCTATCGATTTTTTGTTGAATTACATGGCATTACTAGAGTCGGTTTGTTTAGATTCAGAGCGTTTTGCAGCAAATTACCTGGCCTCCTTAGCCTTAGAAGAGCTAACCTCAAAAGAAGCTTGGGCGGTGTTGGCAAGTTATCAGTGGGATATTTACAGTCGTGAGTTTCAGTATTTATTGAAGCATCAAGATGTATTTGAGACAGCGATTGATCCTAATGCGGTTCAGGCTAAAATTTACGATACGTACCTTGCTCAATATCAGGAAGTGTATGCCTCAGATGAGCTTCATGGTTTTGGGATGCGGGCATTGATGCATTCCCTAAATCAAGTTTCCTTCAGTGGTGCAGATACATTGAAACTGATGACCAATTTGCACTATGCAGAGTTTACCGAAAATTGGCCTTTCTATGCAGCTTACGCGATAGCTTATGTTGAGATGATGAAAGTGGAGGATCCCGGAGAACTTAGTGAACTCTCCTGGAAATTTTATCTTTTTGTAGAAGATAAAAAACAATTGGAGATGGCTTCCCGATGGGCAGAAAAAGCTGTGAAAAGACTGCCCGAACCTTCAATTATAGATACTTATGCATCGCTCTTGTTCAAGCTTGGTAACCAAAAAAAAGCAATTGATTTAGCAACGAGAGCACTGGAACTAGCTAAAGGGCTGAATGAAAATACTGAACACTATGAATATCAGCTGAAAAGGTTTAAGGAGAATTAATATTGTTGTCCTGGACGCAGAATATTTAGCGAATTAGAACAATATCTGTATAGGTCAAACTAGGAAAAGGACTTTTACCGGGAAATTTCATTATAATATAAGTGGTAATAGAGTAGGTAGTCAATTCACCTAAGTGACGCATCGTTACTGTTCAGCTACTTAATAGATTGATCATCAAATATTGTTACTATTCAGTCATATTAAGCTGCTCCAGGAGATACTCCGGGGATTGAAATAATACCTTGAACCCATCGAAGAGATGGGTGCGCTGTTTTTTCAGGGTAGACACAAAACCTCTAATAGTGGCAAAAGCCTCACCCGCTTGAGTGCTTCGAAAGCAACCGGATATCTTCTGCCGTGTTTTAATCATTCGCAAATCCCTCTCAGCCTGATTGCTGTCATAGGGGACCGTAGGATTGGTAAGGAAAGCCAGCACTTCCCGATGATAGTTGTTCAGGGCCAATAAAAGGTTGTCGGCTTCACTTCTTTTAGGTTTACCCCTTATGGGTTTTTTCCCTTTTGCTTCTTCCTTTAACCCGGCCAATTCTTGCCGAATGATTTGTTTGAACCTGTTTTGGGTTCGGGTGAGGTAGCTTTTGGCGATGGGCTGGCCTTGATCCACTTTGTACTTGGCGCTGAGCAGCAAGTCGATCATTGGTTGTGCCCAGCTCACCTGATCTTTTTCTTTGCTATCAATCAATTCTCGCAGGATATGGGCATTACATAATCTATGGTCGCAGGCATAGCCAAAATAAGAAACAAATCGATCATGCACCACCGTGCCCTGATAATCAGGAAGGATACCGGCGCGTTCTATCGCTGCTTTGCCTCTACTACGATCCAGATGATAGGCAGTAAATCACTCATTGCTGGCCACATGCATCC
>JBCDKO010000104.1:0-15796 GCA_038746525.1 Bacteroidota bacterium
CGATGGCCGAACGAATTAATGGTAAACTCCAAGAAATTAAGATGACTGCTAGAGGATATAGATCCTTGGAAAACTTCAAAAGTGCTATCCTATTTTTCCACGGTGGACTTGACCTAAACCCACACTAAACTCAGTAGAACCATTCTTTGCCTTATCATTATGATTTTAAGGCTTTTATGATCTGGGTCATAAAATAGCGGTAACCTTCTATCTAGACTTGTTTTAAATAACAGAACAATTCATGAAAAACACAAATGAAAAAATGTATATGATTGTGCTAGCTTTTTTTACATACACTGTATTTGCTCGGGCCACTACTAGTGGTGTAGTGGCTGACCCTGCTCCTCCTACACTTGATCAAAGTAATGTGACCACTTCCATACCTGGGGTAGGCAGAAACTTTACAATCGGAGCAAACCTCAAATTGTAATTTTCACCGGTCTGCAAAGTGAACGGCTTTTGCAGACCATAAACTTTATAAAAATGAGAACGCTTGTAAACACTTTATTCATGTTGAGCTTTACACTGACTATTTTAGCTCAAACAGACACGGAAACATTATTTCAAGAGAAACCACCCATAAAGCGTCCGGCCATATTTGTGGCCTCTATGCCTCCATGCATTGCGGGAGTGGCTTATCAATACGGAGAAGGCTGGAATGTTTCTGAAGCTACTCTTGAGGAGGTCCGGAAGATAATGAAAGAAGCGCATCAAAAAGTGCCTACCTACAAAAGCGAGGTCAGAGCATTAGAGATCGATTTAATGAATGCTTCCACTGAAGAAAGATATGAAGACTATGAAAGGCTATTGAGAGCACTGAGCGAATTGAAAATTGAGGCCAGCCTATTTCATGAAGAATTGGTGAAAAAAGCACGCAAGACTTTTTCGAAACAAGATTTGATCATACTGGACAAGTTCATCCTAGATAATCAAGAAGTGTTCTTAGCAGCGAATAAACTTCACTGAAGCATTTTAAAAAATGAAAAAAATCGAGGATCGACTTAACACGAAGCAGGGCCACTGGATTTTGGCTAAAATGGGAAAAAAAGTGCTCAGGCCCGGAGGTAAAGAACTCACTTTGAAACTCATTGATTGCATGGATATTCCTAATGCCGATGTGGTAGAGTTTGCTCCAGGACTTGGATATACAGCTTCCGTTGCTTTGAAAAAACAGCCTAAGTCATATACCGGAGTAGAAATAAATGAAGAAGCTGCACAGCTCTTGCGAAAGAAGCTGCACGGGAAAAAACACCAAATAATTATTGGGAATGCTGCAGACTTAAAGTTGGAAAATGAAAGTGTGGATAGGGTCTATGGGGAAGCAATGCTTACTATGCAGGCAGATCATCGTAAATCAGAAATCATTCAAGAAGCCCATAGAATTCTAAAAAATGGCGGAAGATATGGGATTCATGAGCTGGGCCTTGAACCAAATGATTTGCAAGAAGCTACGAAATCGACTATTCAAAGGGAACTGGCCAGAGTTAATAAAGTAAATGCCAGACCCTTGACAGTACAGGAATGGAGTGAGTTACTGACTAAGGAAGGGTTTCGAATTGTGCATGTAGACACAAATCCTATGCACCTATTAAAACCAAAGCGCATCATAGATGATGAAGGATTTTTGAGAACGGTCAAAATTGTGTTCAATATCCTCACGCATCCCAAAGAACGAAAGCGCATTCTGACAATGAGAAGAACATTTAAAAAGTACCAGGATCATTTAAATGCAGTAGCGATCGTTGCTGAGAAAGTCTGAGTCACTGAACGGGACAATAGAAGCCGGGAGTTGACTCTCGGCTTTTTTTGTTCTCACTGGGTTGTAAGAGTTTACTAAAAATAGCATCTCAATCCAATATTAAAGTTCCTTTCTGCTGTAGCCCATCCAAAACGATCTACATAGTCTGTATCAAAAATGTTGTTAATGCTTCCCGAGATGGTTAGCTGATTAAATGTGTAAGACACAAAGCCATCAAAAAGATCATAGGTGTCTAGTGTGATTTCATCGTTTTCAGGAACTTCACCTACATGTAAGTGTGTCAATTTTACGAGCAAGTTCTCTATCGGAATAGCAGATAGTGTAAAACCAAATTTATGCTCAGGCACTCTTCTCAAAATCACCTCATCAGTGAGTGACCTAGTGTAAGTATAGTGTCCTGCTAGCGTGAGTTGCGGAAGGAACGCATAGCTAGCATTAAGTTCTACGCCATCAACCTCTGTTTCTCCCTCAAGATTTACGTAACTGCCGGTGGTAAAATCATCACTGAAGACAAAATCAATTAGGTTTTCGTCTTTTCTATAAAAATAGACTACCCCAAGTTGAAACTTTTCATTTGATAGCCATTCAAATCCACCTTCTGCTGTCTCTGATTCCTGTGGCTCCAGGTCAGGGTTGCCAGCATTTGTAGCAAGAAATCCAAAATCTCCGGCATACAATTGATTCAGCGAAGGAGAAAGGAACGCAGTAGCGTAAGCACCCAAAATTTTAAGCTTACTTGGACCTAGATCCAAGATATAACTCGGATTAACATTCCAGACAAAATTGGTTCCATACAAACTATGATTATTCAAGCGGCCTCCAAGTTGGAAGTTAAAATTTTCATAGTCATGAATGATAGATAGGTAAGGGTCAACCATCGTAAAACTTTCGCTATCTGCATCCTCAGGCTCCCAGACAGGTTGTTGAAAATTGACTCCTCCGATTAGTTTTATTTCATCAGTGAGAATTTGATCTACAATTACGTCTGCTTGTAGTGTATTCCCATTAAACTCGCTGAGGTCTCTGATGCCTGGATCACCTTCTGGTTCGTTAAAAATTCGTTCGTTGGCGTGATAGGAAAAGTTTCCTTTGATGCTGCCGCGAGTCCATTTGTAACTTGGAGATATGGCAAATTTTAGCAATGTCTGATCTAATTCCGAGTCATCATCTCTAAATCTGCCAGCATCAAAACCGCTTTCTATGTCGTCATATGCTGCCAGTAAGCCTATAGAGAATTGGTCCGTGAGTTGATAACCAAGTCTTCCCAGAAAATTCAAACTTTCGATGCCGTCTTTATCAAAATTCTCAGTGCCTAACGTGTCAAGCGCTGCGGAAAACCCCTCTGAAGAACGGTAAGAACCACTAACCATATAATTGAATTTATTAATCCCACCAGACACATTTACATTAGAAGTGAAGGTATTAAAGCTACCATATTCAGCATTTAAGGCCGTTTTGACAACCTCTTTTGCTGCTTTTTTCAAAGTGATATTGATTATTCCAGCTGTTGCTCCCGTGCCGTACAGAGAACTCAACCCTCCTTTTAGCACTTCAATGGATGCTACCTGATCTAAATCCAACATGCGAAGATCGAATGTCTGGGAGATACCGGATGGGTCATTAAAAGGGATACCGTCTATGAGTATTAGCGTTTGTTCGCTTTGTGCCCCTCTTACTCGGTATTCGATATTAGTACCAGGAGTTGCAAAATTTCCGTCTATTTGCACACCGGGAATTTCATTGAGTAAATCGGTAACGTCCTTGCCTCGATTGGCCTCTATCTCTTTTTTCTTCAGTTTGAATATTGTTTTTCCAGATTTTTCAATAGGAGTTTCTGTTTTGTTCCCAGTAATGACTACATCATCCAACCGGACTATTTTCAAAGAGTCTTGTGATTTAGCTACTGCACCTAAGCAGATAGCTGCTGCGAATAAATAAGCTTTTCTCATCGTTAGATTTAATTAGTTTTTTAGTTTCATTTAAATAAAATGAGCTTCATCGCTTTTGTGGAGCATGTTTTTGACTTCACTTCAACTTTCACCCGAAGCTTACTTTGAATTAATTTTTCTTCCGGCAGGTCTCCTGACTTGTTCAACTGAGGCTTCCTTCCCATCCCGAGTTGTCGGAACAGTGGAATTCGATTTGGCCAAAGCTTACTGAACTTACAGTTGCGGGGACAGCCCTTGATTTTCACAAGATTCCCTTTTAATCCCATGTGATAAAGATTTAAAACATGGAAACCGAACGAATCGCAAATGTATGCTTATCCATCAACTCAAAGAGAAAAAGTAGCACAATTTAGTTTTGAGGAAGTGGGCTCGTATAAATCAAATCGGAAGAGAAGCTTACTTTTACCTGCGAAATAAGGTGCATATGCATAAAAGGGAATCCGGTGCTATCCTCAAAGGGATAAAGTCCGGAGCTGCCCCAGCAGCTGTAAGCCAAAACTCAGACGTTCTGAGGAGTTTTGTATCTATGGCCACTATTTGTCTTCGGATAGATGGGAAGGCATAAAACTTGGTAAGCCAGAAGACCTACCTATTTCTATCATGGAATTCGACACTTAGGGGATGAAGTTATCAGATGCGACAATATACTAGGATACCTATGTTCCATTCAATGATCACCTTCGTGTGAATTGAAATTGCTTTTGAGGCGATTTAAAATTTACAAATAATAATTAAATGGATGAACCCGACATGATTAAAACAAGCATTAAACACACGATGTAATGATTCTTTAAATCGTCAAAGGCATCCCAGCAGCGTAGGTTGACCAGAGAAACACAAAATAATAGGATGAAACCAAATTGGATCGGCGTAGTAGTACTAGGATTTATAACTGCTTGTTACAATTCCAAAAATCAATCAGAAGAAAATGAAGTGAATGTTTTATCAGAAACTTTATCTTCATTCAGGCCTGAAGTGAAATACGCCAAACATTTTACGGTGAATGTAAACGAAAATTTTAAGACTATTATCGTTAGAAATCCATGGGAAAAAGGCGATACATTAGTATCTTATCTTTTATACCCCAAAGGCACAGAAGCTCCTACTATGGAATGGGTAGAGTTTAAAATTCCAGTTCCCATCGATGAAATTGTTGTTACATCCAGTCCCCATATTGGTTTTATTGGATTACTCAATGAATTGGATAAAATCACCGGAGTAGCAGATGATAGATACCTCTATAACGCGTACATCTATGAACTTGTGAGCAAAGGGAAAATATCTCAGGTAGGTTCCCTAAAAGACAGCAACCTGGAGATTTTATTGGACTTATCTCCGGATCTGGTTATGAAAACAGGTGTTGACAATGTGAGAAATGAGGATGTACGTCTAACTGAGGCCGGGATACCGATTTCCTACAATGTGGAGTGGATGGAAGCGAGTATGCTAGCCAGGGCAGAGTGGATTAAGTATGTTGGGGCTTTTTTCAATAAAGATAAAAAAGCGGATTCGATCTTCAAGAGTGTGGAAAAGGAGTATTTGAAAGCACTATTAGTTACTAACATTATTAATGACAGGCCCTCCATCATGACCGGAAATAACTTTAAAGGAACTTGGTATATGCCGAGTTCAGATAGCTATTTGACCAGATTGATCCACGATGCAGGTGGAGACTATTATTACAAGAACGAAAGGTCGACAGGTAACCTCCCACTTAGTTTCGAGGTAGTGCTTGATGACTTGATAGAGGCCGATTATTGGATTGGTCCCAGGGCAGAATCCATGAAAGAACTGAAGATGATGGACGAAAGATATACGCTTTTTAAAGCTTTTAGAGAGGGGAATGTGTATACCTTCAACAAAAGGACGAGTGAAAATGGCGGCAATGACTACTGGGAAAGCGGCATGACCCGACCCGATCTTATCCTTAAAGATGTAATTAAAATCTTTCACCCTGAACTACTTCCCCACCATGAACTGTACTACTACAAAAAGCTGCAATAATCGTTTTAGCAATTGACTGACAGCAATCATCACATACCGAAATCTTGGCCGGTCGTACTTATTGGCCTTGGGTCGATTCTAAGCCTATTCCTACTGGATTTGAGCCTGGGAAGTGTGAAAATATCGGTGGAAGAACTATTCAACATCATCTCAGGGAACGCCTCCAAAAAGTCATGGGAATACATTTTTTTTAATTTCAGGCTTCCCAAAGCAATTACTGCTATTTTAACCGGAGCAGGTATTTCCGTAGCAGGATTACAAATGCAAACACTTTTCAAAAATCCACTGGCAGGTCCATCTGTATTGGGAATTAGTCACGGGGCGAGCCTGGGAGTAGCAGTCTTTGTACTTTCTTCAACAGCAATTTTTGGAGTAACCACCAACTTTCAAGAAACACTTGGTAGCTGGGGACTGGTTCTTTTTGCCATAGCTGGATCTTTTTTAGTGCTTTTAAGCGTGTTATTTGCATCAGCCAGACTATCAGATAGCGTTACTGTTTTAATAGTAGGGTTGATGTTTGGATTTATTACAGGTGCAGTAGTGAACATCTTACAGTACTTTAGCGATCCGGAGTTAATTCAAAATTTTCTTGTTTGGACATTTGGTAGCCTTTCAGGTGTCGCATGGTCTCAATTGCGAGTTATGGGACCAGTTGTAGTCGCTACTCTCCTATTATCCTTATCGTATTCCAAAAAAATGAATGCCTTGCTTTTAGGTGAGAACTATGCAACCGGGGTTGGTGTCAATGTTTCTCGAACAAGAGTGAAACTTATTCTGACTACCAGCGTCATGGCGGGTACGATCACCGCGTTTACCGGCCCCATTGCTTTCATAGGCGTTGCGGTACCCCACTTAGCGCGTCTACTTTTCCGCACTTCCAATCATAAGATACTGATTCCGGCAACCATAATGTGTGGCGTGGTAATCATGCTCGTTTGCGACATTGTTTCGCAAGTACCAGGCGCTCAAACAACACTACCGCTAAACTCCGTTACTGCCCTCTTTGGCGCGCCTGTCATTCTGGCGATCATTATCAAAAGCAAGAAAATGAAAGGAGCATTCTGATGGAACAGGTATCCAAGATAGTAAAAGATACTGCTCATTTCACCATACCTATCCTCTATACCCGTGGATTGACGATCGGTTACCAAACGAAACATAGTAAACTCGAACTTGAAAAGAATCTAAATGTGAAAATTCATAACGGCGAGCTTGTATGTCTAATTGGGCCTAATGGTTGCGGCAAATCAACTCTTATGCGCACTATTGCCGGGCTGCAAAAACCACTGAATGGAGACACGTTTATTTCAGAAGTTGACGTAAAAAAAATGAAGCCACATCAATATGCACGACTGTTGAGCCTGGTTTTAACGGATAAAATAAATGTGGGAGCCATGACAGTGATGGATATTGTTTCTATCGGTCGCTATCCTTACACCAACTATTTTGCAAAGCTGGAATCGAGAGATCATGAAATAATAGAACGTTCGTTAGATAGCGTTCATTTAAATGATTATAAATATCGGTACTTTAATGAATTAAGCGATGGAGAAAAGCAGCGGGTACTTATTGCTAAAGCGCTAGCCCAAGACACACCTCTAATCATGTTAGATGAACCAACTGCTCACCTCGATTTGCCGAATCGTGTGGAAATCATGAATATTCTTAAACGTTTGGCCAAAGAAACCAATAAGGCCATATTTCTGTCTACTCATGAGTTAGACCTTGCGCTCCAGACAGCAGATACCATCTGGTTAATGAACAAAGAAGAAAATCTGAAAAATGGCGCGCCAGAGGACCTGGTTTTATCCGGCATGTTTGAGCAAGTATTTAAAAGTAACGCTTTTCAGTTTGATAAGCGCTCAGGCTCTTTCAAAGTAGTACATCCCACAAAAGGAAAAGTATCGTTATTGGGAAATGACGTTTACAGCATCTGGGTTCGGCGTGCGCTAGAAAGGGAGGGTTATCAGGTATTAGAGGATTCGGATTTCTTTATTAAAGTACAATATATTGATAATTTGTGGCAATTAAATATTCATAATAACACATTCTACTGCGAAGATATTGCCGGGCTTCTCCATGCATTACGTAAAGAAACGCATTCAATCAGCGAAAGCAAACAAGGAATATCAACGAGCTAACACAAAGTCAGAAATCCTGACCCGACGTAAAAATCAATGTCTCAAAAACACCATAATGACTGACGCAAATTTCCATTTTTAAACTATAAAAGATGTTTTTGAACTTAAAATGATACCAGATTACGACAAATAGATTTACGAGACATACCTGTTTTTAGAGAATTTAAGGGGTCGGGTCAGGAGTTCTGAAAGTATTGGTTCATCAGATTTTCATTTGTGACTTGATCTGCATTATTCACCACAAATAGTGGCGGGTTGATTCGAGTAATGGATTTATAGTAGTTGACTATTCATACTGAATGATTTTTGATTCCTCAAATTTGGGAGCGATTTCGTCATTTCATTCGAAATCAATGACCTCCTATTCCACCTGTTACTTCGTTTCAATGAATAACACCCGAATTTTCGGGTTACTCCTAAACTTTCTTTTTACGCTTGTAAAGAAAAAGGTTCCATTTTTCCTCTGCTACGCCATGTTTATCCATCTCGGCTCGTGCCAGTGTGAAAAAGAGGTCGGACAAACGATTGATATATGCGGTTATATACTCTTCTATACAATTCGGGTCTTCATCGGCCAGGCTAACTAAGGCACGTTCGCCACGTCGGGTTTGTGTTCTGCAAACGTGACATAAAGCAGAAACTTCGTTTCCTCCGGGAAGTAGAAAATAATCGGAAGGGCTACTCAATGCATTTTCAAGTTCATCGATCCATTCTTCACAGAAAGTAGCTCCGTCCGTAGGTTTGGGATTAGGGTTTTCTTTGTTAGAATTTGAAGGGCGTGCCAGATGAGACATCATATCCATCAAGTCTTTTTGAATCCGGTGTAGGTTCCCTTGCCATGCATGATCTGTCCCAAGCTTGACACGAAGTAAGCCTATGGTGCTGTTTACCTCATCCAAAGTCCCAAGGCATTCAATTCGTGCGCCATTTTTTGGTTCTCTCTTTCCTCCAAATACGCCGGTAGTTCCTTTGTCTCCTTTTCTTGTATAGATTTTCATAGTTAATTATCGCTTATTAATCTGGTTCGTAGTTTTTTTTAATCGATTGAAGTGCCTAAGGTTTTTACAAATGAATAAACGAAATTAACTCTTATTGAGACGGTATCCTTGGGGAGTTTAACAATATCAAATCCTTTTTCGATATAGGTTGTCTTTAGAGCTTTTTCCAATTCCAAACAATAGTCAAATTCTTGTAGTCGTTGTTCGTCCTTGTGATAAATACTTTGCCAGGTTGGAGCAAAAAATACTTTTTTACGAAATTTATCATGGTAAGGGAAACGATCAATCGATAAAGGCACAGGCATACCTTCTACTTGAAGATAAGCCAATAAATCGAGCATGGATCGGTCCGTAAAAAGCGCCTGAGGATTTAAGCCCAGTTCATGGACGGAAGCTTCATAGACCAACTTTACAAACTTGTGCAAGTCTTGCCAGGGAGTTCCGTTTCCTCCCTTTTCTTGTTCGCCCACAATCACCTTTCTGGACACTTCATGTATGCATGAATATTCACGCTCCAAGGAACGTATTAAAGTGGTTTTTCCTGTACCGGGAGCACCGGTAATAATGTATTTCTTCGTGTACGGTCTTATATGCTATAAAAAAAATAAAAAAATGATACAATACAGCACAATGAGGAAGATGCTACTCGCCCAATTCACGTACGTTGCGGTCTTCAGATCCTGATCAGTAATCGTCTTTTGATTACTGCCGATGTATGGTTTTTTTACCAGTTTTCCATGGTAATAATTTGGACCTCCAAACTGACAATCCAGAATATAAGCCAAGGCTGCTTCGGGATATCCTGCGTTGGGGCTTGCATGTTTTTTGCCTTCCTGAAAAACGAAATTTAAGCCTTTAGGCTTACCCATTACCACCAACATCAGGAAGGAGGTAATCCTTGAAGGGATAAAGTTTGCAGCATCATCAAGCTTGGCAGCAAACCTCCCAAAGGATTTGTATCGGTCGGATTTGTAGCCAATCATGGAGTCTAAGGTATTGATCATTTTGTAGACTACAGCGCCCGGAATATCTAAAATGAAATAATAAAAGAGCGGAGCGATCACGCCGTCGCTCAAATTTTCTGAGAGTGTCTCGAGGGTTGCGGTGCGTATCTGTTGTTCGTTGAGGTTGGAGGTGTCCCTGCCGACAATCCATGAGAGCCGTTTTCTTCCTGCTTCCAACCCGTGCTTTTTCAACGTGTTAAATACCGCTTGGCCCTCTTTGATAAGCGTTCGGTTGGCCAGACAAAAAAACAAAAGAGCAACAGCGGCGATATCCGCAAGGATGAGATTTACGGATCGCAACCATGCCAGCAAGAGATGAGTTAGGACATAAGCCGTTACCACGAGAAAAACGACCAAAACCAGCCCCTTCACGAATTTGTTTTTACCTCTATTGAGTACTTTTTCTCCTGCGTGAATGGCATTCCCGAAAAGCACGATCAAGTGAGGCATCCAACGCGGATCACCAAGTACTGCGTCAAGTACGAAGGCAGTCAACAAAATATAGATTGGTGCTATTTCCAATGTTGCAGCGCTTTTATGAGGCTAGCGTTTGCAGCCGGACTTTGAGTAGCCAATCGTATGTATTCGCCATCAAGCCGTTTGAAATTGGTCGCATCGCGAATCAAGATGCCATGTTGTATGGCTAGGTAGTCTTTAAGTGCTGAAGCTGTACCTTTTTTTAATTCGGCAAGAAAATAGCTGGTATGGCTGGGTTTCACTTTTACCCAATTGATCAATGAAAGTTCTTGGATGAATTTTCTGGTTTCTTCAAACAGCTCTTCGACATTGAAGAGCCAACGGTTGTAATGTTTAAACACTTGCAATCCGGCTTGAATAGCAAGTGCATTCACGTTCCACGGCATTTTTTTGCTGAGAAGTTGCTTGATAGTGCTTAGGGAAGCGATGACATAGCCAAGTCGTATCCCAGGAATGGCGAAAGTTTTGGTCAAGGATCGAACAACGATCAGATTATCTAAATGCTTGACCAGATGGGCAACGGACCGAAGTTGATTGGTGAACTCAATGTATGCCTCATCGATGACAAAGACCGTAGAAGGTGCACTTTCAATAAGTCGGGTCAACGCTTCTGTTGGAATAGTGCTTCCATCAGGATTATTGGGGTTACAAATGAAGATAAGCTGATAATCGGTAGAGGTTGGTGATGCTTTTTCTATCAACTGGTAGCTTAATCCGTGAATTTTACAAGCATCTTCGTATTCGGAGAAAGTAGGTGCCACAATGGCAGCAGATGCGCCTGAAAATAGATGCGCGATTAGGTAAAATGCTTCAGTAGCTCCATTAGTAAATAAAAAATGGTTGCGGTTTAGCCGAAATTTCTTTGAAGCAGCTTCATTGAGCTCTTCTGCAGCGGGTGAAGGGTAGCTTTGAATCGTACACACAGCGGACGAGATCTCTGCTAAAAGCTCAGGGGGGCATCCCTTGTAATAGACATTCGAACTAAAGTTGTACTTTATTTTACCGCTATACCGGTACAGGTCGTCTCCGTGTCCGTTGATCATCCTTCCTCACTGTTTTTGACGATAGTATCCATACTCAAGTGCTGATCAATCCATTCTGCAAGCTTATCGTATTGTTCTTCTTTGAAAGATAAGTAGTCCTTCGCTTGCGCCTTCTCATTTTTTAAATGAAGCAGCTCATTCACAACTACCTGGTTGTCCAAAATACCGTGAAGGTAAGTTCCCCAGCTTTTATCCCCATCAAAGTAGCCTTCTGGTGACCCATCAATGATATTTAGGTGTTTGCCATCAGGAACTTTTGTTTCCCCCATGTGAATTTCATACCCAACACACCTATCTGCGTATTTCTTGAAGGTAAAGTTTTGCTGAACTGTCGTCTTTTCTTTGGTTAAGGTAGTCGTAACATCGAATAAGCCCATGCCCACCTCTTGTCCTCGGTTGCTTTCCACTTCGAAAGGATCTGCAATCCATTGACCCATCATTTGATACCCGCCGCAAATTCCTATAATGGGTATTTTTCCATATAAGCTTTGAATGGTTTTACTGATCCCATCCGCTTTTAGAGCCACCAGGTCTTCGATGGTGTTTTTAGTACCTGGAATTATAAGGGCATCTGCTTTTTTCATCTCTTCAATATTTCTAGTAAAATATAGGTTGATGAGAGGTTCTTGTTCCATCGCCTGAAAGTCCGTGTAGTTTGACATATAATGTAGATGTATAATTGCCACATTGAGCTTGTCATTTTGAGCCAACGTTTTCCTTTGTTTGAGGGCCACTGAGTCTTCCTCTTCCAATACAATATCGGAAGCATAGGGTAACACTCCGAGTACAGGTGTCTCCGTCAAATCTTCCAGCATCTTTTTCCCTTCTTCAAATAGGGTGTAATCTCCTCGAAATTTATTGACAATGATTCCTTTTACCAGCTTACGTTCCCATTCTTCCAGGAGGGCAATTGTACCATAGACGCTTCCGAATATTCCACCTTTATCGATATCCGCTACCAGGTAGACACAAGCATTGGCAGCCTTAGCCATTCTCATATTTACAATATCCCGATGCTTCAAATTTAGCTCGCTAATGCTGCCTGCCCCTTCCATCACCACAGGATTAAAGTCACCATAGAGCGTGTGAAAAGCTTTTTTTGCCTCGTCGAATAGCTGGCTTTTGTTGTTAGAAAAGTAATGTTTTGCGGTTTGATCCCCTGCCGGTTTACCGTAAAGGACAACCTGGGATTTATTGGCAGAAGATGGCTTCAATAAAATAGGGTTCATTTCTACCATAGGTGCTAATTTGCTAGCCTCTGCTTGCACAGCCTGTGCCCGGCCAATTTCCTTACCATCCGGTGTAGAAAAGCTATTAAGTGACATGTTTTGTGCCTTAAAAGGGGCAGGGTTAAAACCTTGGTTTTTTAGCCAACGACAGATTCCGGTCGTTATCCAGCTCTTTCCGACATCAGATCCGGTTCCCACCATCATGATTGGCCTTAGCTTTTTCATCCACTTATTGGTTTTCCTTATATTTTGGATAAAATCAATCTCAATATGAAGGTTGAAGTTAGATGAAACCGGAAATACAATAGCGATTCAATGCTTTTATGAATAGTTAGCGATTAAAAAAGCGAGGTCTGAGTAGTTGGTTTTGGGTGGAATGTTCCAATAATTACCAATGGATTTGGAGCGGTGTTATGATGAAGTTTGGTGGTTCCGAGAAAGAGGTAAAGGTCTTTTGTCTTGGCAAAGTCATCGATATACTTCTTCCTCACATCTTCACATGCGAGCTGTTCATTATTATTTTGCCTTCTTAATGAGTTCCAATAAAGTTGACCAATTTCCCAATCTTCAATCATCATTGTACTCTTCGTGCCTTCATCATCACTTAATCTATATGAGAATTTGTAAGGTAGCTTTTTTACCACTTCGAACTCACCATCCCTCTCAGAATCAAATAAATTGAGTTGATTCATCTGGTCCAATTTTTTTTGACTCCATTTCCTGTCTACTTCCTTAATTTCTAGTTTATGGATTTGTGTTGGCTTAAATACTGCTAGAGAGGTTCCTATTTCTTTGTTCTTAGCTTCCGCGAATAGCATTTTGAGATTTGAATAGATTTTATTTAGAACGATTTTTCGTCTCTCTTTCCAGTCATCTCCGTCTGGCTTCACTTCACCCACAATTTTAATTTCAGTTTCATGACTTACAGGTCGATAGCTTTCTTTTCTGAAGTCACTCGTATTCTTCACAAGATCAATTTCAATCCATTGGTACTTCGAATATTGCTCGTTGTATGATCTCTTTCTGAATTGAATAGGATAGATTCTTATCCAAGTTCCATCTTGCCTAAAGCCCGCAGTGCAAACAAGTTCATCATATTTTTCTGAAATGGAAGGATACGTTTTTACAGTAATTAAAACCTTTTCCTTTGGCATTATAAATTCCTTTGTTCGATATCCCAAGCAGGTAGCTTTTTCAATGAGTCAGCAACTCGACTTCTATGGCATATACGTGGTTCCTTTTCAAAACAAGTTATTGCAATTCTTTGATATTTATGAGCTAAGTTCAATATTCTCTCAAGCTGATCTACATTCTCTACTAGAGTGGTTTTTTCATATTCATCAAAAAGTCTCTTGTAATCATTCATCGTATTCAAATCAGATCTTTTTTCGGAATTAATGCCTAGTTCTGGGATATGAATGTAGTTTATGTTGATGCTCTCACAGGCATTCTTAAGTTGGTTCTTAGAAAAACCGTACTTCATGCTAATTGGATTTTTGCGGACATCGCAAAGGAGCTTAACGTTATTAATTATTAGTTTATTCAAGTAATTCTCCGGGGTAATGCCTTCATAGCCTATTGTAAAAAAAGCCAAGTCCTCAGCGGTTTTCTTTTGTGCTTCTACTTTATCCAATTCTTCAGCGCTGAGCAATTCTTTGGCTATTTGACTTTTAATAGCAAAGAATGGATATTTCTGATAGGTATACCTTACAAGTTCGTTTTGGCTGAGCCCTTCAACTTCTTTTACAGTCTGTTTAATTGCTGACTGATCTTCTTTTTTTAAGCTTTGAAAGTGATTTTCCTTGTTTTCAAGGATCCAATCCGATGTTTCCTTAGAAGTTGGATTGGATACAAATCCTTTCTTGGTGAGGGTAATTAAGTCTTGGTTTGCTTGAAATGAAAAACTCCGAATTTATATGGAACAAAGTCAAACGACTTCTTATTTTGCTTTCTAGTGACAAGAAAAAGGACTTTTTGCAACTTCGTACGAGATAGCGTTCCACCAAAGGCTTCTAGTATTGCAAATAATAATTTTCTCCTGTAATACATACCACAAAGCTACAAAATCCAAAAGCCGTTTTCAGACACACGTCTTTGTGAAATTTTCAGGCTGCTGGAATAAGCTCAATAAAATCATAGAACCCTTTGCAAAACCGGATTTTTGATTCACATCGAGGCGTTCGGAATTCAAAAACGTAGTTTACTGGTCGTAAATGAATCTTATGAAATTTTGAGTAACGAAGCGTTGAGCCAAAGGCGGGTTTTTCAAAGGATTCTCATAAATAGGGCCTGCTGAGAAACGTTTTTTCAATTCAAAAAACACGTTTATGTGGTCAAAAGATACTGTTTAGTAAATTTCTTTTTCAATAGGTGCAAGGTTTTCGAGCAGATGCTTCCATTTTCCGTGCACTGAAAAATCTCGAAATCGAGATTTTTCAACTAGTCACAGGTACATCAGCTATGTCGTTCGCTGCGGATCGAAGTATAAGCATACATCTTCACCTTGCTGCCTAGTATCTGATACACCTGTGACTTTCTCAGCAAGCCCTAAATAAATATCTAACCAGTCGCTCGCTGGTAGCGAGTGACCATTATTTTTCTTTTTTTTTCAATGGTCATTCTCATTCAGATCATATTTTATACTCGTCATTCGACACAGCCGAGCGACGGTTGAGGAACTTGACGGTATCCCTTTTGTCTACACAAAGAAAAGCGTTCAGGCCCAACCTCTCATTTTGTGTGTTACTATTTCAGGAGATATGCGCTCCACTATTGGACGTCACAGTATTTGGACACGAGCTACAAGGTTGCACCAGCACTGGGAGAGCTTGTGAATTTATGCTTAGAACTTTTCATTCTATAAGCAAAGGATTTTTTTCTATGCTTATAGAAAAAAATCCTTTGCTTATTACTTATTAAACCTTTTGGTAGGCCAATCCTTTCTGTATGGTTTTTAATTTTTACCTGGTGTGAAAATGATGACATATCTGTTCCGTTCAATGCCTCGTCAAACACGCTGGAGGAGCTGCTCACTCCATTCTCTACGCCACTTCCGTACGCTGCATCAAAGGAGCTAAACAAGGCGGTGTAAGCCGTACCCAAGAAGTTGTTGTTGCCGGGTGCACGTTCGTAGTTCGCGTTCACGGTGAGGTCCACCGTGTCGCCTTTATTCAGGTTCAGGAAGATCATCGC
>JBCDKO010000105.1:0-15775 GCA_038746525.1 Bacteroidota bacterium
TTATCTCGTTGATCCTGCGTAAGAGACTCGTTTAGAAGCGCTTCTGTCGCTTTTTTGGTACGCCCTTCGCCGATATCAATGACCACTCCGCCGATAGGATCACTCAACACCGTTACATAAGTATGACCTTTAGGGAAGGATTTCTCATCGATACTCAACGAGGTGTATTGATGAGTTACTCTACGAGCTAACCCGCGCTTGACTAAGCGATGAATAACTCGATTAACCCGTGAAAAACTGATCCCCAATAGCCTACTCGTCTTCGTCTGATTCTTGGTCGCTTTTAGTGTAGCTATGATTTTTTTTCGGGCAAATAACTATGTCGCTGCACACTTGAAGCCCAGGGAACTTCAACCGTGCGAACCTTCCCGTCTTTATCCTTTAAGCGTGGGACTTTTGCCTCTATGTAAGTAGCATACTGAAGCGTATCCAAGTGACGCCACCTACGAGCAGGACGATAGTCATGGATCACCTCTGATCGACCTTTGTGGCTGCTCCCTTCATATAATAAACGAACAACTACTTCCTCTCTCTTATGGTTGAAATCGATAGATGAAACTTCCCCGTTCTCATCCAGTTCTAATAGGATTTTATAATGATCTGATCATTCCAAAAGTTTTTATGCAAAGTTCGTAAACCCACACAAAACTTAGTAGAACCTTAGTTAGATAGGATTATGCGCCAAATAGTAACCTAACTTAAAAATCATTACACTAGGTGAATTCTGAATGGAATAAAAAAGTTTCCCATATTCTCTCAACAGCTGTTGAAAGGGAAGAAAGCCACCGGGCGTAATGGCATGAGCCTATGGGAAATCTTTGTGCTGGCTCAGGTGAAATTATGCATGAATAGTTCTTATGATGAGTTGCACTTTTAGGCCAATGACAAAATTAGCTCATACGAGGCATTATGGGCGTATTGACCACCAACTATTCGCCGGTCAAGCGATGCACATATCAAAACATGTATGATTAAGTCCGCTCCGAAAACCCTATTTCAGGCTTTTTCAACCCTCGAATTTGACCGTATGGTTCATTTTGACTTTTCAGAGTGGACTCAAATATAGAATCCTTTGAAAAACTTACCTTTAAGCTTACGCAGCCCGGCCTACGTGGCTCGGCCTACGTGGCTCGGCCCAACCCTTCGTTACTCAAACTTTGAAAATCCTCGTTTACGCGCAGAAAACTGTGGTTTTGAAAATTCTGAAAGCCTTGATTTGAGCTAAAATTTAAGTTGAACCTAAAATTTAAGTTTTGCAAAAGATTCTACTATCAAAAGTTGATAGTGTAAGAAATCGTTGGGAACATCCCTAATTGATTGGATTCCTCTATGGACTCATTTGCATGAGTATAGTACTCCTGCACTACTGCTTGATTATTTGTTACATTTTGAATGTCGATTTTGAATTCATGTGTCGATTTAGGCCGATCTCTCCTGATTCCTATAGATAGGTTAGGAATAAATAAATCATCAGATCGTACCGATAGTGGTTGGTCTTCCTGTCTTACCACATCGCCTTCAGCTATAGATGCCTCCAGGTTAATCGGAGTATATCTATTACCTCCAAGCAAGGAAACCTTTGCGTTGACAAATAAGACTTTGTTTTTATACGATTTACCTATATTGAATTCTTTTCCTCCAATGAAATTAAAAATGTAGTGGTTAGCAAAAGCAGTCTTGCGCTCCACTCCGTCTCTGGGCGTGTATAACGAATTGAAAATGGATGCTGAAGTCAAGTAATAAAATCCTTTATGTAAATACTGCTCTAAAGTCAATTCTAGTCCATAATTTCTTCCTGTCCCATCGTTTGTCAAGACTCTTGGATCGTATTCCTCTGTTTCGTTTAACAATGAATACGTACTGGTCAGATCATTCTCAACCGGTACATCATAAAGGTATTGATAATAAACCTCAGATTTAAAGTGAGTATTAGGTCCAAGCTTCTGATCATATCCAAAGACTAAATGTGTCGCTTTTGACATCTTTAAATCGCGGTTGGGCTGAGAAATGGTGCCATCCTCACTTTCAAACCTCCACATGTACACGGATGGGCTTTCCATCTTGCTGTGTAGCCCCCCTCCAAATGTGAATGCTTTTCCTTGCCCAAAATCCCACCGCATCGCTATTCTTGGTTCTATTGAGTAAGAATCATTCAGCGTCAAACTATTAAAGTGAAGCCCGCTGGTCATCGTCAAGTCTTTAGTGATCCGATATTTCCACGATCCAAAACTCTGAATTCTCTCGGTAGTTCCTTCATCACTTAGCTCATTAACCATTTGCTCAAGCTCAAAATCATAGTTGTTTTGCTCTACATTAAAGCCAATCCTATTTAAGATAACCCCAAATTCTACCTTATTTCTCGCACTAAACTTCTTACCGAAAGTTGATCCAATCCTTAGATAGTTTTTTGTATAGTCCCCATTAAATGTTTCGTAAAAGCGGTTATTGTCTTCATCGGTGGGTAACCGGGTATACCCATTTGTATTGGTAGTTGAGAGAGAGATGAAGGATTTGAGGTACGAATCATTGTCAATAAGGAAATCATGAATAAGGCCTATAGTCCCCATGTACGAATCTAACTGTGTTTTATCCAGATTTTCTTCGGTATCGTCATCTTCTGTAATGGTGTTAATACTACTTATTCCACCCAATCCGAAGGAGGACAAGAAGTGTCTCTTGTTTATTGGCAGATAGATGTTGTAAGTCAAATCCTGATACTTAGGAACCCCGCCAAAGTCCACAATACCTGCACGATCAATCAAATCAAGTGTTGAATACCTGTAATTAGCCACGTAAGATCCATTGGTGGATCCCAAGGCTCCCTCCATGGCCATGTCTATTCCTAATGTACTGACCCCAATTGTTCTTTCTGTTTGATCATAATTTCCCCTTCTGAGCTTCATATCAAATACGCCAGAGAGTGCATTTCCATACTCAGGCGCAAACGCCCCGCTCATGAAGTCTGAGTCACTCAGCATATTGCTGCTAAGTGCATTGATTGGCCCGCCGGTGGCGCCATCATTCGCAAAGTGATTGGGATTGGGGATTTCTATCCCTTCCATTCGCCAAAGTATTCCTTTTGAAGAATTCCCCCGAACAATGATGTCATTATTTCCCTCCGATGAATTAGTAACCCCAGCAAAAGCAGAAGCCAGACGGGCAGGATCATTGAAGGAACCCGCAAAGCGTTTGGTTTCCTCAACTGTAAAAGACCTCGCACTCACCAATGACATCTCATTGAGAACTTCAGACTTATCTTTCTTAGCTTTTACAACAACCTCTTCCAACTTCTCAAAAGACTCCTCCATGCTTATATCAAGGATCAATTCTTTAGAGGAATTGACCAAAAGGTTGGGAATAAGTTTTTCTTCGTATCCGATATAAGTGACCTTTATTGTCACCCTCCCAATGGGGACATCGCTGATCCGAAATTCTCCATTCACATCCGTGATATTGCCTAATACAGGATCAGAACCGATGACCATGATTGTGGCTCCAATCAGAGGTGAATTTGAATCCTGATCCAGAATTTGTCCTTTTATAGTCTGCTTTATCTCCTGTGCGTTGACAAGTGAGTAGAATAATACTAATCCGGACAAAACCAAGTAGCGTACAAGTAAATAATAAAGATTTTGAGTTTTCATTTTATCTGTTTTTGAAGCTGAGAAACTTCAAACAGATTTTACCCTGACAGCTTTTTCAAAAAAAATCAAAAACCTATACCTAAAGAATATCCTACCCAAAATTGGTATCTATTGCGAAGATAGCTTCCTTCAAAAAGAGCGGCTTCAGTGAGGGTCAGCTCTGGATTACCGGACTCATTTAATTGATTAGTAAAGAAGAAATTGATTGATGGGCCTCCTTTCACGGAAAGCCGCTTAAACCATTTATAGCCCAGATTTAGATTAAGTTTAATGAGGTTGTTGTTTTCATTCTCCTCGATTTTCTCTTCTGCGAGGCTATGCCAACGCAACTCCGGGTTTATAAAGAATTTCTGCTTAGAGGAGGTATACCTTCGCGACCCAAACCCACCTCCCAGTGACCAATAGCTTGAGGGATTGATGCCGATAGAAATAAGGGAATAAAAATTTTCAATCCCCATTCTGAAGGCAAACTGATAAGGAATTACATCGTTTAATTCTATTGTTGGAGACAAAAAACCATTTTTTCTTACGATGTTGATTACTCCAAAGGGAATACCACTTGATACAGTATCTGCAATATTCACAATACTAAACTGTAACCCTTTCAACTCCTTTGCAAAATTGATAAAACCAGCAAGCTGGAAACCACTCATTTCTTTCGCAGTGTTGATGAAGCCGGAGAGCTGAAATCCAGACATTTTTTTCACATGATTATTAAATCCAGCAACTTGAAAACCTGTCATCTGCCGTGTGAAATTGGTAAATCCAGCGATCTGGAATCCCTCAACGCTGTCTGAAGCTACGTTTAAAAATCCTGCCGCTTGCATTCCTTTCACATAATCTTTCGATGTATTGATAAACCCACCCATCTGCACTCCTTTCACTTCACCACCGACAGTATTCCCAAAGCCTCCTACCTGTACTCCTCTTGCTTCTTCTCTGTCAATGTTGTAGAACCCACCGAGCTCCACTCCTCTTACTCCATAGGAGTGACCTGCAATAAGATTTAAAGAAATCTTATTTTTAATTTGAGTACTTAATTTACGATTCGTCCCAACGGAAGGTATTAAAGAAAATTGGATCCATCGAGTATCTACTAAATTCACATTTTGAGCATTTTTTCTCACTGTAACCGAGGTGAAAAACTTTGCAATGCCACTTGAAAAATTCTTGACGCGTTCTCGAATCATTGTGCTACTTTTCACTGGTTGAATTTCTTGCTGCAATGTAATAGGTCTACTCAACGCTAAATCCTGGTTGATGTGAATGACTGTATCCGAATAAAACCGCTTACTCAAAACGAAAGTAGCAGCTTTCGGGTCAGTAGCAGCTTCTAATTCAAATCCTCCATCTTTATCGGACAGGGTTGATTTCAGTGTATTAATTTCATAAATGGTAACATCTTTAAGCTCTTCACCGGTGTTGGCATCTTGAATGGTACCCTTGATTTTGTATGGTGCTTTGTTCTTTTTTGTAGGTGGGGCTTTTTGTATGATAATATATTCTCCTATGTTTTTCATTCGAAAGGAAGCTCCTAGTATTTGCTGAAGAATGGAAGTAGGAGTTTGCTCCGTAAATGAGTCATTGACTATTAAATTTTGAGGTAAGATCAAATCATTAAAAGAAAGCTGCTTTTCTGTGGCCTTATCTAAGCTTCTCAAGGCTTCAGATAAGCTCTTCATGTGAAATGTAATAGAAATTTTTTGTTCGTCATTTTGAGCAAAAAGCAGTAATGAGGAAATAAACAAAAAAAAGGAAATAAATCGACTAGCATCCATTTCCTTTTAATGTAAAGCTCCCTTGGCTTTCTATCACCTCATAATTTAAGGTATTGGAAATAATCTCCAGAATGGTATCAATGGATTCATTATCAAAAACTACTGTAAGAGAACATCCTTCCGTTTTACCTTCCAATTGGATGTTCATATCATAAGCAGTATTTAGACTATTGATTACCTCTTCTATTGAAGTCAGATTGAAAATCAATTTTCTGTTTTTCCAAAAAGTGGAGAGGCCAGTTTTATCAACCTCTTCCAATATTTCATTCCTAACTAGATCTACTTTAACTGCTGATCCCGCAACTACTATTTCATGGAGATCATTGTAGGATACCAAGATCTTCCCCTCTTCTACCTGTACAATTAGTGCTTCACTATTCATATGTTGTACGTAAAATTTCGTTCCTAAAACACTTATTTCCACTCCGGCTGCCTCTACTACAAACACTTGTTCTACATCCTTCGATACCTCGAAATAGGCTTCTCCACTTAGCTCAACCCTTCGTTCATTATCCTGAAAAGGCGCTATATAGGAAATAGAAGCACCTCGATTAAGTGAAATCAGAGAATTGTCTGGTAAAGCAACTTCTTGAATGCTTTGAGCATTTGTTAGCCGAACAGTTGAGGGTTGAGTTTGAAAATAATAAATGCCGAAAGCTGCAGAGATCACAATCAAAACACTTGCTGCATACTTCAAAAAAAGAGATGAGCTAGAAGAAGTAGATATCATTGACCTCACCTTATTTTTATCAGCAAACCGTTCCCGTGATTGGTCAACTTGGGTGCTTGTCTCTCGGTAGTAAGCCAATCCTTTAAGATCAAGAAATTGGATCCTTAAATCATCAAATTTTCGTTGACTTTCAGGATTTTTTTCTCTCCAGGAATCCACCGCTTCCTGATCTTTCTGTGAAAGTTCTTTTCGAAAGTATCGGTAAAGCACTTCTTCTATGTTTATATCATCATTTTCCAGGTTCACTCATTTAGTTTTAGACACTTAACTTAAATTCTACCACTACAACCCTCCGTCAAAAACACCAATGAAAGCAAAAAAAAGTAAAGCAAATAGGAACCTAAAGCTTCTCTTATGGCTTTTAATGCGCGGCTCATTTGGGTTTCCACAGTTTTTACAGAAAGATTGAGCTCTTTGGCTATTTCATGGTATTTTTTATCTTCAAACCGACTCAATTCAAAAATCTGCCTTCTCTTTTCCGGCAGATCATCGAGTGCTTTATTTATCTTTTCTTGTAATTCGTCCATTTCCAGGAAAGCTTCCTGCTCTATGAAACCCTGACGGGATGTTTCGGAAGCATGTTCCCTTTTTACTCCTTCATGCCTAAGATGGTTGAGACAAGCATTTCGTACAGCTCCAAAGAGGTACGATTTTTCATTAGTTCGGATATCCAGATTTTTAGCATTATTCCACACCTTACTGAATACCTCCTGCACTACATCTTCGGCGATATCACTATTCTCTACATATTGAAAAGCAAAACCCACTAATACAGAAAAGTATTGCTTATATAGCATTTCAAATCGAATAGGATCGCTGAAAGTGGTCTTCAAATGGTGATTTTTACTATGCTAAAGTAACCGATTCTGCTTACGGATATTTCTGCTTTGGTTATTTTAGATGTAACATGCCAGCAACAGATCTAGCAATCTTACATCACATTGAGCGTTTTGTTTCCTTGACGAAAGAAGAAAAAGAAGTATTTTCAGAAATCGTTGAGGAGCGCAGGATAAAACGGCGATCATTTATCGTACAGCCGGGATTTGTCTGCAAACATCAATCACATGTAGTCAGTGGAGCACTTCGCTCTTACTTCATCACTCGGGATGGAAATGAGCACACTATCGCGATTGCCATTGATGATTGGTGGATCAGTGACTTTTACAGTTATACCAGTCAGACCCCTGCATATCTTTACGTGGAAGCATTAGAAGACAGCGTCATTCAACAGATAGCTTACGAAAATGTGGAGAGAATATGTGATCTATATCCACGCTTCGAGCGTTTTTTCAGGATCGTAGCGCAAAAAGCGTTTGCTTTTTCTCAACGAAGAGCGCTTTCCAACATTGGGAAGTCTGCGGAAGAACGATATATTGAATATACGGAAATGTACCCTCAAATTCTCCAGCGAGTACCCCAATATGTGCTTGCTTCCTATTTAGGGATGACACCTGAGTTTCTCAGCAAGGTCCGCAAAAAATTAGCATCAAATTCTTGAACTAGTTTAAGATCATTTCCTGTCCTACTTCATTTTCTCAATCATCAGACTCTAGCAATTTTGTATAAAAGTTTATAGATGATGAACACACAAAAAATTTTATTGAAATGGGCACTTAATAAATAGCTCTGACAAGCTATAAACAAAGAAAATGGATTATTTAGATAAATCAAGTATTACAAATCAGCAGATTTCTAAATCCAAATGTGCTCATATGCATGCTAAACCCCATTTTCAATATTTATTAAGTACCTACTTCAAAAATTTTATTTACATGGACCGCTAGATGAAAACGGTTCAATGCGGTTTATCGAGAATTCGAAATGTATAATTGAAAATAGGACTCTATAAAAATGAAAATATCATTTATCGGCATTGGAATAATGGGTAGTAGGATGGCTATCAATTTACTACAATCAGGGGTAGAGCTTACGGTTTATAATCGATCTGAGGCACCACGAAAAAAACTTAAAGAAATGGGAGCCCAGGAAGCCACTTCATTAAAAGAAGCGTTGTCTGATGCAGATATTGTGTTTACCATGCTTTCGAAACCAGAAGTTGTAGCTGAACTTATGCTTACTTCGGGATTGAAGGATATGAAACAAAATGCCCTTTGGGTAGACTGCTCCACAATAAATCCTTCATTCACTCAAAAGGCATCAAAAGCCGCAAAGAGAGAAGGTATACGTTATCTGGAGGCTCCTGTGGCTGGGTCTTCTCCTCAAGCAGAGACGGCTGAGTTGGTAATTTTAGTTGGTGGAGAAGAAGGGGATCTCAATGAAGCCAAGCCTTACCTAGAAATGATGAGTCAAAAAGTTCTTCATCTGGGTTCCATAGGCAGAGGAGCATCTTTTAAATTGGTTATTAATGTAATGCTTGCCACAGGTATGGTAGCTTTTGCAGAGGCGTTAAAGTTTGGAGAATCTATGGGGCTTGATGCAGAATTTCTACTCAAGGCGCTCCCAAATTTGACAGTCTCCGCACCTTTTACGAAAATGAAAGCAGAGGTTATAAAAGAAGGTAACTATCAACCTCAATTTCCACTAGAGCTACTTTATAAGGATTTGCATCTTGCTGCTCAGACAGCTTATGAAAATGGTCAGGCACTTCCATATGCAACCATGGCTAAGGAGCTTTATGCTATGGCAATGAAAGAGGGATTGGGAAGGAAGGATATGGCCGCTATTTATAAGTTTTTGGACAAGTAGACTACTTCTCGAGAGTAACGGCTTTTTCTACCATTTCTTTATCCGGTCCTTTATTTACAAATAATAAACTCTCTTCCGATCTGACACTGTATCCGATTGGTAAAGTATTCTATATGAGCTTAATTAGTGTCTCTAAGAAAAGACGAAAAACACGCTTACTGATGCCTGCAGCGTAGTTTTTTGGTAAAACAATGAATCGAATCTATTTTATACTTTGGAATCAACTTCTCAATTCGTTCAAAATTCAAATGAATTTTGAACGAATTGAAGGTGAACCTGTGATTTTATTGCGTTTTCACTAAAATTTCAAAAATATATTCAATGACCATTTGTGCATCGAAATTTCAAAAAACCACGCTCCATGAGCTAAAAACATCATCTTCTTGCAAAAGATACTGTTTTCTTAGAAACACTAATTATTGCTTCCCGACTTGTTGAAAGACAGAGAAGCCTTGAATGATCAGCAGGTTCGAAAAATTTCCGGATTGGTTTTACCCAATAGATATTCTTTTGAATTCAGAAACGGTTAATCCTTTAGACACACTGTTCAGGTACTGAGAAATACTTTTAGAGTTATCTTTTACAAACGACTGGCTCAAGAGTGTATTTTCCTTATAATACTTATTGAGCTTACCTAGTGCTATTTTTTCTATGATATTTTCTGGTTTCCCCTCCTGTCTTGCCTGCTCTTTTCCAATCTCTATTTCCTTCTCTACGAGTGCAGGATCTACACCTTCTTTGTCCACTGCCACTGGGTTCATTGCGGCAATTTGCATAGCAACATCCTTTCCAGCCTCTTCCACTTCAGTACCATTTGTATTTTTAAGGGCTACTAAAACCCCTAATTTAGCATTGGAGTGGATGTAAGACACAATAGCTTCTCCGGATAAGATTTGAATTTCTTTGATTTCTAATTTTTCACCGATTTTGCCAGTCAGTTCTACCACTTTTTCCCTTACCGAAAGACCTTCTAAATTCATTTCGTAAAGGGCGTCAATACTTGCTGGTTTTTCAGCGAAGGCTAGTTCGGCAATGTGATTTCCAAGTTCAATGAATTCTTTATTTTTTGCTACGAAATCAGTTTCACAGGTAAAAGCAATAAGTGCTCCCTCGGTATTATCGCTATTAGTTTTGGCAAAAACCACTCCTTCTGAGGTTTTTCTATCTGCTCGGGAAGCAGATACTTTCTGGCCTTTTTTTCTTAAAAACTCAACCGCTTTTTCAAAATCTCCTTCGGCCTCAATAAGAGCTTTTTTGCAATCCATCATACCGGCACCTGTCATTCGCCTTAGTTTGTTTACTTCCTGTGCTGTAACAGCCATTTTTATACGTTGGTTTTATGATAGTATTAAACAAAAATTAAACACTGACTGCATCAATGTTCAATTTTCAGATTAAAATTTTAATATACTTCGAATCCTTTGCAAAACTGGATTTTTGGTTCAAATCGAGGCTTTCGGAATTTCAAAAACGTAGTTTACCGATTGTAAATGAGGCTTTTGAGATTTTGAGTAACGAAGAGTTGGGCCAAAAAGCGGATTTTTCAAAGGATTCACTTATATTATTTGGCTACTTCTTTGCTTTCATCAATAGCCTTTTTCGCAGCTTCTGCTTCAGCTTGGGCTTGTTCTTCTTTGTCTTTTTTACGTTCAGACAAGCCTTCTGCAATAGCTATCCCAAAATGCTCAGTCAATAACTTAATCGACTTATAAGCATCGTCGTTACCTGGAATTGGGTAATCAATTTTGGTAGGATCAGAGTTGGTATCCACGATTCCAAAAACAGGAATATTCAATTTCTGTGCTTCCGATACCGCAATATGTTCTCTTTTTATGTCCACAATAAAAAGCGCTGCAGGAAGACGATTAAGATCTGCAATTCCTCCTAAGACTTTTTCTAATTTGTCTTTTGCTCTACTGATCATCAAGCGCTCACGTTTAGCAAGATTTTGATATGCTTCTTCCTTCATCAACTTTTCCATTCCAGCCATTTTCTTTAATGACTTTCTGATGGTTGAAAAGTTGGTTAACATTCCCCCTAACCACCTTTCAGTTACATAAGGCATATTCAATCTTTGCGCTTCATTTTCAATCACTTCTTTGGCTTGCTTTTTAGTGGCCACGAACATAACTTTTCTTCCCGATCTTACCACAGACTTAATAGCCGCTGTTGCTTCGTCCAGGCATGAAAGTGTTTTGTAAAGATCTATAATATGGATTCCATTTTTTTCCATAAAAATAAATGGAGCCATTGCTGGGTCCCATTTTCTAGTAAGATGACCAAAATGTACACCTGCGTCTAAAAGATCTTTATGTTCTAGTTTTTGCATTTCCTTAATTTATCGTTTACTGAACTGGAACCTTCTTCTTGCTTTTCGTCTACCTGGCTTTTTACGTTCTACCATACGGGGATCCCTGGTAAGAAAACCATCTGATTTTAATCTTCCTCTAAATTCGGGATCTATTTCAGTAAGCGCCCTTGTAATTGCTAATCGAGTAGCCTCTGCCTGTCCGGTGAGGCCACCTCCGGATACATTTACAATAATATCAAAATTACCATCTTGTTCCACTTTAACTAAAGGTTGCTTCACTATGGTTTGTAGAATCTCTGAGGGGAAGTATTCGGGTAATTCCTTTTGGTTGATTTTAATGAAGCCATTTCCATTTGTAACATAAATACGGGCTACCGAAGTTTTCCGCCTTCCTATTGTGTTTATTCGGTCCATTTAGATTTTATAATTCGATTTCTTTAGGTTTTTGAGCAGCGTGGGGATGTTCTTCTCCTTCATAAACATACAGATTTTTTAAAAGCTGTCTCCCAAGTCTATTACTAGGAAGCATGCCTTTTACTGCTTTTTCAATGATTCTTGTAGATGATTTAGCTTTTAGATCATTTGGTGTTTCTGTTCGCTGGCCGCCTGGATACCCTGTGTGACGTACATATTTTTTATCTGTCCATTTCTGACCAGTTAATCTAATTTTATCAGAATTGATCACAATTACGTTATCTCCACAATCTACATGTGGTGTGAAGGATGGTTTGTGCTTACCCCTGATTATCTTCGCCACTTCACTGGCCATCCTTCCCAGGATACGAGAATCAGCATCTATTATGACCCAATTCTTATCAACAGTTGCCTTGTTTAGTGATACCGTTTTGTAGCTGTTGGAATTCAATTTTAATAAAATTTATTAGTCAAAACCTGTTCTTTGTGAAAAACGGACACAAAAATAGAATTTCAGATTAAGAAATCAAACCTAATGATTCAATTAAATTTTTGTAAGAGCTTGAGTAACACTAAGAAATCTTTGTGGTAACTGGCTTTTGATTCGATAATCGATCCATCTAAATTTTTAAATGCAATTTCAGCAGCATGCAAAGCTACCCTTTCAATCATGGGTTTTGGTTGTTTATCTTTCCTCAGATTAACATTTTTTTTCAGCTCAGATAGATAGACCTCTTTTCCTCCATAAGTATGATCTTGTATTATGGGAGCTTTATGATAAGATAAATGTGTTCGTATCTGATGCATTCTTCCGGTCACGGGAAAGCATTTTATGAATGTGTGTTTCTTAAAAATTTCTATTGTGGATATTAGGGTTAAAGCCGGTTTCCCGATTTTAAAATCCACCCTTGATTTTGCAGATGTAGTATATAAGGGCTCATCCGCTTCAAAGTTTTCGAACTTATACAAACCATGTATGATTGCATGATATATTTTTTTCACTTCCCGGTTTTCCAATTGTAAAGCAAAGTGTTTATAAGCATTTGGGTTTTTTGCAAAAACCACTAATCCAGAGGTTTCCTTATCGAGCCGGTGACAGATTTGGTACATCTTATTAACCTCTTTTGCAAGATGAAGAAGGTTTTGTGAATTGACTCTATCTTCTAAACTTGAGAGGAATGGCGGCTTACTGATGATGGTGTAGTTATCAAGGTCTTTAATAATTAATTCTTTGAACTTTATTTTTTTTAATCCTCTATGCAAATTCATTATCGTCCTTTGCTTCTCGCACTTTATCTATGTAATGAGCTTTCTCTAAAGCAAAATAAAATCTTGATCCCCCATTGAATTCGCTATCCACTTTAATTTCTGAATTGTGCCCTTCGAGGATGTGCTTCACAATCGATAACCCTAATCCCGTTCCTCCCTTCTCTCTTGATCTACTCTTCTCCACACGATAAAAGCGCTCAAAGATTCGATTTAAATCGGATCCCGGGATTCCTATACCATTGTCTTCTACTGATATTTCAACTTTATCTTCGATCTCGATAAAACTGATTTTAGCCCAACCTCCTTTTTTAGTATATTCTATTGCATTGCTTAGGAGATTAGTAAGCACTTGGTAAATTCTTCGATAATCTCCTCTTACTAATACCGGTTTTAGTCTTTTGGGGATTTTAAGATCCACACCCTTTTTCTCTGCTTTTCCTTCGATTTGGTCGAAGATTTCATGGCAAAGATCCAGGACGTCAAAGTTTTCAAAATGCATTTTTATTTCTCCTGACTCAATTTGAGAAATCGTGAGTATATCTTGAACTAGAAGGTCCAAAGCATCCATACTCCTGGCCGCTTTTTTTAGGAATTTTTTTCTGACTTCTTTATCATTTATAGCTCCATCCAGGAGGGTATGAACGAATCCCTGAGCAGCAAAAAGTGGCGTTTTAAGTTCATGAGATACATCAGCTATGAATTCTCGCCTGAAATTCTCCCGTTCTTTTAATTCTTCAATTTGCTTCTCTTTTGTTTTCGCAAAACTCGAAATCTCCTCGTTTATTTCCTTGAGAGGATTTACGGAACTGGTTCTTGATTTTAAGGTTAGGCCACTTTCCTGAACCTTTTTCAAAGAATCATAGATATTTTCTATTTGTCTAAAAAAAAGAAATTCTAAAATTAATCTGGTTAAAATATAAGCGGAGGAAAATGAGAGAAGTAGAACAATTATAATGGCGTTAGTCGTAACATTCGGTACCAGGTACAAAAAAGCGGTTGTTATAATAGCTACACATAATGCCAGCAATAACGCTATGGCACGGGAATTAAACTGCATAGCATTAAGTTAATTGGAATCGAATTTGTACCCTACTCCTTTGATTGTTGTAATATATCCATCACCAATTTTTTCCCTTACTTTTCTGATGTGAACATCCACAGTTCTGGCTAATACATAAACATCCCTCCCCCAGATATTTTGCAGTAATTCGTCTCTGCTAAATACTTTGCCTGGATTTTGGGCAAGAAAGTAGAGGAGTTCGAATTCTTTCTTCGGGAGACTTATTCTATTTTCTGCATTTTTAACGGTATAACTGGCACGGTCAACAATTAAGTCGCCTGCTGTAATCGTATTGGATTCTTTTTTCTTTTTTGATTCCCGCCGAAAGAGGGCGTTGATCCGACTAACTAAAGCACGTGGCTTAATAGGTTTGGTAATGTAGTCATCTGCACCCATATCAAACGCCGCAACTTCAGAATATTCCTCTGACCTGGCAGTGAGAAAGATGACAAATGAGTTTGTCATCTCAGGAATTTCTCTTATCTGTCGACAGGTTTCTACTCCGTCTTGTTTGGGCATCATTATATCTAAAAGAATCAGATCTGGAAGAAAATCTTTAGCTAGCTCAACTCCTTTTATTCCATCATTTGCTGTTTTTACAGCATATCCTTCTTTCGAAAGGTTGTACTTCAATAGCTCAAGAATATCTGATTCATCATCTACTACCAAAATTTTTTGATTGTACTTGGCCATGATTTTTAGAAGTTGATTAAGTCAATTTAATTTTCAATTAAACCATTCGTTACTTTAACTTAAAACAAGATTGTCTAATTTCCCTGTAAAATAACTACCATATCTACTTAAGTCAACATTATTCAAAATTATGCAGAAATCAACTGGATGCTAAAAAGGTAACAATTTGGTAAAAATTGTTGCTTATTTCTAACGTTACTTGTGAATAAATTCTATTTCAAAGAATAATTTTTCAGTGTCATAGTTCAATGACAGGTATATTAGTTTCAAATTAACCAACTTGGATAAAGTAATTGAACTAGGCATTTTACAAATATGAAAAATGGAGTTATAGGATGCATGTGAGCTCATTTGGATTTAGAAAGCTGTTGATTCGTAGTGTTTGCTTTATCTGAAGATTCATTTTCTTTATTTATAAATTGTCAAAGCGATTTATTAAGCCTAATTCAATAAAGTAAAATACAACATGATCAATGATCTCTCTGATTTGAGGAGTGAAAATGCTCCATGTTAAATCCTAATTCTATTTCTCATAAGAAGTTATAGAAGCCTCCATTTTTAAAGGCATTTCTCCAACTCCTTTGTATTCTGCATTGCTTCTTAGCTATTTGATTATCTCATTTATAAAATTCTTTGCAAACTTAATTTTTAGTTCAAATCAAGAAATCAAGGCCTTTAAGTAATCTTATCTAAATATGAGGCCACTCTGAAAAGTCAAAATCACATCAAAAATCGACCCATACGGGCAAATTCAAGGGCTGAAAAAGCCTGAAATAGGGTTTTCGGAGCGAACTCAAACATCTGAACAATGCTTTCAAATAACAAAAGTGTCAGTTTTGAATTTATACTGTTGAATAGCATTTTTTTACTAAAAAACATTTTAACTATCGGGGTGAAATTTACATTAGTAACTATCTTGTCATTTGGTTCTTGGATATTTCTGATCCTTATGCTTAAGGGCACTTTTAAAACCACTTTCAATTTTTGAGATGATCTTTTTCCTGATACTTCGTTATCAAAATACTTATTTAACTGATGTTACTCACATTGTAGGAAGCATATTAATTTTAGGATTAAAGCTTAGCTGATGTTAAATTTCGTTTAGGGGACACGAGATGCTTGATCTATCCGCCGATTCCCTTATTACCTCAACTACATATACGACGGCAA
>JBCDKO010000106.1:0-15757 GCA_038746525.1 Bacteroidota bacterium
AATTACCATAAGGGCGATTACCTCACTATGACTCATTTTAGGCTTCCTCTTGGGCTTATTTCCCAGGGTATGTTTTTGAATGGATTGATCAAAATGATGGCAAAATTCATCTACGAGATAGAAAATATCGGTAATTTTATTGCTAGATAAAGTCATCTTTTTGTTTTTAAGTATTTGAATTTCAGAATTTTAAATATAATCACAAATGATGGCTTTATATTTTCTTAGAGCATCTTTTAATCGCTAATTATTAATCGAACTGAGGTTTGTACTTGGTTCGACTTCAATACCAAAAAACCGAACTAGTGGTAGTGGTAATCTGCCTGATAACTCCAAAAAATAAGGCTGCATTCCGGATTGGTTCTAACCGTGATATCATTAATTGGTACTTTTTTCTTTAAGGCTTGTTGGGCATCTCAATATTGAGACTTAATTTCAAATGTTCCACATCTTTAGACATACTTGAGACCTTCTCGTATGAACGAAATGAATTCCTGATTTCTTCTTCAAAAGCCCAAATGCATCTTACCTATGAAAACAAAAATCCCTGAGCCTAAGCCCAGCCACAAGTGTATTTTACCGATGAGTTTTTTAGCTTCGCAGGTGTTTTTTACTAACAGTAGTAACAGGGAAATATTAATCCCTATTATTTATCATTAAATGGTCGCAGCGGGAAGCTGCGACCAGTGGAGGAAGTGTGATTACCACAATTTTCCAAAGCTACTGAACCACCCATTTTTCAAACTTGTGATTTCTGTATAATTACCAAATGAGTCCTCTCGAAGGATTTTCGTGTTATCGACACCACTCTGAGACTGAAATCCCCACAGATAAATTATTCCATCAATAACGCCTGCTTGGTTGACACTTGTGTATCCCTCAAATGCAGTAAAAGGTTGAACTTCGAGAGTATTCATATTTATACTTACCATTTCCGGGACATGTGAAAATACGCTATATCTATCATCCCATGCTGGCACCTCCCAGTCATTATTAAAATATGCTAATATTAGGTTATCACCAGATACATAAACCGCTTCTCTAGTTACTTTTAGCGGTAAAAGGTCGTCTAAAACTATTCCAGAAGTAGAGTCATAATTACCATCAGAACCTATTTTTAACACAGTGTGACGAGGAAGAGAATTATCATTAAAATATTCAGAAGCCCAATAGTTATAAACTAATGGCGTATGATAATAATTACCCTCAGTGTCTTCTTTAAAGTCAGCTTTTCCGGATAATAACCGATTATCATATTTATACTCAATAGCCTTATTTATTGGATCATATATTCCAATTGTTGCCCCCTCTGGATTAATGAATTCGCAACAAGAACGTTTGCTGTATTCAATTGGGATAATTATCTTATTGTTTACCACGTATGCTTTCCATGTCCCTGAATCGGCTTCCGGATCTATAGAATTCAAAGGGTTAGGTTGAACATCAATAACCTCGGAGATTTCCATACTTGCTGGATTCCAATCCAGTATGATACCTTCATTCACATTGATAATAAATGCTTGGTCATCAGAAAGAAAAACAAAAGGCAAATATTCTCCAGCCATACCCGTACTTGCGTAGCTGAGTATACTTTCAGGTTCTAACTCCAAGGTTGATTTGTTAACATCCCACTTTGTGATTGTTTTAGCATTCTCATCCATTGTATAGACATTACTTCCGTAAAAGTCTACTCTTGTATTTGCTCCCAATTCTACAGAATTAGTAACTGTAACCTCTGCAGGAGCAGTTTCGAAGACTGTGATATAAGGAATGTCGCCACTAGGTGATTCTTGAACAAAAGATGCTACCCAAGCCGATTCTGCTTCAACTCCTTCAGTAGCTATAACTGTAGTGTCATCATCACTGCAGGAGAATATTGTAAAGGAGACAGCTGCGATTAACAGAAGTGATGCCCATGCTTGTTTCTTACTAATTAGCTTATAAAATTTCATTTTTCTTAATTTGTATTTAGCAATTATTTAATTGCCCTCCTTTGCTACACTTCGGAGGACAGGTTCTCTCAAGATTTTCTTGAGTGAACTGGCCTGCTTTGATGGAAATGCATCCTGTCCGATGTATTTCCTAGCGGGTTTTTTGATTTTATCTCATTCTTTTTTCTTCATATGGTATTGTTTTTAAGGATGAGATGAGATCCCACAAGTCATACACTCCTGCGGGACAGGCTCATGGGAGGGGAGAGGCCGGAATTGTAAATTTTATGTATTGTTTTCATCGTTTGTTATGCTAAGAGCTGCCTTCGGTAGCTCAAATTGAATGGTTGATTTAATGTAGAATGCTCTGCCTGGTCGTTGTACTCCAAAGAGGTCGAAAACCTTGGCATTGGTTAGGTTTTGTACTTCAAGGGTCAGTGCGTTTTGAATGCTTTTGATATTTATCCGGTGAGTGAGTCCTGCTTGTGAAGTAGCACTCCAAACGTTCTGAAAAGAGCCAAACTCCTCGGCATCCACTAATAAGAAAATCAGGTCATCTATCCTGCGCAGGAAGAAGTTGCCCTGTAGTTGCCATTCCGAGCCTCCAGTCGGTCTGCTTGCATAATTCCACCGTAGGTTTACATTATGGATGCTCTCCAGACGGAGCTCCGGATTTTCCTGGACCAGTTGACCGTCTCCAAAAATTTCGTCTTGTCTGGGTAAGCGATAGGCAAACTCGTAACTCAGCTTGGTGGAGAAGCGAGTAGACCATGTGTACTTTAGTTTATTACCCGCCCCATAGTTGCTTACTGATCGTTCGTCTACAAATGTTCCTTCTATGCTTGGGTCTAGCGACTCAATGCGGATGTTCTGGCGGTAATTTTTTATAAAGGCAATGTTTTGTAAGCGTTTGTCCAGAAAATCAGAAGTGTATTCCGGTCCGGTTACTACATCGAGTAAATAGCCTTCATCTAAAGCCGGATCAAATTCCCCTTCGATCAGGAGGTCATCTGCGGTGCGGTATTGATAAGTGGGCGCTACCGATAGTTTGAAGGAGTGGTGATCCGAAAGGGTGTAGATCAGTTGCTGCCGAGCAAAAAAGCTTTTGCTTTTTGCAGTCAGGTGATCGGCCTCTCCAAATTCTCTCGGTTGGTTTTGCACACGCACTACTACTCCAAACCAGATGTACAGCTTTCGGCTGGTGTCGATGGATATTCGTTCGGTGTAACTGTAGCCTGCTTTTAGGTCGAGTTCCCATTGAGCGTTCAAATTGAAGTTGTAATCCAGGTTTAATCCTTGGGAAAAGCTCGTAAAACACACCTCTCCAAATGGGCTTCCGACTACTGCCTGGTCAATCCCTAAACTCTGCTGGTCAATTAAGCCAGGTACCTGGCTGTTTTGCACTTCATTATCATAGTCGCCATAATAACCCTCAATGCTTAGTTCATCGGCCCACTTTCTATCTCGGATGCCTATTCGAACATTGGCTCCATAGGCACGGTATCCATCATGAAAGCGTCTGATGGTTCGTTGCTGAAGCTGCCCTTGTTCATTGGGGATGGCCACATCTATTTTTTTATAATTGTTAATGGTGTAGTCATAGAATCCTCCAACGGCTACAAATAATCCGGTCCGTTCGTGGGCATAATTGATGTTTCCAGTAATCCGATGGGTATTGAAAGATCCTACATGGTAAGAGGCAGACCCGTTAAGACCGTCGAAGATTTCCGGTGAGGCCAGAATGACTGCACCGCCCAATGCATCTGCTCCAAATTGGATGGGCACTACTTCTTTGTATATCTCCACGAGATCTATTGCATTTACTAGAACATTGGTAATGCCAAAAGCATAGGGTGTAAAGTTGAGGGGGATACCATCGTAAAAGAAACGGATCTGATCGTCAGAAAGGCCGTTAGACGAAAAATGGGTAGCGGAACTTAATCCCCCGGCACGCAGTACATTTACCCCTTCGGTTTGAGCCATTACTTCTCCCAGGTCTGCCGACTTCAATTTCCCTTTCCGGGTTTCAATTACCTGTACAGACTTGGCAGAAAACTCAAGTTCTTTAGCTTCTGATTTAGCGGTTATCACTACCTCGTCTAATTCGGAGGTGCTTACTTGAAAGGTAATGGAACGAGTGAGTTTTTGTCCTTCATTGAATGTTAATTGAAAAGTTGGCTTTTGGTAACTCACTCCCGATACTTCAACAGTGTATGAACCAGGTTTGATATCTATTATCTCATATTTATCTTCAAGGTCTGTGATAGCTCCCAGTTTTATACCGCCTTGATTCATGCCCATTAATACTATCGTTATTCCAGGGATACTTTCCTTTCTTTCATGAGTGACTGTACCTGATAATGATCCATTGATCTGTGCAAAAGCATTTGAATAGCTGGGCATAATAGATATGATTAGTGATTGTTTAATGACTAAAGGTTTGGAAATTTTAATTAATTAATCTCTAATTCTGCTGAGAATAAAATCACCTTCAAGAGGCTGTTCGGAACCGTGATTACTTCTAAGCTTAGGATTTTCAAGATCGCCAAGAAGGTAGTAGTACCTGTGTGATTCTAAGACGAACGAGGAATCGCCTACAATAATAGTTTTATTAGAAAGCCCATTATTGTACAATTTGATCGTACCATTGAATTGTACTTTAAAGTCATCTCCTGGCAGGTTACCTTTTGCTCCATTTCCGCCATAGATAAATAAATGATTAGCGGTTGGATCCTTAAGGGCAGGACTGGCTGTAGCAGTACCAACAGAAAATCTTCCACCAAAGAAAACAACTAATGCAAAGCAAGCTGCTGCGGCATATTTAAAACTGTTTTGAAAGAACACAATTTTTTTGGCCGTTCTTTCGCTCATTTGATTTTCTAGCTCAGGAAGATCTTGGGACATTTTGGACCAAATACTTTCGTCATCATAGTCATCTTCATCATCTATAGTTAAACTTAGCGAGGGATCATCAAGCGTTTCAAACCATCTTTCAATCGCTTTTTTTTCTTCTTCTGTGCACAAACCCATACCGTGCTTTTCTAATAGTGTTTTTGTTGTTTTCATGTGATCTGTGTTTTCAATCCCTGTTTTACTGTCGCTCGCACATTGTCCTTCTACCTACTCAGTGCAATAACTCGCCAAAATGGGTACCCCCAAGCATAAAAAAAATGAGTTTTTATGCTTGAAAAGCTAATTTTTTACTTGTAAATATCTGATTATAAGACACTTTTATAATAAAGGTATAGCGTGTTTTTTGACCTCTCTGTAATACAGATTGTAGACTTGAACACTGTGATAAACAGTATTCAATGCAAAACCTAACTTCCTACCCTATGATTTGATACTACTTCGCTATCTATGTGCAATTTGAGATACCCTATGGCTTTACCAATATGTTTTTTAACGGCATTTACTGAGATATTGAGATGTTCAGCAATCTCTTTGTTGGACAGACCTTTTTCTCGACTTAATCGAAATACATGCTGACATTTTGGAGGTAATTCGCCTATAAGTTTATTTAAGCGAGTAGATATCTCAGCGAATTGATAATCATTTTCCGTCGCATTAGCGAAGGTTTGATGCTCGTAAGACGTATGAGAAAAATAAATCTCTAATTGCTTCTTTATTCGCAAATATTTGAAGACTTGGTGTTTGGCAGCTTGAGATAAATAGCGTTTCCAAGAGTAGTCTCCCCAAGTTTGACGGTGTAGTTCCTCTCGACGCTCCCAAATTGAAGTGAAAATATCAGAGGTGATATTCTCACTTGCATCTTTATTTTCTATATAACGTTTACATACGTTATAAACAAATTTGCTATGGGATTTATACAGAATTGTAAAACCAGCTTGAGTCCGAATGTCGAGAGTTGATTTACTGAAAATACTCATGCGTTTCGAATCTATCTACGCTCATCCGATAATAGTTTTCAATAAGATTGTAAAATTCTAGCACGAAAGCCAGGATTGCAATCACTACTTATAGTGATAATGTCAATTGATAATCCTTTGTCTTTACAAGCAATAATTTCAAGGCCGCCGTTGAAGGAAATAAATTTTAATCAGGAATGGTTAAAAACAACTCGTATCTTCAATATATTTTATTTTAAATTACTTTATTTCAAAATATTATTTTAAACAATTATACATAATAGATAATAGTATTACTATTAGTAATTACAGGTAACTTCTCAATAGTTGGAGGTAACCAAAATCTATTTATTCCGTTTTCTGAGATTATCTGAAGCTACCCTCTTATTTAAAAGACCTATCCCCCATAGAGTTGAGCTTGCCACTGGAGGGCAAGTTACTGCACTTTATCGCAGAGCTCTGCTATCGTTGGGGAGATAAATTATTTATGATAAATAACTGATAATTATAGTTATTCTCTGCCTTTCTCTCTATCTTTAAGCATGCTTACAGCAAAAGCAACTACCGAAGATACCATCCACTATTCCCTGTGCGGAGTATGAAGAGCTAAAGCGTCAGCTTGCCGAGTTTCAACGGTTAATTTTTGGTCGTAAGAGCGAGCGATTCATTCCTGTTGACCAGGTACAAACCTCGTTGTTTGAGCAGAGCGCATAAGACCAAGCTGAGGCTCCTACCCTTACTCAGCCCATCCACTATGAGCGTGTGGTACCGCCTAAAGCGCAGCAGCAGCCGGTAGGTGCGCTCTTGCCTGCCCATCTTCCTAGAGAAGAACAGGTCATTGGACCTGAAGGGCTGGAAAAAGGCATGAAGAAGATGGGAAAAGAAGTCACCGAGATCCTTGAGCATATTCCGGGTAAGTTGTATGTGCGTCGGGTTATTCGCCCAAAATAGGTGAACCGTTTCTAAAGACTGATCAATAGTGATTTTATTTGCTGCAGAGGCTGCAAAAAGAGAAGCTTACGACGTATCACACCAAGCCGTAAGCCTTATAATTATCAATTTTCTATCGGTTGAATAAGCTTCATTAATTTGATAGGTGTTGCACCATCAACTCGAAATGCTTCATTTACATCACCGGTGGTTGGATTATAACTGTAATAGCCAGTGAACGTATCGCTAATGACAGAATAGTAGATTAAGCCATCTATTTCTACTGGTCCGCTTCCGAAAAATGGCACCATGCTACCTGGGATTCCCGAAATCTTGGTGAGTCCGCTACCATCAGTATTTACTACGTAAGGAAAATTATCAGGATCCCCTTGGTTGCTTCCAAATACTAACTCCTTGTCTTTTAGCTGATAATAAATCTTACCATTGAGAACCGGCCCCCCCTGTCCATTGCTTCCATATACGTGAATATCGTTCATATTAATGTCAAAGCTGTCATCGAAATCGTTAGCTCCGGATAATATCCTTACCGTTCGCGTTTCAAGCCCACCACCGGAAAAGATCGTTACATCGTAAATTCCAGTAAAATACATATCCCCTTCAGCAGAAATGTTATGCAAACTAGCTGCGGGAAATCCATTTAAATTACTGTAGCCATCAATTTGAGCAATGTCGATTAATTCATCTGAGGCTGGATCGATTATGGCCATATAAAGTATATCGTAATCCAGATTTCTAATTGTTGGAAAACCACCACCATTATCATCATTTACCTGAAATTGAACAAATAATCTTCCATCGGCAGCCAAAATAGAATTACCAAAGCCAAGACTAAAATCCTCCTCTAGCGCATCTTCAATCATGGTGACCTCCGGAAATGATCTTAAGTCAATCTCTCCGGTTCTTTGCATGATAGAAGGATTAAAGGTTTGTATGCGCATTTGATTACCTATTGCCTTATAATATCCTGTAGTCTCATTCAAAATAGTCATTTCGTCCATTCCATCTGCTGAAATAAAGCTCCCGATCTGAATAGAGCCATTAGATAATACGGTGTATTCCTGAATACCCTGCGTGCCGTCCGAGGCAGCCAATTGATAAATTCTATTTCCAAAAGCAATACCTGGCCGATCGGCTTCTGCCACTATGGTGGCACTACCAAATGACAGAGGATCGATGGTACCTGTAAACATGGAGTCACTGACCAGGATAAAACCTGTATTGGTAGTGACATCCGTTTGCACAAGTAAGGCAAAGCTTATTTCTGCTTCAGGCGCAACCTCATTTTCATCATCATTATTGCATGATGAGAAGCTTATTGCTGAAATGATCAGTAAGTATAAATGGTACTTTTTCATTTTTATCAATTGTTTTTTTAAGCGATTATTTATTTTCATTTGATTATTTGGGTTCCAAACGGTAGCTCAGCTTTATCCGAAAAAACCTACCGGGTCTTTGTATTCTGTAGCCATCAAATGCCTTCACGTTTAAGGCATTGTTAATTTCCACGTTCAGCCAGATAGGTAATTTGGAAGGGTTATAGGTCAACCCTACGTCTATCAAATGCTGTGTGGGAATAATTGAAGCGCCTTGTACTTCGTTCGCATTACCAAATAGTGGTGGTTCTAATTCTTTTGGCAGCGGAAAGAGAATAAATTGCTCGGTGTAGGCATAGTTGGTATATACTTGCCAAGAGCCATTTAAAAATTGTTTTTCAGGCTTATAGGTGACTCCAAGATTACCGAAAAAATAAGGGATATTCGGTTGTCTGGAGTTTTCTAATATTCTTTCGCCAGGATTCTCAATATTAACCCTTCTAATGTCCTGATAGGTTAATGTTGCCTGGAATTTTAGATTAGGCACAAGCTCTCCCTTCACTGCTGTTTCTGCCCCCCATACACGCGCGTCGTCAAGGTTTTGAAACTGTGAATAGAAGATATTGAACTGCCTTAGAAAAACATTGTCTTCCACTGCTCTGTAAAACAGAATGAGGTCTATCTTATTCTTTTTGGAGTTCAGGTTTCCGTAAAATCCTAAATTGATATTATGGCTCTGTTCTGGCCTTAAAGCACTGTTACTAAGGGTAAAAGCACCATCACCGAAGTATTCTAGGGTCGTGGGTATTCTCGTAGTGCGTTCGTAAGAAATTCGAAAGAAAGCATCACTGGTTATACTGTATTTGAGTGAGCTGGCGAGACCAAAGTTGCTCACTTCAACAGGGTCAATGCTGCTTAGCTCATTTAGTCTTTGTGTAGCTAATTCAGCAAAAATACCGTAGCGTTTAACGGCAAAAATAGTTTCGATTCTCTTTCCAATGTCAGAGGATAATTGAAGCCCACTTATGTTTTTAACGTAAGTACCAGGAAAAGAAAGAGGATCCTGCTCACCTATGCTAATGGGTACGTAGAAATCATCCCTGCCTACACGTCTCTCATCCTGAAAAAGATGGCTGAAGTTGAGGCTAAGCCCTTCTCTAAATGCGTACTGATAAACGAGCCTTGCCGTCCAGGTCTTGAAATTCTGACGTCTTCTCGACTTATTTCGCTCTAGCTCACCTTCGTTACTCTCCGGATTTATCGGTGTAGCATTACCGAACCAATCGTAGGTATTTTTCGGTGTATCGTCAAATACCGTTCTCCTTTTTGAATAGGCTCCAAATAGCTTAAGGGTATTTTTTCTTCTATTGAGTTCATATTGTGAACTAAAAATGGAAGATCTTTCCGTTTCGAAGATTTCCCCATAGGGCCGGGTTAGGAAAACGTTATTTTGCAAATCCCTGTTAAGGTCAAAATTGGCGTAGCTAAACTTTAATAAATCAGCCCATTTGGTATTTGCTACTCCTCCTGAAAACTCCGCAAACCAGGTACGTATACCATCATGAAAACGCTCAATTTCTGTCTCAGTAAGGTTTCTGGTAACAGGGTCAGGTATCTGTACGTCCATTCTGAAATTGTTATCTGAACGGATGTAGTAGGAGCCAAGTGAGGTAAAGAATTTTGTCTGAGGGATGTTTAGATGAGCAGTCAGATTAAGTTGATGTGAATTGAAGCTTCCAATTCCGTAAGATGCACTTAAGTTGTTCTGACCATTGCCTTTGGAGACATAATTGATAGCACCTCCTAGTGCATCCGCTCCTAAGTCCACAGGCAATACTCCCTTATACACTTCAATGTTATCAACCTGATCTACTGGCAAAATATTGATATCAAATGCCCGACCCATGTAATCCATGGGTATTCCATCTCTAAAAATACGAATGGCCTGACCCTGCAAACCATTGATATTAATCACTGTCGGGCTACCTATACCTCCAGCCTGCCTTACCTTTATCCCTGCCGCCTGATTCATAACCTGAGGGATGCTTATCGACTGTGATTGTATGGCTTTTACATCAATAACCTCGATTTTAATAGGATCTTCGCGTTTTTTCTGTTCAACAGATTTTCCCAATACCACTACTTCATCCAATGCGCTGACTGCCCCTGACATGTTGATTTCTACCTTGACAGTTTGATTTTCTCTAACCTCAACCAGTACTTCTTTAGGTTCATACCCTGCGGAAGAAATAGCTAATGTGTATTTAGCTGCAGAGATCTGATTTATTGAGAATATTCCATCCTCACCTGCAATAACTCCCTTTCCAGAACCTTTTATGGCGACTGTGGCAAAAGAGACAGATTCACCTTTATCGCCTGTTATGATACCAAACAGGTTTCCCTGCCTGGGCGAAGACTTCTCTTCGTCTAAAATGATTCCTATTGTATTTCCTTTTGTTCTTAATTTGATTTGCCTTTCACCCCATAATTCTCCGATAATCTCTCTAAGTGAAACATTTTGAAACTGCTTTGAAATTTTTCGGGATAGATCTACGTCTAGATTAGAGTAGGTTAAATAACAATCCACTTCCTTTTCAAGCATTTTTAGCGCTTCCTTCACAGATTGACCATTAAATGAAATAGTTATTCTGTGATCAAGAATATTATTCTGGGCATAACTAAACTGGCAACACCATATCAAGCTCAAAACCAGCAAAAACTGATCGATTCCTCTACTCATCTCTTCAGAAATTTCTTTTAGCTTGTTAGTTGTAGATGATCACTTCCCGATCCTCGATGGTATAATCGAATTTACCGACCAGGCTTAACAGATCCATCAATTCCACTAATGATGGATTGTGATCTGAGTAGGTAAATGGAAGATTAAGCAGGTTAGGATTTTTTATGGTAACATTTACATCAAACCAGGACTCAACCACCTTTAAAATTTCGCCCAGCTTCTGGTCCTCAAAAATTAAAATGTTCTCTGTCCATGCGGTTAACTTTCTCGCATTTACTTCGCTAACATTAATGATTTTATCAATATTCATAACCGCCCTGTCATTTACCTGTAATGTTACCAAATTCGTCTCCTGATCTTTCTCTGCAAAAGCTACTTTACCACTGGTAACGATGATCTCCGTCTCTCCTCCTTTCGTTGTATTGATATCAAAAGAAGTACCTAGCACCTGAGTTTTAGAGTTTTCGGTGTAGATGATGAATGGCTTATTGGGATTTCTCGCCACGTCAAAGTATGCATGGCCGGCGAGGTAGACCACGCGCTCATCTCCTTCAAATTGCTCCGGAACGCTGATCTCCGTTTCGTAATTCAATCGAATGGTTGAGCCATCGGGCAGGGTTACGGTTCTTTTTTCTCCTCTTGCGGTATTGATTGTTTTAAGTGCAAGCAACTGTTCTGTTCCATCTGACTTTAAGAGGTTGTCTGAAAGCGATTGGTAAGTGAAGAATCCAGCCGCGAAGAGGATGATTGCAGCTGCAGCATAACGCATCACTTGCCTGTGTAGAGGGATTACTCTTGAAGTGCGACCATCTGTAACGATCGGGTCTAAATTTCCCCAAATGCGAGCTTCCATTTTTTCAGCCTGGGAATCAGACAGGTCAAATGCTTTCTTTTTCTCGGCTTCCAGCCAAGCTTCAACCTGCTTCTTTTCCTCTTGAGAACATTCGCCGTCAAGATATTTATTAAGGAGTTTCGGAGAAATTTGCATAGTTCAAATTCTGTTTATACCCTCTGGTTGTGTGAAACAGAAATCTCCCTTAATCAGAATTGAAAAAATTTGAAGATAAATAAAACCTTAACTGATTCGGGATGTAATTTTTCGCAAAGGAAACACGCAGATTTACGAGTAATTGATTTAAGGGCACCTCTAAAAACTCAGTTCAAAAATTTGAGGTAGTAGTGGGTTTTTAGAGGTGCCCTTAAGATCAACAAAATTCTACCGCTTAGTTTTAAGCAGTGTTCGGCAAGGAGCGTATCAATTTATGATTCGTATAATCACTTACCTACACCGTGAAAACCCTCTTAATCATGAGCTAAGCGTGCTAAGTTTGATATTCAAGAAGGTTAGCCCTCAAATGTTTTAGTGCCTTTGTAAGATGGGCCTCTACTGTTTTCTCAGAAATCAAAAGTATAGATGCTATTTCCTTGTTATTTAAGCCTTTCACTCTACTCAGTTCATACACCTTTTTGCACTGACAGGAGAGACTTTCTGTGAGTCTGTTTATTTTGGCATCTAGCTCTGCAAAGGCCAATTCATTCTCTGTACAATGATTAGATCCGCAATAATCTGCTAAGTGATCTTCCAATCGTGCTCTCCGAACGGCCTGTATTCTCTTTTGATCCATAACTGCCAATTTCACTGCTCCTACCAGGTAATTCTCAATGGATCCTGAAATTTTAATAGTGTGACGTTTTTCCCAAACCGATATAAAAACACCTTGAACAATGCTCTCTGCCTCGTCATAATCTTTGATATCACTAGCAGCTATTTTGCAGAGTAAACGAACATACTTTTTATAAATCACTTCAAATCCCTCGGAAGTAGTGACATCAAATGATCGGGAAGTATTTCGCTTTTTGAAAAACAAACGCTGCAAAATGGTCAGTTTAAAATAAATATAGAGTGCGACAAATGTAGGGATCGGTTCAAAACGAACCAAATTGAATTGTCAATGAAGAAATTTTGAAAAGAGGAAACATATCATTTCTGCATTTTCGTCACTAATCTTCAAAATAGGATGGAAATTTCCTTAACCTGTTTCGTGTGAAGTCCTTTTATAGTTATCAGTTCAGGGGAAGAACTCTCTTGGATACAATCCGACAAGCATGCCGCCAACCAGCATAGACGCTGCAGGTTTCGATATTTTTAAGCGACTGCTTATCACAGATTTTGTAACTTATCGTGATCAAGCATTTAAAATCTTAGCCATCATCATTTTATTGATCCCTGACTTAGAAAGTTAATCCTCAGGAAGAGAGTTTGGAGAAAAACTAAAAAACAGATAGCACATTCGTACACTATTTTTTACTACTTAATAAACATGAATTTCTTCCATCTTTTAACATCTGGTAGGCTAAAAATCAACTCAACATTTCAGTACGGCATTCAAGAAAAAGTTTGGGTATCCCCCAACACACTATTCAAGCGTGATACTAAATATTTTTATCGAACTAGGCTCTTAATAAATAGCTCTTGCGAACTACAAACAAAGAAAATGGATCATTTAGATAAAGCAAACATCACAAATCAGCAGAATTTTAAATCAAAATGTGCTCACATGTATGCTAAAACCCATTTTTTATATTTACTAAGTGCCTACTTCAATGTTTTTAAATAAAACTTCTTTGTCGTTATTACCCAATTTCGTGTAAGTTCTTTAACATTGATTGAGAATTTAAAAATACCGAAAATACAGCGATAGAAACCGCTCAACATGCGAGAATCATAGTATGAAAGAACAAAAGCCAATTGATCAAAAGTTTGCAGCATATGCTATTTCACATGTTAATGAAGACCATCGCCCCGAGATGATAGACATACTTAAGGAAATCTGCAATGCCGATTGGGTATTAGATGCAGAATTACTGAGTTTTGATCTTCATAAAATGGTGGTAGAAGGCACGGATCAAAAAGCCAAAACCGAGCGATTTGAAATACTATTTGATCCCCCATTACAAAATGCAAAGGAATTTCGGCCTGTTCTCATCGAAATCGTAAAGAAAGCCAGACAAACTAAAGGGCACCGCTAAAAACGCAGTTCAAGAATTTGAGGTAGCGTTTTTTTCTGAGAAGACGTCAAAAACGGAATTTAGCGGCGTTAAATACGTATTTTGATAACGAAGTATCAGGAAAAAAGATCATCTCAAAAATTGAAAGTGGGTTTTTAGAGGTGCCCTAAAAGACGGTAAGGGGTTTAGAGAAGTTAAAAAAGGTTTATCATAATTAAGTATTGAAACTTAATAACATACAGATCTTATTTGCATTGTTTTTGCGATAACTAACTAAAATTACATTACTAAATACGCAGATATAATGAATAGAATAACCAGCCTATCTATACTTATGCTTTTATTGGGATGCACTAAAGATGATGGTGCCTTTGAAGACAGATTTATTGAAGGTGATGTTGTTTTATCTACTCAACAAGAAGTAGATGATCTCGCAGAGAAGAACATAACTGAAATTACCGGTAATCTGAGGATTGAATCTGTTTATGGAGCTGGTGAGGCTATCACTTCCTTAAAAGGACTTGCCGGTCTTGAACGTATTGGCGGAGATTTAACTGTCGGAAATAGTGATTATCTTTTTAATCTTGAAGGCTTGAATCAACTTTTGTTAATAGAAGGCTCTTTAACTGTATGGGGTAGTGAAAATCTATTGGATATTCAAGACTTAAACAATCTTACTTCTATCGGCTCCGATTTAAAAATTGAAAACAATATTGCCCTGGTTACCATTGATTTTGGTAGGCTAACTTATCTAGGACAGGGTCTTACCATCTCCGGTAATTCTCGCCTTTTCAGTATCACTGGATTCAATAAATTGTCTTCTATACCCGGAAGATTACAGTTTTGGAGTAACCCTGTACTAACAGAAATCAAAGGGTTCGAAAATCTTTCTTCCATCGGGACTGATTTTAATCTTGATAGTAATAGTTCGCTGAGTAATCTAGATGCATTTAGCAGCCTTCTATCTATTGGCTGGGGATTATATTTGAATAATAACAATGCACTTCTCAGTGTGAAAGGATTAAGCCAACTATCTTCCATCGGGACAAGGATAGAAGTCCGCAGAAATACTAAACTGGAAACATTGGATGGATTGAACGAGATTTCCTCTTTATCGGAATTTCTTATTGTTTGGAGCAATTCTTCATTAATTAGTCTAAATGGTCTAAGTGGCGTTAAGAATGTCGGAAACCTATATGTATCATTTAATGAGTCGTTGACTAATATTGATCTGCCTAATTTATCTACCATCAACTTTGAATTGATCATGAGTGGTAACAGCGTTTTGCAAAACCTTGATGGTCTGAGTAACCTTGACTTTGTTGGCTCCGGGGTAATCATTGATAGCAATGCTAATCTGGCTAATTTTTGTGGTATTGAAACGCTTATTCAAAATGATTACTCCGGTGAGTATCATGTGTTGGATAATGAATTGAATCCGACACAAAAAGATATTCTGGAGGGCAGATGCAATTAAACATTTTTTAAGGCGTGTGAAGGGATCAATCACATTCCACATCAAATTTCTTCGCGATTTAACATTTCATGGCATCTCTAAAACTTAGTTCAAGAATTTGAGGTAGCGTTTTTTTCTGAGACAAGACGTCAAAAACGGAGTTTAGCGGCGTTAAATAGGGCTTGCAGAGAAAGTCACAGGTGTATCAGATACTAGGCAGCAAGGTGAAGATGTATGCTTATACTTCGATCCGCAGCGAACGACGTAGCTGATGTACCTGTGACTAGTTGAAAAATCTGGAAATCGAGATTTTTCAGTGCACCGAAAATGGAAGCATCTGCTCGAAAACCTTGCACCTATTGAAAAAGAAATTTACTAAACAGTATCTTTTGACCACATAAACGTGTTTTTTGAATTGAAAAAACGTTTCTCAGCAGGCCCTATCATAGATGTGAACGATGAAGGCAAATGCGATGCTTTAAGCCCAA
>JBCDKO010000107.1:0-15725 GCA_038746525.1 Bacteroidota bacterium
CCGTCATAGCTGTTACTCTCGTGTTTGGCAGTTTCTGATTCTGAAATTGCGAAAATTGTGATGCCTTTAGCATTCTTAAGATTTTTTCTAAGGAATTCATATTCTTCGTAATTAGTGAACGGTCGCTTCAGATATTTCCACCAAGGAATATCCGGTCGAAATTCATACGGGAACCTTCTTATATCCAGATTGTTAGCGTCTAAGAAACTTAGGCTGTCTTTTATACTTTTCTCAAGAGAATCTACGAGAGTGAAGACTGATATAATAGAAAAAATGCCTACGGTCACTCCAAGAAGTGAAAGAGTAGTGCGCAGAATATTTGTTCGAATTGCGTTCCAGGCAAATCGAAAACTTTCAAAAACGAGTTTAAGGACGATCACTTAAAGACTTAAGGTTATAATGTATTGGATTGTGTTCAAACGTAGCTTTGATTTTATAAGTTGCTAAAAAACATCTTAACAATTTAGATCTATGTGTTCAATCTTTGAAACCAATAGTATATTCGCGTCAAACCTAAAAGAAGTTTGCTACCTTTCTTCTTTTTTGATTCTTAAATTAGATTTTCTCCTATGGGAATGAAATTATCAGAATTCAAATTCGATTTACCTTCTAGTTTAATTGCACTGCACCCAACTAAAAATCGTGATGATTCCAGACTTATGGTTGTTCATAGAGACTCGAAAGAAATTGAACACAAAGTATTTAAAGATGTCGTAAATTTTTTTGAAGAAGACGATATTTTCGTAATCAATGACACTAAAGTTTTCCCAGCAAGATTATACGGGAATAAAGAGAAGACAGGAGCCAAGATCGAAGTGTTTCTTTTAAGAGAGCTCAACTACGAAATGAAGCTTTGGGACGTCTTAGTTGACCCTGCTAGAAAGATTCGAGTTGGTAACAAATTGTATTTCGGTGATGGAGAGCTAGTTGCTGAGGTAATTGATAACACCACAAGCAGAGGAAGAACCATCCGATTTCTTTTTGATGGAGACCAAAATCAATTCTACAAAATGATTGATTCACTAGGAGAAACACCGCTGCCTAAGGAAATAAAAAGAGCGACTGAGTCTGAAGATAGAGATCGATTTCAAACAATCTATGCCAAAAAAGTAGGTGCGGTGGCAGCCCCAACCGCAGGATTGCATTTTACCCCACAACTCATGAAACGCCTAGAACTTTTTGGGATAGATGTAGTCTCAATCACACTTCACGTTGGATTAGGTACGTTTAGACCAGTAGATGTAGAAGATCTAACAAAGCACAAAATGGACTCAGAAAACTTCTGGGTAGAAAAACAAACTGCTGACCGTGTCAATCGTGCATTAGAAGAAAAATCTAAAGTTTGTGCAGTAGGTACTACTGTGATGAAGACCTTGGAGTCTTCTGTCTCGGCGATGGGTCTCTTAAAAGAAAATTCCGGTTGGACTGATAAATTTATTTTTCCCCCATACGATTTTAAAATTTGTGATGCTCTCATAACCAACTTCCACCTCCCCGAATCGACGCTTTTGATGATGGCTTCTGCCTTTGGAGGTCACGAATTAGTTTTAGAAGCTTATCAAATAGCAATTAAAGAAAAATATCGATTCTTTAGTTACGGAGATGCTATGTTGATCATTTAACTGATGAAAAAATATGCCATCATAGTGGCAGGAGGGAGCGGTACCCGAATGGGATCCAAGGTTCCAAAACAGTTTCTCATTTTGGATGATGAACCCATCATCATTAAAACGATTAGAAAATATATTGAAGCTGATCCTAAAACTCAGATCATCGCTGTACTTCCTGAGAATCATTTTTCTAGGTGGAAAGCTTTGAAAGATGAGTTTCCTTTTGCTAACCAGATAATCCCTATAGTTGGAGGAGAATCTAGGACAACATCTGTAAGGGCAGGATTAGATTCAATTAAATCTGATGGTCTTGTAGCAATACATGATGCTGTGCGCCCTTTTGTTGCAGTGGAGACCATTCGAGATTCTTTTGATTCAGCAGAAAAGTTTGGTTCTGGAGTAGCCGTGGTCTCACTAAAAGATTCGATAAGAGAGGTATTTTCCAATAAAACGTCTAAATCCAGGGATCGTGCATGTTATGTGATAGTTCAAACACCCCAAACATTTGTGGTTAGCCAGATAAAGAAAGCCTATAATAAAATTAAAAATAGAACTTATACAGATGATGCAACCGTTTTTGAAAAAGCAGGGAAAAAGGTTTTTTTGGTGAACGGAACCTATTCCAATATTAAAATTACCACACCTGAAGATTTATTATAGCGCTACTTTTTGATGATTTGGTTGGCCAAAATAATCTCAATTTATATCTCATCTAAACTTTAAAAATTATTGTGCTGGTTTCAATAAAAAATTATGGTATTAAATTTTTTGAAAAAGCGATGGTTTATTGGATTGATTTTTTCTAAAGCAGAGCATAAGGACATCGGCAGTAGTTTTAAGGCATTGCATAAAATAAAAGTCTAAATGTCTATTTCTTTGTTATGATGACTATTTATATCTGTAAAAGCAAGACTTGTGGAAACTGTTGCTGGAATTCAAAAAGATTTTATAAGCTAGACGCTCTATTTCATATATTGAACTCTTCAGGTTGACTCCCCATAAATCTTTTGACCAATGGTAAAAACAAAGACCGTATTTTATTGCCAAAACTGCGGCGCGGAGTCCGCGAAATGGGTAGGCAAATGTCTTTCTTGTGGAGAGTGGAATACCTACATAGAAGAAGTGGCTACTAAATCTTCTGTTGCCATCGCTGGTGAGTTTACCTTGGTCAAAAGCGAACCTGTTAATTTAAATCATGCAAATGCTTCGATTAAAACCGATAGATTTTCAACCCAAATAAAGGAGTTGGATCGAGTATTAGGAGGTGGAATAGTTCCAGGATCGCTTGTTTTAATAGGTGGTGAGCCCGGCATTGGAAAGTCTACGATGATGTTGCAAGCTACCATTCGATTGAACCGGAAAACACTCTATGTTTCAGGTGAGGAAAGTACAGAGCAGATAAAAATGCGAGCTGATCGCATCGGATATCGGTCAGACCAGTGTTTTTTATATGCAGAAACCAGTTTATCTCAGATTGTAAGACAGACGGTAAAACTGCAACCGGAAATCCTCATTATCGACTCTATCCAGACCTTACACTCAGATCGGATAGAAGCAGCAGTCGGCTCTATATCTCAGGTAAAAGAGTGTACAGTTCAGCTAATGAAGTTTGCCAAGCAAAAAAATATCCCGGTATTTTTAATTGGCCATGTAAACAAAGACGGAGCCATTGCGGGACCAAAGGTTCTTGAACATATGGTTGATACTGTTTTGCAATTTGAAGGAGATCGTCACTTATCTTATCGTATACTTCGGACGATCAAAAACCGCTTTGGCTCTACTTCCGAACTGGGCATGTTTGAAATGAAATCTAATGGTCTGATAGAAGTAATAAATCCGTCTGAAGTATTGATATCCCCTAGAGAACCAGGTTTGAGCGGAATTACACTTGGTACTACGCTGGAAGGTAGTCGACCGTTGATCCTGGAGACTCAGGCTCTTGTGAGCCCAACAAGCTATGGCAACCCTCAAAGGAGCACTACGGGATATGATTATAAAAGGCTAAACATGTTGCTGGCTGTAGTAGAGAAGCGGTTAGGTGTCCGGTTGAGTAGTCAGGATGTTTTTTTAAATATAGCCGGAGGACTAAAAGTCCAAGATACAGCGCTTGATCTTTCCATCTGCACTTCCATTTTTTCTTCCTTTGAGGATATTCCTATTGGAGAAGAAGTCTGCTTTTCAGCGGAAGTAGGATTAGGAGGGGAAATACGACCGGTTAATAAAATCGAAAATCGGATCAATGAAGCCGAGAAATTAGGACTTAAGGAAATATACATTTCAAAACATAACCTTAGATCTCAGGATTCCAGGCAATTTAAAATTGCTGTTAGATCTTTTTCTAAGTTAAGCGATGTGTTCAGGCACTTATTTTAGTATTACTCGTTACTCAAGTTTTTTTTGCCTTGAAAACCATTTAAACTTTTATTGCTGATTTTTCTTTGTTTGGTCTTCTTGTTTTTTAGTTCCCGTCTTTTCTGCCTTTTTATAATAGAATAAATCCCTTCCCTTTTCTTGGTTTTTACTTTTTTTCCAAGGAAAATATTCGTGTCGTATCCCTTGGCCCTGGCTTTAAATGGCTTATTATAATAACCACCACCATCTTTACCCTTGGCATCTTTCTTTTCGAAAATGAAATTAATTCCGAATCTAAAATCAAATAATCTCATATCAGGTACAGAGTAGTTAACCATCTGATCAGCTGCCAGATACATTTGTACCGGCCCGCCTTTCAAAACAAAAGCAGTTCCCAGGTTTATATATTGTTGAGGAAGTTTAGTAGCTGAAACAGAAGCGGTAAACATCTTACCAAAACGATGTGTGACACCTAAACCATAAAGCATTTTTGCCTGACGCTGGATAATCCGGGATCCTGTCGTAAGGTGAATATCTGTCTTTTGGCTGTAGTGATAGATCCAGCTGCCATATGCTTTTACTGGTAGCCATGAAGTGTAAGGATCATTATTCTCAGTTGTTACAAATTTATCTAGTAAAGAATCTTGTACTGTTTGTACAATAGTTCCTACATTATCAAGTTGTACTCCATCATACCTGAAAGTCGTATCGTTTAGCGCTTCAGTATAAATATCTTCCTTCCATCTTATGAATCCAATATCGAGTACTGATCCTGTAATAGTGTAATTACGGTGAAGACGATAAGTAGCGCCCAGATCCAGGGCCACTCCCTTATTGCTATTCATCACAAGATGAGAGCTCAGGCTTCCCTCATTGCCACCATATATGTCAAAACCAGAGGTTCTAAAAGCATAATTTTTCCACTCTGCATCTACTTGAAATGCCTCTCCACTGGAATTAAGGCGAGCATTAAAATTTCCAGGTGTACTTATGTCAAGAAAGCCAACCAGAAATTTACCTTTTGCGCCAAGAGTGAGTCGTTCATTGATTGGTGCTGCTAAGCTCAGTCCAATCTCTCTAAAATGGGTCCCCTTAATCCCTGCGTCAGACGGCTTAATGTCACGATTAAGAAATTGGTCATTTCCATTCCAAAAAAAATCTACCAGATCACGAGAATACACGGCATCAGCCTCTACGCGCTCATTTGCCATAAAACCAATAAGCATCCCTTTTGTCGTTTTGATGCCTACGTGAAACAGGTTGACATTTACATGCGCTGAGAATAAATTATTTCTTTGAAGGTTGGGTAATATCTTACCATATATATCTACCAGGGTTTCATCATTTTCTCTGGTGAATGTTTCATTATAGCTTAACTTACTATTGAAATGAATATGGATTCCGGAGAGCAGAGGAAGACCAATGAAAGTTTTGCCTTCCGGGATAAGCGATGGATTTAAGTAGGTATTTTGGAATGTAGCATTACCTAAATGAAAAAACGACACACTATTTTGTGCCTCTAACCTGATGATTAGAAAGGCTAATATAGCGACGACCGTAAACCTCATTTAATCAATTTCAATATTTACTCTCGCACCTACACCTAGTTTTATCTCCAGCTTGTATGTTGATAATATTTTTACGAAAATTTCTCGTGATGTTAATGACACAGGTGTATTTAATGTGACAATCATCGCTACCCTGGAACCGACCGTAAGGGCTTCTATAGCCTCAGGCGATAAAGGAATATCCGCAAAACTCCCGCTTGGATCTGTAACGAAACCATTTACATCAATGAATGGAACATCAAAAACAAGCACTTCAGGAATTGTGAATAAAGATGTTTCAGAAGCATCTTGAATTTCCATAGTTAAGCTCCCGGAAAAGGGGAGTTCATTGAGAGTTACAACTCTTAAAAAGGCAGAATCAAAATCCTCGGTATCCAATCCATCTCCGAGTCCATAACCAAATGTTACTTCAAAATCCTCCAGTCTCACTTCCATAGGGATTTCCACTTCTATAAGGGTTGAGATTTCATTTTGGGGTTGCACAAAATTAGATTGAGTAGTATCATAAAAGTTTGAGATTCCGGCAATGTCAAAAACCAATCTTGAGGGTGAGTTGGAAAGCAATTGAACAATATTTGAATTCCCTTTATTGATTTCAATTGTGGTCTCTTCTGTTTCCCCGGGATTAGCAGCCGCCCCAATTTCGGGGAGTACATCTATGATATTCCCGGATAGAAATACTTGGTTATTTCCATTTCCATCATCACCACTTACCCCTGAAAAATCCACAGCAACAGGAATGCCAAATTCATTCTCAAACCTGAAACGAAAGATTGGATCACCAAAGAAAATTCCGTCACCAAAATCATCAAATAAATCAATATTTATGGATTGGCGGCCTAGAGAAACCCGGTCTTGCCCAAACTTGCCGTAGATCAGGCTAAAAGTTTGATTGCCATAAGTGAAATCAATGGAGATATTCTCTGTGCCCTCTAAACTTTGATTCCCTGCAAGGACTATCTCCGCCTCGAAACTTACCGTAAATTCATTAGAGCCAGACGTATTGTCAAGCCTGGTAACATGATTTCGCAAAGGTTTGGATTGAGTTTCTGATCCGGCTCCCATTAGAGAACCATCGAAAGTCATTGGGGTTCCGTCTGTTGTACTTATGGTATTGTTAAAAGTAACTGTGTAGTTGAGCGTAGCATTGGCATCAGAAGAATCAGTTAAGGAAAGTTCACCCCCATTGTGATACACTGAATCGAGTTGTTCACCACCGTTAGGGTTATAGGATTGAGTAAATTCAGCTAATGAATCTGTGATTGGTCCATCTTTATCAGGAATGTAGGACAGTGTATTGCTTCCACTTACGTCATCAATTTGAACAAAATCATTATTCGCGCTGTAATTGAGAGATTCTATATAAAAAAGTTTTAAGAAGCTGGAACTATCTTCGAGGAGATTCAAATCGGAAGGATCTATTTCATCAAGAAGCTCACTCATTGTGTAAGTGATGTCTCCAAGAGGAATATCAAATACACCTGTGATTGGTGGGACATTTAAATCATCAAATTTCAACTCACCTGTATTGCATGCCATAAAAGCGCAACACAAAATGATTCGTAACACATATTTTTTCACCATTAGAAAATTGATTTAAAGTTAAATCTTATTGAACAATATCTTGATTTTTTCGAGTAACGCTCATAATGTCAGGGAGACCGCCTGTGTGTAGTAGTACTATTTTAAGATTCTTTTCGAAATTATCTCTTTTAATTAAATCCCAAACGCCGAAAAACGACTTTCCTGTATAAATAGGATCTAAAGTAATTGAGAAGTTTTCTTTGAAGTAATTGATGAAATCAATGAGTTCATCGGTGATTTTGCCATATCCTCCGAAATGGTAATCGATATTGATAGCAAAATTTGGTGATCTTATTTGGTACCTATCCAACTGCTTATCTACTTCGTTCAATATAAAATCTCCTTTAAGGACACTTATCCCCAATGCGCGCTGGTTTTCTTCAAGCGATGCAATTAACCCACAAAGGGTGCCCCCGGTCCCGATTGGACAGACTATAAGATCAAAATTAACATTAATCTCTGGAATAATTTCTTCACATCCTTTTATCGCCAGTTCATTTGTCCCACCTTCTGGCAAGAAGTAAGATCCTTTATAAGCGTTCATTCGTTTTTCGGGATTTCTCCGCATATTTCTATAGTAATTACGATCTACGAATTCGAAGATCATTCCTTTTTCATGCGCAAATCGTAGGATTTCATTGCTTCTTTTATTTAGCTCCTCACCACGTATTATGCCCACACTCTTGAAACCATACGCTTTTGCGGCGGCGGCAGTAGCGGCAATGTGGTTGCTGAATGCCCCACCCATTGTAACAAGTTGAGAACATCCTAAACCTTTAGCCTCTAGGAGATTATACTTTAGTTTTCTCCATTTATTCCCAACGATCTCCGGATCGGTTAAGTCATCTCTTTTGACATATAAATCAATACCTTTTTCTTTTAAAAGAGGGTGGGATAATTGCTGTAAAGGGGTAGGTATTTTAATCATCTCTTAAATTTACAGGTATGGCAAAAGATACTTTAGAACATGAAGATGAGCTTTATGAGCATCATCATTTAGTTGTAGATGCAGGTCAGGAGCTTCTTCGCATCGACAAGTTTTTGATGGATCGATTGCCAAATGTGACGAGGACGAAAGTGCAACAAGGAATTAAAGACGGATTTGTAAAAGTTAATGGAACTGAGGTGAAGCCAAACTATAAAGTGCACCCGAAAGATGATATCTCTGTCTTTTTTCCTGAATCTCCGAGAAATGAGGCAATAATCCCCGAAAATATTCCAATAAACATTGTTTTAGAAGATGACCATCTTCTGATTGTGAACAAACCTGCCGGAATGGTGGTACACCCGGCATATCAAAACTGGTCTGGCACTTTGGTCCATGCGCTTACCTATCATTTTCAAAATTTACCTGAAATGAAAGGAAATGATGGCAGACCAGGGTTGGTCCATCGGATAGATAAAGATACTTCTGGCTTACTAGTCATTGCAAAAACGGAACAAGCAATGAATGGTCTGGCAAAACAGTTTTTTAATCATTCCATAGAGCGCACCTATCACGCTTTAGTATGGGGCATTCCTGAAGAAAACACAGGTACTATTGATGTAAATGTAGGTAGAAGTGTAAAAGACCGCCGCATAGTATCTACTTTTCCTAAAGCCGACTTTGGAAAGCCTGCTATCACGCATTATGAAGTCTTAAAGGACTTAAGATATGTCTCACTTTTGAGATGTAATCTTGAAACCGGCAGGACTCATCAGATTAGAGCTCACATGAAGTCTTTAGGGCACCCTTTATTTAATGATCAGATGTATGGTGGTCATGAAATCCTGAGAGGAACGGTGTTCACTAAATATAAACAGTTTGTGCAAAACTGCTTTAAGCTAATGCCTAGACAGGCATTACATGCAAAAACCTTGGGTTTTGTTCACCCTATTACCAATAAAAAATTATTTATCGAGTCGGATTTACCAGAAGACTTCAAAAATGTTTTAGAAAAGTGGGAAAGGTATGCAGGTCATGTCGAAAAAAATGGTGTATAAATTCAAATTTCTTTGGCAATTTTTTTCATCTCTTTTACTTGGTTTTGCGTACCGATATCATTGAATCCTTTCATCTCTATTGTAATATTTCTATATTCTGCATTTTTTTTGAAATCTGCAATTATTTCAATGATATCCGGATGAATGTAATGGGATCTGGATGCGTCAATGATCACCGTCACATTATCTGGAACATGAGCTACCGTATCAATCATACTTGCTTTGCTCAAAAATGTTAAGTTTTCGGATAGCTCAAAATGAAGTTTACTCTCTCCATTTTCGAGGGTAGTTTTTACTTCATAGGGTTTCTTAAAATTATTGTAAAGGACCTGGAAAATACCCACGATCAGACCCATTACAATACCGATTAATAAGTCTGTGAATATGATACCTAGTAATGTTACCAAGAAGGGAATATATACGTCTCTTCCAGCAAGAAACATTTGCTTGAAAATGGAGGGTCTTGCCAGCTTATAACCTACAACAATGAGTATAGCCGCTAAACAAGACAAAGGGATAAGATTGAGAATATTTGGGATGAAAATAGCACATATGAGCAATAGCGCGCCGTGCATGATCGCTGACAACTTGGTTCTACCGCCAGATTGTATATTTGCTGAACTTCTTACAATTACTTGTGTGACGGGCAATCCTCCCACAATCCCTGATACAGCATTACCTACTCCCTGAGCTATTAATTCCCTGTTTGTGGGTGTTATTCTTTTTTGCGGGTCCAGCTTATCTGTAGCTTCTACGCATAGGAGAGTTTCTAAAGATCCTACAACCGCTATGGTAGCTCCAACGATAAAGACCTCTTTTGTAAAAATCGCCGAGTAATCAAATAATGTGAATTGACCGAAAAACTCCGTGATTGATCCTGCTACTGGTAGACTCACCATATGTGTCTCATCCACACGAAAATTAGTTCCTGAAAAGGCCAAATTAACGAGGATTCCGGCAATTACTGCAACAAGTGGGCCTTGAATGACCTGGAATATCTTTATTCGTTTAATGAATTTCTGTTCCCATAGAACTAGAATCGCCATGGAAAAAGAAAATATAATAAGTGCACCTTTACTAATAAAACCAAGCATGGTAAACAATTCTGAGAATGTATTTTCGCCATCTGACTGAAAAAACTCCAAGTCACCCTCAGGGTCAGCATCGTATCCAAAAGCATGTGGAATCTGTTTCAGTATAATGATAATACCTATCGCCGAGAGCATTCCTTTTATTACAGAAGATGGAAAATAGTAACCTATTATTCCTGCTCTAGCAATCCCCAATAGAACTTGTATGATTCCACTTACTACCACAGCGGCCAGGAAAACAGGATAGGTCTCTAAATCTTGAATAGCTCCTAGGACAATGACAGTAAGCCCAGCAGCAGGACCACTTACACCCACCTGGGAACCACTTATAATTCCCACGACAATACCACCTACAATTCCTGAAATAATCCCCGCAAAAAGTGGTGCTCCTGAAGCAAGAGCAATACCTAAACAAAGTGGAACTGCAACAAGAAATACAACCAATGCGGCTGATAAGTCTGTTTTAATATTACCAAATAACTTTTTGTTACTTATGTCTTCCATATGAATAGAGATTGCTATTTCTGATTTTTAATTTCAAAGCTACGATGTAAAGCTAAGCAGTTCATTCAGATATTCTCTATCATTAGACAAACGAGGCACTTTATGTTGTCCACCTAATTTTCCTCTGGATTTCATCCAACCATAAAAAGTTTTTTGCGGGACCACGTGGATAATTGGCTCTATCAGCGCAATATTCTTATATCTCTTCGCATCATAGTCCGAATTGATTTCACGAAGCTTTTCATCTAGCAATTTAGTAAACCTATTCAAATCATTAGGCACCGAGTTGAATTCTATGATCCATTCATGTCCTCCTTTGTTCCCATTTCCCAAATATCTGGGGCCTGCAGTGAAGTTGTCAATACACGCCTCGGTTTTTTTGCAAGCTTCCGCGATCGCTTGCTCTGCATTATCTATGATTAATTCTTCTCCAAAAGCATTGATAAAGTGCTTGGTTCTTCCGGAGATCTTAATTCTAAATGGGTTCGTGGTTGTGAATGTAACTGTATCTCCGATTTTATATCGCCACAGTCCGGCATTGGTGGTAATCACTACTGCATAGTTTTTACCAACTTCCACTTCCTCAAGACCTATAGTTCTCGGATGATCTTTACCTAATTGATCAAAGGGAATGAATTCATAATAAATTCCGTAGTCTAGCATCAGTAACATCTCATTCCGATCTGTAAGGTCCTGTATTCCGAAAAATCCCTCCGAAGCGTTATAAGTTTCCATATATCTCATTTTGGTCGAAGGTATTAGCTTTTTGAATAGATTTCTATAGGGTGTAAATGAAACTGCACCATGAAAAAAAACTTCTAAATTAGGCCAAACCTCAAGAATGCTACTTACACCTTTATATTCCAATATTTTTTCCAAAAGTACAATCATCCAAGTAGGCACCCCCGAAATATTAGTGACGTTTTCCTCAGAAGTGATCTTTACCATCCGGTCTATCTTTTCCTCCCATTCATCCATCAAGGCAATATCGAGTTTAGGAGTTCTTACCATTTGAGCCCACCATGGTAGGTTCTTCAAGAGAACCGCAGAAACATCACCATAGTATGACTTAGCGTTTTCATCAAATTGGTTTAGCTGATGGCTTCCTCCAATAACCAATCCTTTTCCTGAAAACATTCGTGCATCGGGATAATTATTTAAATAAATAGATAAAAGATCTTTTCCTCCTTTGTAGTGGCAATCTTCAAGCGCTTCATTAGAAACCGGAATGAACTTACTCTTTGCATTCGTGGTCCCTGATGATTTTGCAAACCAACGAATCTCAGAAGGCCACAAAATATTCTGTTCTCCTTTCATTAATCGTTCGATGTGGGGAAATAAATCTTCATAGGAGACCACTGGAACTTTTGCCTGAAAGTGCTCGGAATTTTCGATAGTATCAAAACTGAATTTTTTACCGTATTCTGTTCTTCTGGCTTTTTTTACCAGGTCTTCTAAGAGTTCATTTTGAACCTCGTATGGGTATTTCATAAAAAGCTCAATTTGATGAATGCGCTTTTTCATGACCCAGGACAAAATAGAGTTCAAAATTTCCATATTACTTAAATTAAAAATGGATTGTCAATTTCTACACCTTAGTACTTAGTTATTGATATGATGAATCCTCACTGAAGGATACAAGCATATCTTACTTTAAAGAGATCTGCTGCCCAAGTTAAAGCTGTCTTAAAAGAAGAACATGATGTTTAAGATTGATATCCAATGCTTGTTAATGATGTTGAAATGATTGACGGTCAGTTCAATATCTATGAATGCTTTATACTTTCTATCAGTTTATTTACTACCTTGAGAAAAGGTCTTCTAGAACCGTGAGCGTTTACATTTTTGTCTAATGAATAATGTGTCTAAATTACAAAATGTTGGATACTCTGTTTATAAGTCTACTCTGAAAAGTCAAAATCAAATCAAAAATCTACTCACGCGGTCAAATTTGAGGGTTGAAAAGGCCTGAAATAGGGTTTTCGGAGCAGACTCATGTATGCTTAAGGTGATTTTCTATTTTTGAAAGAGATTCTTAGAATCCTTTGAAAAACTGGATTTTTGGTTCAAATCAAGGCTTTCAGAATTTCAAAAACGTAGTTTACTGGCTGTAAATAAGGCTTTTGAAATTTTGAGTAACGAAGAGTTGGGCCAAAAGGCAGGTTTTTCAAAGGATTCTCTTATTCTGAAATAGACTTATTGAAGTAGGCATTAATAAATAAAAAATGGGGTTTAGCATACACGTGAGCACATTTTGATTTAAAAATCTGCTGATTTGTAATGTTTGCTTTATCTAAATGATCCATTTTATGTGTTTCTAGCTCGTCAGAGCTATATATTAAAGCTTGGTTCAATATTCCTATAGCTAGGATTATCATCATAACCCTTAAAGTCCAATAACCATACTTCTTCTTCAGTGCCGTCTTTCTAAAGCAAATTGCTAAGTAATCACGTGCATTAAGGTCTTGTTTAAGATTGTTGCTTAGGTTAAGTAAATTTTCTCATTTTTACCAGATTAACAAAGGTTGATTTCAAGTCTAATGAAAATTCTTCTGGCCTCACTACTTTTCCTTTTTGCTGTAAGCGGTAATACCCAAGAACTAGATACCACCCAATTAGATAGTCTGGATCGAGTTTTTAAACGTTTGACTCAAAAGCTAGAAGCTTATGAGAGACTCTTATTAAAGAATGATCAAAAGAGAAAACAAGACTCTTTTGCGAGAGTAGACTTAATGAAAAGAATGCAACAGCTTCAGGAAAATGACAAAATGACGCAGGCATCACTAAAGAACCAAATTAAAGAGATAGAAAGGATGGATTCTTTACGAAACATAGAGCAGAGGAACCGAATTTTGAAACTTAGATCGACTACCAATGGTCATTTAGTAGCGCCATTTAAAGACTCTCTTTTCTACATCTATACCAAGCTAGGTCCTGTGAAAGCAGAAGATAGAGCGGCTAATGTGCAAGAAAAAATTGAAATTCTTATTCGTGATGATTTTTTTTTAAAGGATTCTCTCATCGTAGAAGAACATGAAGGAACCGTAGACATCATGTACCAAAACCTCATTGTCACAAGTATTTCTGACTGGGATGCACTCTGGATGAATACTTCAAAAGAAGAATTGGCTGAAAAATATAGAACTCAGATCTTCGAATTTGTCGAAAACAAGAGAAACTCAAGTACGATAGTAAATTTTCTCGCCAGGATAGGACTGGTTTTACTTGTCATAGGAGGATTATTTCTCATTTTATATTTCGTCACGCGATTAAATAACGGCGTCAAAGGATGGATGTATACTCATCGCAAAAAGTATTTCACCGGCATAAAGATTGGAACGTATGAATTTCTACCCCCGGCACGTCAACTTGACGTTTGCATTCGTGGAACTACTATGATAAAGTGGGCATTGTATGCATTGATTATCTACCTTTCACTTCCAGCGATTTTTGGCTTGTTCCCTTTCACTAAAAGCTGGGCAAACACTCTCTTAGGGTGGATATTAAGTCCCGCTAAACAGGTCTGGTGGTCATTCTGGAACTATTTTCCTAATGTTTTCACTATCGCTGTCATTTACTTAATCACCCGGTATTCCATCAAGTTTTTAAGGTTTATAACCTCTGAGGTTGATGTAGGTAATCTGTCTATAACCGGGTTTCATTCTGACTGGGCCATGCCTACTTTTAAAATAGTCAGATTCTTGATCTATGCTTTTATGTTTGTGGCGATATTTCCGTATCTCCCAGGATCTGATTCAGATATATTTAAAGGAGTTTCTGTATTTTTAGGCATTCTCTTCTCGCTAGGATCTTCATCAGCGATAGCAAATGCAGTAGCTGGATTGGTCATCACATACATGCGGCCCTTTCGATTAAAAGATCGGGTTAAGATTGGTGACATATCTGGGGAAGTCATTGAAAAAAGTCTGTTAGTTACTAGAATTCGAACGACCAAAAACGAAGATATTACGGTCCCTAATTCATCCATCTTGACAGGCCATACAATAAATTATACTTCTAGCAGCAAAGAATTGGGTCTTATTTTAAATACCTCAGTCACTATTGGATATGATATACCTTGGAGAAAGGTTCATGAGCTGCTGATAGAAGCAGCCATTTCTACTGATGGAGTGAACGTGAGCAAGGAGCCATTTGTGCTTCAAACAAGTTTGGATGATTGGTATGTTGCATATCAACTAAATGCATTTACTGATATGCCTGAGAAAATTCCTCTAATTTATTCTAATCTACATGCTAATATCCAAGATAAATTCAATAACGCTAACATAGAAATTATATCGCCTCATTATCGTGCAATGAGGGATGGGAATGGTAGTACCATTCCAAGACACACAAAATAAGCTACTTTGATAATTTGTCCTCTAATTTTATTAATGATTAGATGTTTAGCCACTAAAAGATTATCTCGCTTTCATTCGCTTTATGTCTACATGAATGAGTTCTAATTTCTACCGTTCTTTTGTGGAACCCTAACTCCTAACCACTATTGAACGAAAAAAGCGGAATACTTTAACTGTAAATTTCGCAGAAAGATGAAATCGAGGAACAGATAGTGTTCCTCATATCAAAAATTAAATTAGTTAGTATCTCTAAGAAAAGACGAAAAACACGTTTACTGACACCCACAGTATATTTTTCAAGGAAAGAATAAATCGAATCGATTTTATACCTTGGAATCGATTTATTCAATTTTTCAAAAATCCATCTGAATTTTGAATGAATTGAAGTTGAACCTGTGGTTTCATTACATTTTCATTAAAAGCTCTAAAATAGATTCAATGACTATTTGTACATCGAAATCTCAAAAAAGCACGCTCTATAATCTAGAAACATCGTTTCCTTCCTAAAGATACTGTTTTTCTTTGGAGACACTAGTGTCTAATTGCTTAAATTATCTATATTATTTTTAAGTTGACTTCCTTTCACTTCCCGTTTTCTCCAGATGAACGGCTTATGGTTTTGATTATATGCCTTTGTATATGCCTCGATGTGTTTTCGAAGGTGTTCTTTGC
>JBCDKO010000108.1:0-15692 GCA_038746525.1 Bacteroidota bacterium
AAGCCAGATGAGGGCCCAAAGCAGCTAAATGTGCGATGGCTCCTAAAATGGCGATCATCTATTTTCATATGAGGACTAAAAAAGAAGCGTTTAATCCCGAAATATTTCGGCTAAACCAAACCAGATTTAAAGAAAAACGAAGTAAAAGCCTTGAACAACAACTGGCTGCCCTAAAGAAGGCTGCTTAAGGTGGGTAGGTTAATAAAACTTTTAGCATTTTGAGTAGCCTTTTTGTAATTCCGAATTATGTTCGGGTGCCCTTACTTGAACTTAGCACAGGCTAAGGATTAATAAACCTTTCTGCTACTATTCCTATTTATTCTATTTTATAGAACAAATTAAATTGATCTTCGTTTGTAAATTCATTCTATAAAATAGAACAAATAGAAATGGGTAAGGAACACCTTGGTGAATTTGAAGAATTAGTCCTCCTCATGATTGTCCTACTGAAAGAGGATGCGTACGGTTTAGCCATACGTCATGCAATTAAAGAGCATGCAAACCGTAAGGTAACGATCGGCGCGGTACACGGAACCGTAAACCGCCTGGAAAAAAAGGGATTCATCGAATCTCAACTAGGAGGTGGCTCAGAGCTTAGAGGAGGCAGAAGAAAACGGCTTTTTACTATTACTAATTCCGGGAAAAGCATTCTGGAGAAAAGCAGGGATGAAAAGATGGCTCTTTGGGGAAAAATCCCGGAATTATCTATTCTGAAAATAGGAGGTCAAGGTTGAAAAAACACCTACCTATTTCACCTAAATTCTCTGATCGAATACTTAGCTGGTGTGTCAAAGAAGAATTATTTGAAGAGATTTCTGGTGATCTGTATGAATACTATAATGAACTAACCTCAAAACCCACCTGGAAGAGGTCATTTCTCTATTGGTACCATTTTATCCATTTTCTGCAACCATTTGCAATCAAAAAATTAGAAGGAACTCAAAAACTCAATCTTTACGGTATGTTTAAAAATGACATAAAAACCTCTCTGCGTATTATAAAACGAGAAAAGCTCTACAGTGCAATAAACATTCTTGGTTTGGCAGCCGGATTTGTCATCGCCGTCCTCATTCTTCTCTATGTTCGCTTTGAACAGAGTTATGAAAGTTACAATCCAAATTCGGACAAAGTAGTGAGGATTACGATGGACTATTTGGATGGGGAGACATTGATCGACCAGGATTGTGAAACGTATCATGTGCTAGGTCCTATGATCAAGGAGGAATTTCCCGAAATAACTGACTTCGCTAGAGCATATGGGTTAGATGGAATGATTGTTACGGTGGATGGTAAGCAGTTTCGCGAATCCAACGTTTACGCGGTGGATCCAGCTTTCTTGAAAATGCTCGCATATCCCTTAATCTATGGAGACAACCAGACCGCGCTGTCCCAAACAGGTGAAGTAGTACTAACCCGATCTTCGGCAATAAGATTTTTCGGTAAAGAAAATGTGGTGGGAGAGCAGCTATCAATTTCTTCTAACCCTCTGAAGATTGTAGGAGTGATAAATGACAGCCCTGCAAATACCCATTTAAAATTTGGCCTGTTGCTTTCTTATACTTCTATGAAACGTACCCTGGACAAAAGAGAAAATCCTTGGGACAGCAATGATACCTTTACGTATCTTGAGCTTACTAACCCTGACGCACATCCATCATTTAGAGAAAATTTATCAAGATTTTCTGACCGATTGCGAGAGGAGGATTATATTCCTGATGAAAGAATCATTTCTCAGGGAATCAAAGATATACATCTTCATTCCCATAAATCGTATGAAGCCGAACAAAACGGAAGCGCTACATTGGTGTATTTCCTTTTAGGTGTCGCCTTATTAGTTATCATAATTGCGATTTTAAATTACATTAATCTATCTACTGCACAAGCGATCAACCGTGCCAAAGAAGCTGGCATCCGGCGAATAGTTGGATCATCTAAAGCTGAATTAAGGGCTCGATTCTTTATTGAATCCGTCCTGTTAAATCTCTTTGCTGGTAGTTTATCTATCCTTATTATCTGGGCAGTGGATGATCATTATAAATCTTTGGCTGGCCTGCCAGAAAACTTTCAAATCCTGACTGACCCAGGCTCGTGGTACTTGCTCGGAACCTTGTTACTTACAAGCACACTTTTATCGGGAATTTTCCCTGCTTTTGTGATTGGCTCATTTAAACCTTTAAACGTTTTAAAAGGTGATCTCCCCAATTCTAAAAGGGGGGTAATCATGAGAAAAGCACTCGTAACTATACAGTTTTCTATCGCTATTTTCCTTCTCATTCAAACATTTATTGCAGGGGAACAACTATCATTCATGATCAATAAAGATCTCGGCATGAACACAAACAAAATTGTGGTCATCAATGCTCCCGTTTTAAATGATAAAAAACAAAGTTTTGAGGCATTCTCTAATTCTGTACGGAAACGGGCGTCATTTTTGAACGTAGGCTTATCTTCTACCGTTCCCGGTTTATCAACAGCCAGTATGAGTAGCACTACCAACATCGGATTGGATGAAGAACCCAGGGATTTGAAAAACAATTTTTTCATGTACCTCATTGATTCCAATTTCTTTTCCACCATGGAGATGGAAATGATCGAAGGAAAAGACTTTCCAGAAATTTCAAACTTTGAATACCCTATCGTTGTCAACGAAGAAGCGCTTAGGATTTGGGGAATTGCAGATCCTAAGGAAGTTATCAACAAAAAAAGTACGTTCTGGGGAAGGAATCATACCGTTATAGGAGTTGTAAAGGACTTTCATCAGCTGGGTGCCAAATCTGCTTACCTTCCCATGATATTTATTCTGTGGTCCGGAGAACCTGATTATATCAGCGTTAGGTTGAGTGAAGGAGAAGTATTGGACCAAATTTCTGAACTGGAAGAGGTCTATCGCGAACACTTTTCAACTAGTCCTTTTGATTTTTTCTTTCTGGATCAAAACTTTGATGCGCAATACCGGGCCGATCGTCAATTCCAGCAGATATTCAGTGTGCTCAGTGGATTTGCTATTCTGATCACGTGTTTAGGCCTTTTTGGGCTATCTTCATTTACCGTAGCCAAGCGAACCAAAGAAATTGGCATTAGGAAAGTGCTGGGTGCGAGCATTTCGCAAATTGTAAATCTTCTCTCAAAAGATTTCATCACCTTAGTAGCCATTTCTTCCGTGGTCGCAATTCCCCTTTCCTACCTTATCGTTGAAAACTGGTTAAATCAATATTCTTTTCGTATATCAATTAACCTTTGGTTGTTTATGCTCCCTACATTATTGGTTTTGTTTATTGCTTTTATGACCGTGTTCTCCAAGGCGTATCAAGCCTCTCATATCAATCCAGCGGAGTCCCTAAGAGATGAATAGTAGTACAGCAATAGAACCCGCATTATTCAACGTAAATAGTAGTGGGTTGCTTTAGGTAATAGATTTACGGAAGTTGGATATTCATATTACATGATTTTGATATCTCAAATTTGAGAACGGATTTTGTCTTCTGATTCGAAATCAATTACCTCCTATTCAACGTGTTACTTCATCTCAATGAATAACACCCGAATTTTTCGGGAGAATTCTTTGAAAAACCCGCCTTTTGGCCCAACTCTTTGTTACTCGAAATTTCAAAAGCTTCATTTACGACCAGTAAACTACGTTTCTGAAATTCCGAAAGCCTCGATTTGAACCAAAAATCCGGTTTTACAAAAGATTCTAATAGCCAGCCAAATCAATTTTTATTCTGACCTCAACGCTTCCACCGGATTACTTAAGGATGACTTCAATGAATGAATGCTGACCGTCGCCAACGTGATCAATAAGCAGGCTAATCCGGCTAAAATATAAGTCCACCATGAAATGGCAACACGATATTCGTAGGTATTCAGCCAACTATTTAAAAAATAGGCGGCTAATGGCATAGCAATGACACATGCAATCAAAACCAAGACAGAAAAATCTTTAGATAACAGGTTCCAAAGATTAGAAACAGAAGCTCCCAACACTTTTCTAATGCCAATTTCCTTGGTGCGCTGCTCAACCACAAAAGCCGAAAGTCCAAACAAACCGAGGCAACTGATAAATATTGCAAATACGCTGAAAATTGTTGCCAGGCTCCCGATTCGTTCTTCCGCCTTAAATTTCAGTTGATACGCATCATCCATGAATTCATAGTTAAATGGATATCCGGGAAGAACCTTATTGAAAGTTTCTTCAATGATAGGAAGTGATCGAAGGTAGTCCATGGATGGGTTCAAACGAATGAAAACAAACCCTAAAGCTTCCTGATTAGCGAACACCATTAGCGGTTTGGGTCGTCGCGCAAAAGGAGAATTTTTAATCATGTCTTTCACCACGCCAATAATGGTAAATGCTCTCTTTCTACCCAAATAATTATAGCTTGGAACAAGCACCTCTCCTAATGGATTTTTCAATCCCATCATTTCAGCGGCCGATTCACTTATGATGATGTTTTGAGTTTCAACTCGATCCCTTGAAAAGTCCTTTCCGGCGATAATTTCCCAACCGGTAGCTTTTCCATATTCCGGAGTTACCAAGATGGTATTGAAAGTAATAGGGTAAACTTCATTGGTTCTTTGAAGAGCAAACCCATCGTTATTTCCCAAGTCATTAGTGAGCGGATAGTTTGCCGATGCTACTTCGACCACCGCACCTGACTTCTTGAGCTCATCCCTTAAAACGTCATAGTTTTCAAAAAAGGCTTCAGATTTACCTCTCAAGGTTATCAGGTTTGATTGATCATAGCCAACCGGCCTGGATTTGGCGTGTTGCAACTGGTTATAAACGGTAATGGTACCAATGATCAAAGCGATGGAAATAGTGAACTGAAAGACAACGAGACCTTGTCTAAACCGAGTGCTTAGGACACCCTGCTTTATACTTCCTTTAAGCGCTATGATGGGGTTGAATGAAGACAAAAAAATCGCTGGATAAGCACCTGCAACAATTGTTGAAAACAGGATAAATATTAATGCAACAGCCCAAAAGATTGGATATGTCCAAGGCATAGAGATGTCCTTTCCGGATAGTTCATTGAACCAATCTAAACAGCTGGCTGAAATGGTTAAAGAAATGAGAAAAGAAGTAAATGAATATAAGGCCGACTCTGACAAAAACTGTAGAATCAACTGGCTTCTAATTGATCCGATCGACTTTCTGATACCAATCTCTTTCACTCTGTTATTGTATCTCGCAGTATTTAGGTTGATAAAGTTGATAAACGCCAGAATCAATACAAAAACACCGATGGCAGCATAAATTCGAATGAATTGTACTCGATTGCTGGTGACCCGTACTCCATCATCAAAGGTTGAATTTAGATGCCAGTCTTTCATAGGAAGAAGCAAAAGATCTGTGATGCGCTGCTCATTCGGAATGTTATCTGAGAGTGCATCTTTTATGATGTTATTTGCTTCCATGATACGTACGCCTTCATTTAAAAGTGCATACACCTTAGTATTCTGATTATACCATGTTGCCGGATTGTCTTCATTATAAACAAGTTCTATTGGAACGATAAACTCCATTTCACTAAATGTCGAATTTTTTGGGAGGTCCTCATAAACTCCACTTACAATTAAATCACGAGAATTATTAAAGCGAACATTTTTACCTACCGGATTTTCGCCGACAAATAACGTCCGAGCTAAAGACCTGGATAGTAAAATGGCGTCTCGTTGCATATCATTAAAGCGTCTACCAGCCACCATCTCTAGCGATAGAAGATGAGCAGCATCCCTGCTAAAAAAGTATCCCAAACGCTCTAATGAACGATCTCCCACTTTGAGGAATTGCTGTTGATTTCTATAAAATGTAGTAGCTACATTCTCAAAAACTGTAGGATAGGTTTCTTCCAAATAAATCCCTAGCTTACTTACCATAGAACTGTTTACATAAGTTTGACCGTCGAAACGGTCTTTCCTTAACACTTGAACAATTCGATCGTAGTGCTCATGATTTTTATTGAAAGAGCGTTCATCTCGAATCCATAAGGCGATGAGAATGGTAACGGTCATTCCCATTGCCAGGCCACCAATATTGATAGCAGAAAACATTTTGTTCTTAAGTAGCATACGATAGCTAATCAAAAAATTGTGCTTGATCATGGTTCCTAAAATTGAGTTTAATCTAAAATATTTGAAGGCGAAAGGCCGGAGATAATTAATGACCTGATACCAGTAGTTAAGTTTTGCCTTTTTTAATGACTTCTTTTGAAGGAGATCAAAGAATTTCTCATCTAAATCTCCAAGAACCTCTTCCACCAAATCCTCTTTTAGAAAGAAAAGAAGTAATCTCTCTGCAGATTTTGGAGGCATCTGCTTCATGGAAGTAGAAAATGCAGCTTTCCTTCAGCAAAAGCAGGAAATTGATTCCAAAGAGATATTTTAAAGTCTCGAGAGGTTTTAAGTACTCTGTGTCCTTCTGCAGTTATCATGAAAATACGCTTTCTTCTTCCACCTCGTTCGGCGGTAGCACCTCCCATTTCAGACTTGAGAAATCCTTTGTCTTGAAGCCTGCTCAACGTTGAGTGTACAGCCCCAATGGAAACAGAGCGCTGGGTTTGTGCTTCAAATTCTTCCGCTATCTTAAACGCATAGGCCTCTTTACCAAGTATCCCAACAATCAAAAGCATAGTCTCTTCAAAATCCCCAATTTTTGTTTCTTTCATAATTATAGTGACGTAGATGCCTTAGTTACTAAATTGTAGAACTAATAAACGTACAATAATCTTACTTTGTTCTACTTTTTAGTAAGAAATACAAAAATGGTTTAAACAGAAGTGATTAGAACATTTTGATTAGTTTAATAATTGAAGAATCCGTTAGAAAACTTGATTTCCTGTTCAAATAGAGCAAGCCATCTACTAGATCATAAGTAGCAAGCGGTCAATCTGATCATTCCTCTTATGTATATACCGTCTATTTTCAATTGCACACATAGAAGAGGTAATTGATTTCGAATGAGAGGACAAAATCGTTCCCCAAATTTGAGGAATTAAAAATCATCAGTATGAATATCAACTACTGTAAATCAATTACTTGAATCACTCGCCACTATTTGTGGTGAATAATGCGGATTAAAAAATGCTAAGCTTTGCTGAATCGCTAATGGATTACTATCAAGGACTAAAACCTCCTAAAAACCTTCCTGAGAACGTTGAGGTGATGAATCCTTATCAACGTGCTGAGACCTTTAAGATCGCTTCAGCATTTTATCACAAGTATTACAATGATACCAATAAACGATTCATCTGCTTCGGCATTAATCCGGGCAGATTTGGTGCCGGAGTTACCGGTGTTCCGTTTACTGATCCCGTTCGATTAGAGAAAGTCTGTGGAATCAAAAATGATTTCGAAAAGAAAGCTGAGCTTTCTTCAAAATTCATCTATGATATGATAGATGCTCACGGAGGGCCCGCTATCTTTTATTCGAAGTTTTATATATCGGCTGTTTCGCCATTGGGTTATGTAAGAGAAGGCATCAACTTAAACTACTACGACATCAAAGGATTCAAAGAGCTGTTTGAAGAATACACCGTTACTGAAATAAAAAAGCAATTTGTTCTTGGTATTTCAAGAAAAACAGCTTTCAGTTTAGGTATGGGTCAAAACGTAAAGTACCTAAATTGGCTAAATAACAGCTATCACCTGTTTGAGAAAATCATTCCATTGCCCCATCCGAGATGGATCATGCAGTATCGTTTGAAACGGAAGGAAGCGTTTATTCAGGAATATTTGGATACGTTTAATAATTACTTGCAATAAAATAGGACGATGACGACCACGATTTTTGATTCCAATTAAATTAACCACCTAATATCCAGGAGTTATACCTTCTTCCTAAGTAGATCCCGATTGTTTTCATGTTAAAATGGAGCAGATTGTTTCCATTGTTACTATGAAGTCTCATCGATTGTCACTCTAAGGATTAAATCCTGGTAAATCAAGATCACAAAATGACGATGACTGAGATGGTAGTAATAGTTTGATAATAAAGAGTCACCAAATCAATCATAAGCAGAAGCACCGGAACCCTTGGTTAATAAAACAGCCTCATTTCATTCGAGTTTCTATGAGAAATGAACTTCTAGAAACCAACCGTGATTTTCCGGCGTTTTGTAGTATATTGAATGCAAGCATTTCTACCAGCTTATTTTGAATTCATGCAGAAAAACCCCGAAAAAAGCCTTCGACTTAAAGTATGGTTTATCATCTCCCTGGCGTTGATCCCTTCTTTTGCTGCAATAGGTTGGAGCCTTATCCAATTCAAAACCCTCACTGATTTGATAGATGAACTGAAAGCACCCAATGAAAATGAGCGGCTTATTACTAATACCCTACAAAACTTTATTTCTGCCGAAAACCACATTCAAAGCTATATCATAACAGGAAATAGGGTTTCTGAGAAAACCTATGAAGTCTTGATAAAAAAGACGAGGGAAGGGATCGAGCGTTTGAAAGAAATTAATGAAAGTGATAGTTCCAGGTTAGTACGTATTGACTCACTTTCACTTTTATTCGAAAGAAAGATTGACTATTTACATCGGTTTCTTCAACTAAAAAAGAAACGACAGGCCATCGCTTTTACACAACTAGCGCGAAAACGCATTGAAGCTTACACAAGCGATTCTACTCTGCAAGAAAAAAAAATATATACCCGGACAGAGGTTACTGAAGGTCTTTTACCGACTGAGACCACCGAGGTTGTCACTCGCAAAGACACTTCAAAAGGGTTTTGGAATTCAATAAAGCGTGTTTTTGGAAATTCCTATCGATTAGATACACTTAAAAAGCTGGATTACGATTACTATGTATTTGAAAATGTGACCAGAGATACGGCTACCATAACTTCCTATCACAGGGACTCAGTGCTTATGCAAGTCAAAGAAATATTGGAAAAAACAGAAGGACAGGAGCAAAGATGGCAGCAGAACCTGACTAAACGTGAACTAGATATGATTATGCAAGACCAGCTGTTCATGGAAGAGATCCGATCAATTATCGATGAACTTGATAGAAATGAAAGGGCACTTACCGCACAAAAGCGCAATGAAGCATTTATGCTTGCACAAGATTCCACGCGCACGATCATAGCCGGAGGGATCATCGGTTTTGTTATTAGCTGTGTTTTGCTACTTCTGATTATGAAAGACATCACTCGAGCAAGTTATTTTAGAACTCAGCTAGAGCTCGCCAAGTCCAAAGCAGAAAAACTAGCCAATATGAAAGGGAGCTTTCTGGCCAATATGAGTCACGAAATACGCACCCCTTTAAACAGTATTTTGGGCTTTACTCGCTTACTAAAAACCACCCGACTTACGAATGATCAGCAGCAATATATGAATGCAGTTAGTGGATCCAGTAGCTATCTGTCGGGGTTAGTCAATGATATTCTGGATTACTCTAAGATCGAATCTGGAAAATTAACCTTGGTCAGTGCCCCTTTTTCTACGCAAAAGCTTTTTAATGAAATACACGATATGTTTTCACTAAGCGTAAAAAACAAAGGGCTTACGTTTGAATGGAACATATCAAAAAAAATTCCAGCACAACTTATAGGGGATGCTTTCAGGATCCGACAAATCATAAGCAACCTTTTAACTAATGCGATCAAGTTTACGGACACAGGTAAAATTAGTGTCTGTTTTGAAGGTGATTGGTTTAAGGAGCTTTTCTATCTTAAGATCATAGTAACAGATACTGGCATAGGAATAGCAAAAGATAAACTTGTCACTATTTTTGAGGCATTTAATCAAGAAGATCCTGAAACAGTAAATAACTATGGTGGTACTGGTTTAGGTCTTGCTATTTGCCACCGTTTGATACAGTTTATGAACGGTAAAATTCAGGTAGATAGTAAAAAGAACAAAGGGAGCAGTTTCCGGGTGATCATACCATCGCAAAAAGTAAGCGAACATGTAGTTGAGAATGCACTGTCTAAACACAAAGAAGCTGACCTACAGCTGATTAATGCGCACATCGTCTTGGTTGAAGATGATTCATTGAATGCACTTTTGTTGAAAACGCTGCTTACCAGGAAGCGAGCTAATGTAACGGATTTCTCCAGTCCGGTAGAAGCTGTTGAATACATCTGCAAAAATATCGCTGGAATAGATTTACTTTTTACAGACTTGAAAATGCCGGAAATGAGCGGGCAAGAACTTATCCTAAATTGTCGAAACAAAGGATTCAAAGGCCCAATTGTCGCCATCACAGCGCATATGCAACATATAAGCTCCTCTGAGAAAGATGCAATGGGTGTACAGGGAGTTTGTATGAAACCATACCGTGAGGAGGAGATTGATCACTGGCTGTCCACCCTACTCACTCTAAATAAATATGAGTGGAAAACTAGGGAAAAGGCAGCTTTTTCAAAACAGTCTAATGGCGTCCCTATAGATCTTACTGACCTGAAAAAATTTGCTCTGGATGATAATGAAGTACTTCAAGAATTCACCACGGAATTAGTAATAAATAATGAGAAACAGATCGAACAGTTTAAACAGCTCTTAGACAATGAATCCTGGCGCCCACTAATGGAGCTTGCTCATCGCATGATCCCAACCTATGATCACACGCGCCAATATCATATCAGTGAGCAACTTAAGACGATTGAATTATTCATAAAGACTAGTAATTTCAAAAGAGTAGTTGAAATGTCACAAGAAACTGTTTATAGTTTGGAAGAGGCTTTGGTTAAATTCAAATCTGTCAATGATCAATTGCATACTTCTTAAGTTTTCGGTATAGTGTCTTTCTATCAATGTTTAATTGCATAGCCGTTTTACTTTTATTGTATTTGGTTGCTTTCAATACGCGAACAATCAATTCTCTCTCTGTTTCTTCCTGCAATCGCTTCAGATCTTGCTCAGCATGCTTATCCTTTTTAGGCTTAACAGGAGCGTTTTCCTGTTGTCTAACCTCATTGGGCAGGTGGCGTAATTGTACGATCTTCCCACCACTGAGAAGTACCGCTCCCCGCATGATATTCCTTAGTTCTCTCAGGTTTCCAGGCCATTGATAGGATTTAATAAAGTCCAATACTTCATCAGATAGCGTTGGAGTTTCAGAACCCAATTCACTGGCCGCTAACTCCACAAAATGTTTAGCAAATCTTTCCAAATCTCCCTGCCTATTCCTGATTGGTGACAATTTCAACGTAAACTCATTCAGTCGGTGATACAAATCCAGTCTGAAATCGTTGTCTTTTATCTCTTCATTGGTGGCAGAAATGAGGCGTACATCTACGGGAATTTCTTCACTCCCGCCAACAGGTCGGATTCTTTTTTCTTGCAATACCCTGAGCAACTGCACCTGTACTTCGTAGCTCAGGTTGCCCACTTCATCCAGGAATAGTGTGCCGTTGTTAGCCAGCTCAAAAACCCCCTTTTTTTCTTCTAGCGCACCTGTAAAAGCACCTTTTTTATGACCAAACAGTTCGCTCAATGCCAACTCTTTGGACAAAGCGCCACAGTCTATTGCATAAAATGCTTTAGACGAACGCTTGCTTTGCTTATGGAGCAACCGAGCAGTGTATTCCTTGCCTGTACCACTTTCTCCAAGTATCAGCACACTCATTTTAGTTGGAGCCACGAGTTTGATATGTGCCAGTAATTCCTGGTCTTCTTCGCTGGTACCAGAGATGAAGTCAGTATCTTCATTTTTTCTCTCTTTCTTCTGCGTAGATGGAAGTTCAGATGAAATTGCCTTTTTTATCAATAGCAAAAGCTCATCTGGATTTAGAGGTTTTGTGACAAACTCATAAGCACCAAGTTGTATGGATTTTACGGCAGTACGAATATCTTGATAACTCGTCATTAGGATGATAGGTAACTTTGATTTTTGGGTCTTAATTTTCGTAATGAGTGAGAGCCCATCCATGTCAGGAAGCTTAAAATCTGTGAGAACCAGATCAAATTGACCTTTATTAAGCGCATCCAGTGCAGAACGAGAAGAAAACGCAGAGATGATATTAAAACCGTTTCTAATCAAAAATGCAGTTAACATTTTATTGAAAGAAGGATCGTCATCTACTATTAATACACGGTTAGACATTCATTAAATATAGGGTACCTTCTCTGTAATAAAAAAAGGCTTAACAGGATATGCTAAGCCTCAATAGCTGGTTAAGCCTTAATAGCTAGTTTCGAAAGTTTATCAACTAACTTCCGTCTTGTCTAAATAATCACCGTTTTCAGCAAATATTAAAGCCCACTTTTGACCCTCGACTGTAACAACGAGTTCATAGTTGATTCCCGCATCGGAAGTCACTTGAAATGCTTTTTCTATAGGGAATTCACCATAGCTTGCATTATATGTTTCTTGCACTGCTTCCGGGATGTCCTCTGCACTAATTTCTGTCTTATTCTCATCTTGAAGTACAACCACTGACAAATCTGTCCATGATGCGGCAACAGATGCGCTACTGTAACCTAACAATAATACTACTAATACGACACTCTTAACTACTAACTTTTTCATAACAACATAAATTTTAAATGTTTACAATTAGCACTAAATGAGTCAATAACATGCCAAAAAATTATTAATTTTATAATTAATTGATTATCAGAAAATTATGCTTAAAAGATTGATTTGTCAAAACCTTATTTGTTGAAGACAATTTCCACAAAGTGTAGACATACGCCATAATATGTGCTCAACTTTCTTTTCGACGTCTTAAAATAATCGAAAGAGACGGTTAACATAATGTGTATTTGCCAGTAGACTATAAAAGAAAACGATTGAAGTATAGATATACCTTATACTTTAGCATCAAATGGTGGGTTTGAGTTCAATACCAGTGTAAGGCACAATTCTGGTGGTGGAGTTATCAAAGACTGATAAATTCTGAAGCCGATACAGGTAGGTACATGTACTTGCTTATCAACATAGACTTGGGAAGATTTACCGAGTCTATATCTGTTGCTGGTGTGAACATTAGAAGTGATAGCTTAGTAGAATATAATGGCTTAGAAAAACAATGGAGCGATTGGATCATCTTTCGCCACAGATTAAATGATCATTTTTCCCCCGAAGTGAAAGATTTACTTCGGGAGTTTTTTCATTTATGCTAATGAAGAAATGGCGGGTCTGCATTTTATGTTTCACATCATAACTGCTTGTCGGGAAGAATCAGGCCCAAATCTCTGTGAAGGCACCCTTGGCTATTTCGGTCTGACCATGCCAGTGATTTCGGAGTAACTGTGCCATATAATTTCGTTGTTTGTCATAAGCTCTGATTATCTAAAGAGATCGTGTAATATTAATGCTATTTTTTCATTGTGCTTGTAAGCTGCTTTTCCGAAGTGATTCACCTTTCAGCTCGACGCGGTGAGAGGAGTTGATAATTCGATCCAAAATGGCATCCGCAATAGTCCCTTCTCCAATAATATCATACCAAGCAGACACAGGGATTTGTGAGCAGACGATGGTTGATTTTTCAGAGAACCTCTCGTCGATAATATCCAGGAGGGCTTCTCTGGTATGGCTATCAAAAGCCTGTAATCCAAAATCATCAAGGATCAGTAATTTTATTTTATTGAGCTTGTTGAGTTCCTTAAGATAAGTACCGTCTACCTTGGCCAACTTAAGTTTAGTAAATAGCCGAGCTGTGTTGGTGTAAAGGACTTTTTCCCCGTTCATACAAGCTTGATGGCCTAGTGCCTGTGCAAGATAGCTTTTACCAACTCCTGAGGGGCCTGTGAGGATGATATTTTCCTTTTTGGTGATAAAACCCATAGTGGCGATGCGTTGAAACATATTTTGATCAAGGTTCCTGGCTTCTCGGTAACTAACCTCGGCAATAGTGGCTTTTTGCTTGAGGGACGCCTGTTGAAGGAGTCGTTGGATCTTTCTGTTTTGCCGGTCTTCCCACTCGTGATCGGTTAGCAGGCCCAGGTACTGATCTGGCGTACTTTCCGAGAGTTGGTTGTTTTTGACCTGCTGTTCATGGAGCTGGACCATAGCATGAAGTCTCATGCTCCGGAGTTTTTCAATGGTTTGATTGTTCATAGAATGTGTGTTTTAAAATGATTATTGATAAGCGGATGATCCGCGGATATTTTCGTGATCGGGAATATGGGTTTGTGAAGCGTCGGGATCGAAAAGCTCTAGCTGATCTTCGACCCTATTTTTCAAGATGTTTTTCACCACGTGAAAGCTATCTGCCTGATGTTCAATGGCTTTTTTACAAGCCTTATTGAGCCTACTAGAGCCATAGTCTTTTGAGAGTTGTATGACTCCCATGGATCGTTTATAGCTAATCTCAGGGTACTCGCTTGCTTTGAGGAGTGCATCGACAAAGGCCTCTACATAAGCACCATGTTTACGGACCCAATTCTTAAAATATTCCGGACTCCAATCCGATTGGGCTTTGTGGGTACTGGATAGGTGGTCTTTTTCTGTAATGTACATACCATTTGATGGGCTTCTGGGATGGATGGCGATGCGCTCATTGTGGTAATAGACCTCAACGATTTTCTGAGTGTAGTGTATCTGGGTGTGCTTGCCGATGTAGCGATGCGGAACGCTGTAATAGCTCCTGTCAGGAGAAAAGTACACATACCCCATCTTCTGCACTTTGGCCCTTCTGTAATCCTTGAGTTCATAGGATGTATCGGGAAGTGTTTTTAAATATTCCCTCTCTACAGATTGGAACAACTCCTTTCTACTGGATGATTTTCGCTGAAAAAGTAGGGCATTGTACCGTTCTAGGAGCTTTTTAATTTCCCTATTAAGATCCCCAAGAGAGAAGAAAGTCATCTCCCGGATGGGATAAAAAATACGCTGATAGGCTAAATGAATAGCATTTTCTACTAGTGCTTTGTCCTGGGGAGAGTAGGTCCGCGTCGGGTTGACCACACAGTTGTAGTGAAGGGCAAACTCCTTAAAGGACTTGTTAATCTCCGGTTCATATTTGTGTGACCTGGTTACAGCCGACTTTAGGTTATCGCATTTAGGTTATCGCAGACAATAGCTTTAGGAACTCCTCCGTAGAAGGACAAGGCATTGCCCATGCAGTTGATCAGGTCTTCGCGCTTTTGACTCATACACGCTTCTACATAGGTATATTGGCTGTTGGGGAGAATAGCTACAAACACTTCGACCGGGACTACCTCACCAGTCTCTTTGTCGGTGAAGTGAAGCTTTTGGCCCCTAAAATCAATGAACACCTCCCGGCCAGCTTCGTGCTCTAACTTCATAGAACCTTTGATTTTGGTGTACTTACGGTGGTAGTGCTCCATGAACTGAGTGTAGCTGTAGGGATGACTGCTTTCAGCCCGATAGTGTTGATAGTGGTATTGAAAAGTAAAGCCTGGATGATTCCTGGCAACATTAACCTTTTCAAAGTAGGTCATCAGCTCATTATAGCGATCATTAGCGATAGTAGTCAGGGATGGAAAAAGCTTCTCCAGTGAGCTAGTGTTTAATTGCAATAATAGTATATATTACTATTTATCTTTGTACGTATGGGAAGACGTGCGCCAACTATCAAAATACGAGAAGAAGATCGAGCCACTCTGGAGAGATGGTCAAAATCAAAGACCGTAAGTGCCTACCAGCATGAAAGAGCAATCATGATCTTGGAAAGCGCGGCGGGAGTTGCGGTCAATGAGATCGCTAAGCAATGGAATACCTATCCAAATAAAGTGATCGTGTGGAGAAATCGCTATCAGAAAGACGGATTATCA
>JBCDKO010000109.1:0-15631 GCA_038746525.1 Bacteroidota bacterium
AGTATCTGATACACCTGTGACTTTCTCAGCAAGCCCTAAATAGCTCTTGCGAACTACAAACAAAGAAAATGGATCATTTAGATGCAGCAAACGTTACAAATCGGCAGGTTTTTAAATCAAAATGTGCTCACATGTATACTACCCCCATTTTTATATTTATTACGTGCCTACTTCAATAAAATAAAAGCTGTACATCGCTAAAAACCGCAAATCACCTTATTTATACGACACGTACCAGCACACAAAAAATGAAGATTTCGGGCTTTTTACCTGAAAGAAGCAATGTAGAATACAGAAGAACATTTCGTCTCTATCTATTTATGCAATAATTAGAAATGAAAAAACTTCTTGAAATAGGCACTTAATAAATAGGAAAAATGGAGCTTAGCATTCATATGAGCACGTTTAGATTTAGAAATCTGTAGTGCTTGATTTATCTAAATAATCCATTTTCTTTTTTTACAGCTTGCCAGAGCTTTTTATTAGATACCTGTTCCAAAAACTTAACTCTAAGAAAAAAGTTGGATTTAAGAAACGATCAAAGACACAACTGAAATAGAGTAACATTGGATATGATGCTCGCTTTAACCTAGCTGTTCGTTTTTTACTTGAAATATTTTTTTGGGCTAGTTCCCAGAAAATAATTGAAATCCTTAATCAAATGCGATTGATCATAATACCCACATTGATATGTGATCTCGGTTAAGTTCATTTCTTTATTATCCCTATAAGTATTTATGAAATGATTTAGTTTCTCAATTTTACAAAACTCTTTTGGTGTTAAGCCAATATCTTTAATAAATCGCTGCTCAAGTGTTGATTTGCTAATATTTAATTCAGTGTATATATCCTTAATTAAGATAGAACCAAAAGAAACTTGAATTAAGTCTATTGCATCAATTATAACGGCATTTTGTTTTATACGACTTAAATTGAAGTTTTTCTCAAGCAAATCATTTACTTGGAATACATCAAAATTTTTGACGGAAGTTGTAAGTGTATCTATCATATTATCAGCGAGATCAATCTGATAAATACCCCTTGATAGTTCGTTCAAGTTTTTTACTATTTTCTTTGTGTAACCAGGGTGGCATTTAATTAGTAGATAACTGGAATTCCCAAAAAGTTTCATAGCCCTACCTCGAGGACAAACAAAATATCCCCCTCTTCTTTCTAAAGGTATTTTACGCATAGTGCCTAGCATTTGCACTTCCATTTTTCCATTAAGTGGAATTAATACTTCGGCGAAGTTACCAGGGACTATAAGGCCTTCTTGTAGAAGGTTATAAATGAATACGTCATTTGTTATAAAGGTTTTTTCTGCTTGCAGGTCATTTAGTGTATACATTTTGACGATATTATTTTATATTCAAAACGGGTTATAACAACCAGGACTTATTGATTACTAAGCGTTTACGTAAAGTATCGTGTTTTTTAACGTTAAGAATCGTGTTTTTTTACTCTACGATAAAAAAGAGATAGGGACTTTAGCTTTTGACTTGTTTTAATTTTTTAAATTCAGAAGGGGACATTCCAACATGGCTTTTAAATGAATTGTAAAAAGAAACTTTATTAGAAAATCCAGATTCTTCCGCTATTGCCTCTATAGTATAAAAATCATATTTCCCTCCACTTAATAATTCTTTTGAATGCTCCACTCTAAAAGCATTGATGAACTTATTGAAATTTCCTGCTCCATATAGATTGATTGCTTTCGACACTAAGCGCTCATTCGACCCAAGCTTTACTGCCAAATCTGACACTTTTAAGCTCTTATTTAGGAAAAACTGTTGATCATTTAGTAGTTCAATCACCTTTTTATAGATTGTTTTAAGTTCTTCCTCATCCATATTTTTTTTTTCCAAATGTCCCGATGATGGTTTCTTATAAAACCATATCAATAGCACACTTAGCGCTGAGAGTCCGAGAGCGATCATAATCCAATTCACGTTGAGCAGTCTTATGTTAAAACAAATCGTAAAGCTAAATACCCTCATCTGAGGGAAAAATCTTCTTTTTTACAGGTTTTAGGTTTCAATCTTTTTTTACAATTTTCAAGAAGCTTCAAACAATAATCTTGTGATCCTCTTCATACTTTAATAAGAGGGGCTAAAGTATTGACTATGCCCCTCTTTTATTTTCCAAAGATTAAGGTTTTTAAGAAGGCATCAAGTAAATATTGTGTTTGACAGTGATATTTATTGATTGAATTAAATCACTGATATTTAAGATATTTTGATTTTGTAGGACTTTTTTTTCAACGCATTGATTTTCCATTATTTCTTTGTATTATGTTTCTAGGCAAAGTGATTTCACTTCTTTTCTTTTCCATCCAGTTTTTGGTGTTTGGTACCCTAGATCGGATACAGAAAGCAATGGAAAAGGGTGAGTACGAAAAAGCGGTAGTACTTATTACAAAAGGATATCAAAAAGAACCAAAAAACCCAGGTATCTCCTATTTTCATGCGAGGCTGTTGTTTAATAATGATTACCATTTATTCAATCCGGATTCTGCTCGGATTGTAATAGCAAAGTCAATTGAACAGTATAAAAATGCGTCTACTGGATTAATAGAGGAGCTGGTTGAAGAATCTATTACTGAAAAAGCTCTAAATATACTAGCTACTGCTATTGGCGACTATCTTTTTCAAGAAACACTTGATCGTCTCTCGGTTTCTGGGATAAATAACTATATCGGTAAATATCCCAACACGATCTACAAAAGTGTTTTGACTTTTAAACGGGATAGTATCGCATTCAAACACGTGAAAGCTGAAAATACTGAGACCGGGTTTCTATCATTCATTGATAATTATTCTACTTCCATCTTCAAATTAAAGGCTGATTCGCTGCTTGATGAATTAAGATATGAACAGCTAAAGGAAAAAGGGGAGCTGCAGGATTATTATGAATTTCAAAAGAAATATCCAATTTCTTTTAGAATAAGAGATGTAGAGGAATACATTTTAAAAATGGCTACAGCTTCGCACGAACCTCAGTCTCTAAAAGAGTTCATTCGTACAGCGCGGACAGAAAAATGGAAAAAAAGGGCCGCAGACGTGCTCTACTATTTGGCCGAAGAAGACATTCTTGAATCCCATCCTAATAAAGACTCAGTTTCTTATGTAAAGGAGCTTTCAAGAAAAACGCTATTTCCATCAATGAGTGAAGAAGGTCTTTTCGGTTTTCAAAATACAACCGGCAGTATTCAGATACCATACACATACAAAACTGTTCAGGACGAAATAAAATGTTATTTATTGCAAGACGATTGGATTTTCGTCGTAGAAAATGATCAAGGAAAAATCATTCTTAAAGGAAATAAAGTGATCATAGACCAGGCAGAAGATTATAAAAGTGTATCAGAGGGTCTAGGAATGGTCAAGCAAAATGGAAAGTGGTACCTCTATCACAAAAGCGGATATCGGATTATAGAACATGCCATTCAATCGGCTGAGGTTATTGAGAATAGCTGGATCAAAGTAAGCAGCAATGGAAAGTGGGGATTGTATACATTAATGGGCGCCATAATAGCTGAGATGGACTACGACGATATTCATGTATTAGGACCTTTCTGGGTATTTGAAAAAAACGGTCTATTAGCAATATATACAACAAAGAAAATACTCAAAGAATTTGATGGAAAAGGGCTTTCATTAGCTTTCAGGTTTGACGACTTAGAGTTAGTAGCACAGAATAGACTCATAGGTTTTAAAGGGAGCCAAGAATGCTTGCTAGATCAAAATCTGGAATTTCTCATTCCTTGGGGAGATCATGAGATCTTTCCAGATCCTGCTGGTTGGTATATTAAATCTAGTGAAGGATACTACTTATACAAGAACTACGATGAGAGAATTTTGGATAGAAAATACCCATCCTTAGCATTAAATGAAGGGTGGCTTGCTTTGCAAACGGAAAATGACTGGATTCTTATCTCACGAGAAAATCAAATGAGTCCGCAAAGAGACTTCGATTCCATCAAGCTTATCAATAATTATGCGGTGCTAACTTCAAAAGAGAATGAATCAACCCTGACCTTTACAAATGGAGCTAAAATTAGCTTGGAGAAGCAGAAAGTTCGGACGTTTGCCAACCAACAAGCGTTTTTAATGATCAGTAATGAAGGCGTATTGAGTCTTTACAATCATAAAGGTGAGAGTGTATTTGATGGTCAATATGATGAAATAAGCTTTTTAAACGACTCGCTTTTAAAAATAACTTCTGGGGACAGACAAGGAATCATCAAAACAAATGGAGAATTTTTGCTAGATCCAATTTTCAACACGGTTGATGAAAAGGATGGATTGATATTGACTCTCTACAAAGGAGAGATTGGCTGCTATGATCTCCCTGAAAATGTACTGATTTCCCCTGCTTATGAGGCCAGGATATCAAAAATTGGTGAGCATTATCTTGTGAAAAAGGAAGATCATTACGGGGTTATAAATTCCAGTGAAGAAGAAATACTTTCCTTTATTTATGATGAAATAAGACAATGGAACGATTCTTCCTTCCTGGTCACCCAAAATGAATTACACGCTATAATCAACAGTAAGGAAGAGATACTTATAGGGGACATCGAGAAACTAAATTTACTTTTTCAAGATGACAATGAGTGTATTTTTAAATATGTGAAAAATGGAAAATTTGGGCTTTTAAGCAACAAAAAAGGACCTCTTCTCAAAGCTGAATTCACAGATATTTTCAACATTGAAGGAAATAAAGATCCATTATTTTTCGCTGATCAACATTTGAGCAATGCTGGGTATCATGTGGTTAGTTACATAAACAGGTTAGGAAAGCTCATTTTCTCAAAAGCATACCGAAGTGAAGATTTTGATAAAATACTTTGTGAAAATTAGACTAAATCGTGGTATAAATTCATTATCTGTTTGATAACAGATTGCTTGTTATCATTCTGAATCACAAAATCTGCCAGATTTATTTTCTCTTCGTCCCTCATTTGTTGGTTCATGATTTCTTTAATTGATGTTTCAGTTCTATAATTATCTCGACTAATAACTCGCTGTATTCTTATTTCCCCAGGCGCGGTAACTAAAATAGTTAGATCCATTTCCTTGTGAGAACCAACTTCAAAGAGAAGAGCAGATTCATCAAACAACATCTTTTCTCGATTATTCTCTGAGATCCATTTCTGTAGATCTATAGCTACAGCGGGGTGTACCAGTTCATTCAATTTTTTTAACAGATCAGGTGATTTAAAAACCAATTCACCGATATACTTTCTATTCAGCCTATTTTTAAAATAAGCATTATTTCCGAATAACGTACGTATTCTCTTTTTTAAAGAGGTTTCATGATTCATTAGCCATTTACCACGATCGTCCGCATAATAGACCTTATGCCCAAGCAACTCGAAAACTTTGCAGACCGTACTCTTTCCAGATCCAATACCTCCCGTAACGCCTATTAGTTTTGGCTTAATTAGCATAAAAAATAAGTAAAGTGTCTGGATCTACCTCCACCTCTAGTGCTTCTTCCGGATAGACTACTAACATAACGGGCACGGTAGAGTCCGCTTTATTTGTCATACCATAATCTGCAATAACTTTAAAATCACTGGAAAAAAAGTCTGTCTCCAAAGATTCCCTCACCACGAACTGTAAATTCACGTTTGGATCCAACACATATACAGAAGAATCTCGTGGGAAATCAATCATTTCCACAGATGTCTCAATCTCTAACTTACTAAACTGATCCACCTGGAATGTTGCATTCACGAAAGAAGGTTCTGAATAAATTTCAAACCCTTTTGGAAAGTCCAAGCCTACCAGTTCATTAAAGCCTTCATCTATCTCTTCCGCCTTAAGATTAATCGAACAGACACGGCCTAGTGTATCTAAAAAGCTGGTAGGTCCATAAATAACTGCAGTATCAGGGTCCAGGACAACGGATGAAACAATCCGATAATCATCTTCAAGGCTTATGTTGGCTGAATCTACCGTTAATTTTACTTTCTTGGAAGATTTTCGGTCTATGTCAATGAAAAGTGTATCTGTAAATAAAAAGTTGACCCGAAATTGATTTAGCTCTTCAGTGAGAATAGGTAAGAGGGTAGGTCTTGTCAAAAAACGAATAGCAGCCGGATTTTCCAATTCAATAGACAGGGGGCCACTCCCAAACCAAAAAGACTCTTTAAACAAATCCCATCCACCACCTGATACCTCGATATCCACATATTCTGGTAATTGCCTCACAGCAATTAAACTATCCGTATCAAAAATAAACTCAATAGGATACTTTATTCTATAGCTATATTGTTTGCCTAAAGCACTAAAAAACCAAAAAGTAGCCGCACCTATGAAAGATAAGATAACTACTTTCCAGCTTATAATTTTTTCAGGCTTGGACATCCTTTAATTCTTCTTGGCGGTTTTACCTGATTTACCATTCAGCCGCTTACTCGCATCTAAAGAGAGAGAAGATTTTTCTATTAAAAGTTTGGTACCACGATCTACGTCTAGCAAAACGGTGGTATCTGAGACCTCCACAATTTTTCCATGGATACCGCCTACTGTGACAACCATTTCTCCTTTTTTTATTTCTTCCAGGTATTTTTTGGTTTCTTTTTGCTTTCGCTGCTGAGGACGAATAAAAAAGAAATAGAAGATAGCAATCATACCTATGATTGGTAAAAACGAGGTGAAATCGCTGCCTCCAACTTGTAATAAAACAATATTCATTTATTGATGATTTAAAACAAAAAAGCCCTGGACAAGAAAGCCAAGGGACACTATTAGAATCCTTTGAAAAACCCGCCTTTTGGCCCAACTCTTCGTTACTCAAAATTTCGAAAGCCTCATTTGCAACCAGTAAACTACGTTTTTGAAATTCTGAAAGCCTCGATTTGAGCCAAAAATCTAGTTTTGCAAAGGATTCTATTAATAAAGTGATGTACGTTCAGGAAAGCTTACTCTCCTTCCTTCACTACATTAGCTTTAATTCTTAGCCTGTGGGTTGTAGGCCAAGTATTAGCCGTCAATGTCACTGTTTTATTTTGAATACCTGGCTTGTTCTTACTATTAAATCGTACCTTAATTTCTCCTTCACCCCCAACTGGGATTGGCTCAGTTGGTTTCTCCGGTATCGTACAGCCACAGGTAGCTTTTGCATCGGAAATAATCAATGGTGCTTCTCCGGTATTTGTAAATTTAAAGATATGCTCAACTATGTCGCCATCTTTAATTGTACCAAAATCATGAAGATCTTCTTCAAACTGGAAAGACGGAAGAGGTCCTTCGGGTTTCTCAGCCGGAGCGGCCGGAACTGAAGTGCTTGAAGTGTTGCTCGTTGCAATAGGTTGAGCTGTATTCGCAGCCGGAGTGACGCCCCCTTTACCTTCCAGTGCTGCGATCCTGCCTTCCAACTTCGTTATTCTTGATTCAAGCTCTTTGTTTCCACAGCTCACCACAGTAGAAATAGCTACAATTCCTAAAACAATTTTAATTATTTTCATTCTCTTACAATTTTAATGCTTTGATTATACAAAATTAAAGAAGATAAAATTTTGAAACGAGCTTAAGAAACTTAATCATGGGTTAAAGAGGTAATTTAATCTTTCTTTATCTGATCAATAAGGCCATTTACATCTTCAAGCAATTGCTCCGCCTTATCCTTGGCATCCTGAACAATTTTTTCCCCTTGATTTTTTGCTTCGTTCCCTAAGGTATTTTTATCATCAACAAACTCATTGATAAAACCTTCTAGTTGCTTCTTTAACTTATCCAATTGAAAACTCACTTTATCTCTTGTATTTGTACCTTTATCTGGCGCATACAATATACCAAGTACTCCTCCGGTAATAGTACCCAAAAGAAATGCTAAAAATGAACCTACTGATTTGCTCATGATGATGATTTTATTTGTTATCAATAAGACCTCTACCGCTCTTACGAATTTTACCTTTCGAAGTTAGTTCGTTTGAGAGGACATCCAAAACACCATTTACAAATTGTTTGCTCTTGGGTGTACTATACATTTTTGAAATCTCAATGGCCTCATTGATAGTGACTTTGACAGGGATACTCGGTGAGTTCATCATCTCTACAAGCGCAAGCTTAAGTATTACCCGGTCGGTCAAAGCAATACGTTCTACATCCCAGTTTTTGGTTCTTTTCTGTATAAGGTCCTCCAAAAAATCATTTTGCTCAATAATATCTGAGAATAGCATCTCCAGGAATTTAAAATCGTCCTCTCCATTTTTTGTGAGCTCCGCTAATTCCATTCCAACTCCTTCTTGCCATGACTTGATCGTCTTTACAATCATGCTTTTTATGATAGGTTGATTTTCCGACCAGTGAAGATTATTAGCTTCTAGGTAAGACAGAATCATTTCATTTTTAAAGACTCCTTTTTTGAAGAACTCCATAACAACATTTCCTTCTGGATTCTCCTGAGTAGAATCAAAAAAAGGAGCAAGGGATTCAGCTTTGCGAATCTGCTCTCGATACCAAATCTTAATTTCCTCCTGCTCATTTGCCCAACTTATACGCTCTCTGGCCACTTCTTTGGAAAGTATTTTAGAGTTTTTTAAGTGATTGATAAGATCATCATTAATAAATGGAAAAGATTTCCTTCTTTTAGCAATGTAAGCCCTCTCTTCTTTCTCTTTTTCCAGTTTTTCCCGTTGCTCAATCTCTAGCGGAAGCACTAAAATTTTCAAATAGGTATCATAAATCCTGCGAGCTTCTTTCATCATTTCGTTTTTCCTAGACCTGGCCTCTTTACTTAGCCCATCTTTCAATGATTGTAGCGCATCATTAACACTAGACAGCACATCCTCGTCTACCTCTTCGAAAGTATCCACCTTATCTTTAAAGATATTCTGGTTGAACAATCTAACAGCTTGTTTTTTTCGTGCTTCAAACAACCCCTTTTTAGCAAAATCATGTTTTGCCGGATCCAATGAGTGAATTTTTCTCAATTCCTCTCTTTTTGCCTCTTTCAAAGATTCTAAAGCTGTGAAATAGCCGTAAAGGGCTTGCATTGCTTTTACTCTTAAAATTCTGCGGTTTAACATGTAAAATGATGATCAATCCACTTTTCCTAGCAGAAAAATGAGTGTTTAAAAGTAATTCTCCAAGTTTTCTCTACCTACTTTTTCTATTTCCTCAAGTGCTACTATCAAATCTAACTCCAATATGTAAACATCATTGCTTTTAAAATGATGGATAATTACTACAGAATTTTATTTCACTTTTTATACTTAATACTTGTTATGAACTTTGATCTAATTTTGAACCTCCTTTATAAGGTAAGGTTTCATCTTATGAATTGCTTTTAAGATGCTGAATTTTTTCAAGTTAACCCATTATAAGTGCTTATAAAACTTCGTGAAAGACTTAAAACATCTCAACAAGTATTTAATAAAATATAAATTCCATCTGATCTTTGGTTCTCTTTTCATTATAGCCGGAAATTTTTTTGTGATCGTTCCAGCTGTAATTGTAAGGTATGCTTTTGATCTAATTGGGCGCAGCTACGAACTATTTTCTTCTTTCGAGGATTTTAAACTTCAGTCAGAAGCTGTTGAAGTCATTGGATCAAGTGTATTTATTCTTGCAATCCTTATTCTAGTTTCGGCTTTACTCAGAGGAGTCCTCCTGTTCTTTATGCGTCAATACATCATCGTCATGTCAAGGCACGTGGAATATGACCTAAAGAACGAAATCTTCGCACATTATCAATCACTTCCGCTAAGTTTTTACAAAAAAAACAATACTGGCGATTTAATGGCCAGGATATCTGAGGATGTTGGTAAAGTCAGGATGTACGTAGGACCAGCCCTTATGTATGGAATCAATTTATTCACACTTTTCATCATGGTCATTCCATACATGATTTCCATTAATCCCGTACTTACTTTTTATTCTTTACTTCCACTGCCCATTCTTTCTGTAAGTATCTATTTTGTTAGCAATATCATCAATAAAAGATCCACTGAGATCCAAGAGAGTCTTTCAGGACTTTCAACCTATGTACAAGAGGCATTTTCTGGAATTAGAGTGATAAAGGCGTTTGCAAGAGAAGAAGAAATGGCGTCCATTTTTGAAAAAGAGAGCTTGGAGTATAAAGACAGATCTTTGAAGTTAGCGTTTGTTCAGGCGCTATTCATGCCTTTGATAATGGGACTTATAGGCCTGAGCGTACTATTGACAATTTATATTGGTTCAATCCAGGTCTTTAATGGTGAAGTAAGTACCGGAAATATCGCTGAGTTCATTATTTATGTAAACATGCTCACTTGGCCGGTAACTGCCTTAGGATGGATTACATCGATTATTCAGAGAGCAGCCGCTTCTCAGCGACGAATCAACGAATTTCTTAATACTAAAACAGATATTGTATCTGAAAAAGATCTTAAAACGGAACTAGAGGGTAAAATAGTGTTTGATGATGTAAGTTTTACCTATCCTGACTCAGGGATTAAAGCGCTAAGGAATGTTTCTTTTGATGTAGTTCCAGGAGAATCCATTGCTATTGTTGGAACTACTGGATCAGGTAAAAGTACAGTTGCCAATCTGGTTTGTCGACTGTATGATGTCACCAGAGGTAACCTCTCTATTGATGGAGTGAATATTAGAGATTTTGATCTTTCTTCACTGAGAAGCCAAATCGGCTACGTGCCTCAGGATGTTTTTCTATTCTCTGATACCATTGAAAATAATATCTCATTTGGCAACAAAGAGATGAATATAGAGGAAATAAAGCAAGCTGCTGAAGATGCCGATGTATTGGAAAATATTAGGGGATTCAAGGAGGGCTTTCAAACCCGATTAGGTGAAAGAGGTATTACCTTATCTGGTGGTCAGAAACAAAGGGTTTCTATAGCCCGGGCGATTGCGCGAGAACCTAAAATCCTAATATTGGATGATGCACTGTCTGCGGTAGACACTAAAACAGAACATTCGATTCTAAGTGCCATGCAGCGTATCATGAAAGGGAGAACCTCTATCATCATATCTCATAGGATATCTTCTGCTAAACTTGCCGATAAAGTAGTAATGCTGGATAATGGAGCAGTCATAGAGAGCGGGACTCACAATGAATTGCTAGCCAAAAACGGCGCTTACAAGACGTTGCATGATAAGCAATTAGCCAGTGAAGAAATTCCATATTAGATCACTTTATCCACTTTTCTACATACAAGGACCTATTCCGATAGTATAATTCAAAAGTAAAAGGTTGGAGTGTATCGCCTTCTTCGGTGGATTTGATTTCCATGATCTCTTCAATTGTTTCTGGTGTTGGCTGCGTCCATTGATTTTGTGTGATAATGACTCTGTAAATACGGTTGGTGGAAAATCGCCTGTAGTCATAGCCAGGAGGTACCCTTAAAACTTCCTTGATACTGTCTTGTGATGCACCAATAAAGCAATGAATAGAATCCTTTTTAATCCATCCGTCCTGATAGACAACTGTGGTTAGCTTTCCTATTAACGTTCCATTTTCTAAATCGATCGTGGCACTATCCATTTTTGTGCGGAAGGTTTTATGATCATTAGGAATGTAGTATTCCTTCCCGATTACAGTTCTAGTAGCACCATCAAAAAAATTGACTTTTATAGGATCAAAACCGCCTAAGAGATGGTAAATACCAACTAAGACGATCATTAAACCTATGACGATGACTCCCCAGTAGATTGGCCGTATGCTTTTCATACTACATTGGCCACCTCTTTATATTGCATTCTATGGAGCTGAGCATAATATCCATCTTGCTCTAAAAGCTTATTATGTGTGCCTTTTTCTACGATTTGGCCTTTATCGAGCACTAAAATGTGATTCGCATTTTGGATGGTAGAAAGTCTATGCGCAATAACAATGGATGTTCGGCCATGCATCAATTTTTGAATAGCCTTTTGAATCAGTTCCTCTGTCTCTGTATCTACCGAAGAAGTGGCTTCATCCAAAACAATGATCTTTGGATCGTAGACCAACGCACGAACAAATGAAATGAGCTGTCTCTGTCCCACTGATAGTGTGGAGCCTCTCTCCATGACATTGTAATCAAACCCTCCTGGCAGTTTTTCAATAAACGGCAGGGCACCTACGAGTTCGGCTGCCTTCACTACTTTTTTTCTCGGGATATCTGAATTTTTAAGCGTTATATTGTTGTATATGGAATCGGAAAAGAGGAAAACATCTTGGAGAACCACTGCAATTTGGCTTCTCAGATTTCCAAGGTCGTACGCTCTGATATCGGTTCCTTCTAAGTAGATACTCCCTTTATTGATTTCATAAAATCGATTCAAAAGATTAATGATGGAGGTTTTGCCTGCCCCTGTTGCTCCTACTAAAGCGATCACCTCTCCTTGTTTTGCTCGAAAAGAAATATCCTTTAGAACCCAGTTTTCATGGTTATAGGCAAACCATACATTTTCGAACTTCACATTTCCCTTGACATGTGTAGGTTTAAAGGAGCCATTATCAGTGATGTGTTCAGTACTATCTAATAAATCTAAAATCCGCTTGGAAGAAACTACTCCCATCTGCAAGATATTAAACCGATCAGCAATCATACGTATAGGGCGGAAAAACATAAGAATGTACAGAATGAAAGCAATTAACATTCCTGGCTCTATGCTTTTTTGTATCATTTGTCCTCCACCATACCAGACAATCAGCCCTATCCCTCCGGCTTGAATGACCTCAGCAATTGGAAAGTAAATCGCATAATACAGTACTGAATTGATATTGGCTTTGCGATGTTCTTTATTTATCTCTTTGAATTTCTCCATCTCTCGCTTTTCACTATTGAAGATCTGAACGATGTTCATGCCGGTAATGTGCTCTTGAACAAAAGAATTTAGATTAGAAACAGCAGTTCTTACCTCATTGAAAGCCATTTTGATTTTTTCTTTGAAGACATAGGTCGCCAAGATCAAAACAGGAAGAAGGGATAAACTTACCAGTGTTAGCGCCCAATCCATCCATAGCATAAACCCCAGAATAACCAATAATTGCAGAATGTCTGCAATGATGCCTGCAATACCTGTGCTAAATACCTCTGCCAGTGTTTCGATATCTGAGACATTTCTTGTAACAAGCCGTCCAATAGGCGTCTTGTCAAAGAATTTGAGCTTTAATGCCTGGATATGTTTGAAGAGCTTGATGCGTATATCTTTAATAATATTTTGGCCTAACCAACCAGAATAGAAAGTATGAAGGTATTGAACCATGGCTTGACCTATCAATAGACCTATCAAAATAAGTATCGTATTAACAAGTCCAGGGTAGTCTCCATTTGCTACTTGATTGTCAATGGTTTTTTGAATAAGCAATGGCCTTATTGGCCCTAAAGCACTGAGAGCAATCGTTAAGAAAACCAGGAAATAAAAAACTCCCCTGTAAGGTTTTGCAAAGACAAAAAGGCGACTGAGGATATTCAGATCAACGATATTTCCACTGGGTTTTTCTTTTTCCAAAATACTAAGTTTAAATAATGTGCTAGTTTAAGTAGATTTCCACAGGGTACTTCACCTCTTGAAAGAAAAGTCCTTCTGCTGGTACTGCCCTTCCGGCTTTTTTCCGATCATTGCTTTCCAGAATTTTTTTGAATTCATCTAATGAAGTCTTTCCTATTCCAACATCAATTAGTGTCCCAACGATCGTCCTTACCATTCCCCTCAGGAACCTGTTTCCTTTAATCATGAATGAATGATTTCCATCCTTTTTCGACCAGTTAGCTTCATAGATATCACAATTAAAGTGATTGACCTTCGTATGAACTCTACTAAAGCACTCAAAGTTCTTCCAGTTTTTGATTATTTCACATGCGCTATCTATTGCTCCCATGTCTATGCGAGAGTTGAAGTAATAGGAAATCCCTTCTCTGAAAGGATCTTTTCTTTGATGGAGTTGATAGCGATACTTTCTTGAGATAGCTGAAAATCTGGCATCTGATTCTTTAGAAACCTCAATAATACGGTTAATTGCTATGTCTTTAGGCAGAAACGAATTGAGTTTTCGGGTTAACTGTTTTTTGTCGATTGAATTCGCGTCAAAATGGGCTATTTGTTGAATAGCGTGTACTCCCGCATCGGTTCTTCCACTTCCTGTGATAGGCGTTTCTTTGTTTAGTAGGAGCCTTAATGCTTTTTCTATTTCTTCCTGAATCGTGATGCTGTTTGGCTGGGTCTGCCAGCCACTATATTTTGTCCCTCGATAGGTGATATCCATGAAATACCTCACTCGACAAATTTGCCGCATTCATTCGATTTCATGACCAATTCGCCTCATATTTGTAGCTAGAAGCTGATTAATCAATAAAAGAGTTGTTTTCACTAAAATACCTGTCCAATCCACAAAAAATAAGAATCTTATGCTTCAAAGAATTCAGACCATCTTCATGACCTTAGCTGCTACAGCCATGATCCTCGTTCTTTTCTTCCCTATCTGGGAAAAGTCTGATCAGGATTTCGAAGATGAAAACAGAGAATATGCAATCATGAATGCATTTGAATTACGGTATGAGCTCAGAAATAAAGAGAATGAACCTACAGAATTATTGGGTAGTCAATCAACATTACTTATTTCTATTGGTGCAGTCCTAAGTGCCTTGGTGATGCTCTTCTCCATTACCCGCTACAAAAACCGCAAGACACAAGTAAAGCTGAATGCACTTTTTTCATTGCTCTCTGCTGCAACATTTGTGGGCATTTACCTCTATATTAGTAAAGCTAATGCACTTTTTAATCCAGAGATTTTTGGAACATTCCTCATTGGTTTTTATCTTCCAATGGTGGCGATGCTCAATAATTTTATTGCCAATCGTTTTATCCGAAAAGACGAAGCACTAGTGAGAAGTGCAGATAGGATTAGGTAATCTTTGTTTGACTGGATAGGCACAAGCGGACAGTACCTGATCCAGATAGTGGTACGCTCTGCCTAAAAATGCATTCTCGTTGGCGTACGTTCATAGTTCACATCACAGTCAGATCCTCTATGTCGCTTTTATTTATGGGCACCTCTAAAAACTCAGTTCAAGAATTTGAGGTAAAAGATTTTTTTCTGAGACAAGACGTCAAAAACGGAGTTTAGCAGCGTTAAATAGTGTTTCTAAGAAAACAGTATCTTCTGAAAAAAAACAATGTTTTTAGCTCATAGAGCGTGTTTTTTGAGATTTCGATGTACCAATAGTCATTGAATCTATTTGAGAGATTCTAATGAAAACGCAATAAAAACCACAGGTTCACTTTCAATTTGTCCAAAAAGCAGAATGAGTTTTTGAAAAATCGATAAAAAGACGCTAAAGGACAAAATAGATTCGATTCAGTCTTTCGCTAAAAAACTATACTATAAGCGTTAATAGCGTGTTTTCGTCTTTTCTTAGAGACACTAAATAGGGCCTGCTGAGAACGTTTTTTCAATTCAAAAAACACGTTGATGTGGTCAAAAGATTCTGTTTAGTAAATTTCCTTTTCAATAGGTGCAAGGTTTTCGAGCAGATGCTTCCATTTTTCGTGCACTGAAAAATCTCGATTTCCAGATTTTTCAACTAGTCACAGGTACATCAGCTACGTCGTTCGCTGCGGATCGAAGTATAAGCATACATCTTCACCTTGCTGCCTAGTATCTGATACACCTGTGACTTTCTCAGCAAGCCCTA
>JBCDKO010000110.1:0-15568 GCA_038746525.1 Bacteroidota bacterium
ACAAATAGGTAAAACACGTTCTACACGCCTGGAGGGTAGCTTTGGCCATGAAAAGAACCACTATGGCTTACGAAAGGTCAAAGCATTGAGCCAATCAACCGAAAATGTTTGGGTATTCTTTGGTATCATGACAGCAAATGCAGTATGGCTTAGTAAACCAAAGGCTGAGCCTCTTCCACAGGACCAAGCGGCTTAAAATAGTCTCTCCTACTTTGCACAGGAGAAGTCCGTCTATACAGTTCTCCATGAAGGAAGATTAACCAGAAATGAAATTATTTTTGGATTTCTCATGGAATTAAGTGCAATGTCGTGATCTGTGTTATCCCCAAATCACTTGTTTGAATAAGGGAAAAACTCAATTCCATCTGAATAATGCTTATTTCAAGGGAAGCCTAGGTATAGATACCTACAACAATACCAGAGCTAAACCTTTAAAGTGGACTTACAATGGTAAAAGTAAATGAAATACAAAATCATTACACTAGAAATCTGTCAAATCCTTAAATTCAAAACTCTTGACTCGACCCCTTAAATTCTCTAAAAATAGGTGTGTCTGGTAAATCTATTTGTCGTAATCCGGTATCATTTTAAGTTCAAAAACATCTTGTATAGTTTAAAAAGAAAAAACCAAGTTTATTAGCGTTGAATTTTCAACCTAAACCTTCTTTTAAATCCATATCTGGTCTGAATTTCCAATAAATAGACTCCCGGACTAATATTAGAAATATCGTATTCAGATACACAACATTCGTCAAATACACAACATTCATCTACTGATAACTGAGTAGATCTTGATGACTGAGAAGAGGTTAGTGACTGAGAAGAATCTAATTCTCTACCCTTTAGATCCATCACGGAAACCCCTTCTAAACTTAGTATAGAGATGCTAACGTAGGAAGATGCATCCTTGATGTTTAGCACCGATGATGCCGGGTTTGGATAGAAAACCGTACTTTCTATCACATCAGTCACTGTCACCGTCCAGCTTTCATCGGCAGAGTTGTCATCTTCATCCGTTGCCACGATTGTCACTTCATATGTATTGCGCAAATCATCATCAGAGCGATTCTCGTAATTCTGAGCACCTAAGGTCACCGTACCCGTATTCTCATCTAAGTTGAACTTCTTGGCATCTGCACCGCCTAAACTCCAAGTCACCGATCCAATAGGGAAGCCTTCTACAATCATTGGCTCAGGACTTGTATAATAAGTGTTCTCCTCTATTCTAGAATCCGAAATCGATGCAATTCTGAAACTAGAGGATTCGTCTACATCTTGTACCATAAAACGTATACACTGTTCCGTCTCGTTACCTGCCTCATCAGTCGCTCTGATGCATAGTTCGTAAACACCATCATCATCGCTGTCCTCATGGTTTTCAAAATCCGGTGAAAAACCTCCTTCCCAGCTTATCTCACCATCTACCGTAATCGCCAACTTGTCACTATCCGTACCTCCTATCTCTTCAAAAGTTACCGGCTCATTGGCCGTAGCTACATGGATGACCCCCGTCGTGTTCTCAGCCACACCTACCTCTTCATCTGAAGTGATCTCCGGGGCAGTATCATCTACATTTTCTACCACAAAGCGTATACACTGTTCCGCCTCGTTACCTGCCTCATCAGTCGCCCTGATGCATAGCTCGTAAACACCATCATCATCGCTGTCCTCATGGTTTTCAAAATCCGGTGAAAAACCTCCTTCCCAGCTTATCTCACCATCTACCGTAATCGCCAACTTGTCACTATCCGTACCTCCTATCTCTTCAAAAGTCACCGGCTCATTGGCCGTAGCTACGTGGATGACCCCCGTCGTGTTCTCAGCCACACCTACCTCTTCATCTGAAGTGATCTCCGGGGCAGTATCATCTACATTTTCTACCACAAAGCGTATACACTGTTCCGCCTCGTTACCTGCCGCATCAGTCGCCCTGATACATAGCACGTAAATACCATCATCATCACTGTCCTCACGGTTTTCATAATCCGGTGAAAAACCTTCTTCCCAGCTTATCTCACCATCTGCTGTAATCGCCAACTTGTCACTATCCTCCGTACCTTCTATCTCTTCAAAAGTTACCGGCTCATTATCATCCGTAGCACTAACCTTAGCATCTGGAATCACCCCTGTGGTATTTTCGTCTACATTTACTGGGTTAACTGGTTTGGTAATCTGTGGTGTAGTTCTATCATAAGTCACTCTTGATCCTTCGGTGATGTCGGTCACCTGATCCATACGGTTGCCAGACAGGTCTTCTCCGTCAATCCTAAAATCAACAATACCTTCCTCTTCAGAACCCGTGAATTCGTAGCTCGCCGTCCATTCTGTGCCACTGACACTTGCTATCACCTCTTGGCCCGCTATCGTGACTTCAACATTTTGCAAATCCTCATCTGAAGTAAATGTTACCGTGACCTCGTCGCCGGTCTTTGCATAGCTAGGATTCAAATTGTTCGACTCGATACGTACTGTGTTTAAGTCAGGAGCTGTTTCATCTACTCTAGCCACCGTGAAATATTCATTGCCGGAAAAGGATACATTATTAAATGTTAGCGTGGCGTCACTGATACTCGAAGCAACCGTACCATTTCCTACATCATTAAAGGTCGCATCGCTGTTCTTGATCAGTACATATCCGGACGCAGCCCCACTGGCTCCCGGTATTGCCACCGTAACCGTTACACTACCCGGACTACCTGTAGCCGATACTTTCCATACCCTACCCAATCGGTCCTCGTAGCTGCTACGGTCCACATCACTATTATTAAAAGTAGAGGATCCATCATTATTTCCCCATATAATAAAATCTAAATTAGTACCAAAGGAGCCACCCTTATCCATGCGCACCATCGCATCAGCGTTCACACTCATTGAAGCGCGCTGGTCCAAAACGGACTCATCATCCCGGCCTATCCCTGCAATGTCATTCGCATAATCGGCATTATCAACGGCATCCCAGATCACCGTGCCATCACTGCTCAGATAGCTTACCGACGCATGCAACGTGATCCCATATTTAATGGCTAAGTAAGATTCTACTTTCTGACGTTCTTGGTCAGAAAGGGCCTTTTCGTAATAGATAATCTCAGCCATATTACCTTCAAAATATTGTGCCGGCCCTGTGGCGCCATCAAATTGGGTCGCTTCTGAACCCACTCCTATATGACCGTAGCGTGTGTTACTGCTTCCGAAAGACGGACTGCTAACTACCTTACTATTATCTATCGAGCCATCGAAGTAAAGGTATTTATTATCAGATCCGGTAATAGCAGGATTGTAGCTAGCGCCTAACAAGTGAGGAATACCATCTGATTCGTCTGACTGACCAAGGAGAGGAGGACCATCGGCAATCAATCCAAAATCGTTATTTCCGTCAAAATTTGAACTGAACCTAAAATATTCACTTGCGTCGTAGGACAGTATGATCCCAGGTAAATCTGATGTGGTTTTTAAAACGGTAAACATAGAAATGGCAGGTGGAGTGGTGCCATCGTCATTATTATAGTTTAGTCCTGAAATAGGTAAGTAATCATTAGTTGATCTATTAAAAGTAAGCGCCGGATTGCCGTTGATGCTATTATCGGAAAAAACAGGTTCATTACCTGCGTTTGGGTGATAAGCGTCATATTCATACCTGGACCGGTCACCCCAACGAGCAACTGCAGCTCCGTCTTCTGCTGCAATGGTCCCCGCGCTGTTACTGTAGACGTCTTGATCTGCGCGGAACCATAATACAGTACCTTCCACATCACCGGGGGCTGTCTCATTTTTTACGCGAAAGCCGTAACAGTGACTGGTTGAATTTCCTGCTTCATCTGTTGCTGTAAGGCACATCCAATAAATATTATCACGGTCTGCATCTTTAGGATTCTCATAATCGGGTGAAAAATTGTTCCATTTGATCTCAACAGTGTAATCAGTGGCATTTACACCAGTGGCACTTATACTAAAATAACGTTGATCATCGCCATCTGCACCGTCAAAAGTCACCGTATGATCATCTGTAGCAATCACCGTCAACAACGTGGTCACGATATCATTTTCGTATACATCCGTAATGGCGTCAGCCGCAGGAGATAACTCAGGAGCCGTCTGATCATAAATTACAAATGATTTGTCAGTAGTGGCGGTTACCTCTTGTAAGAGAGGATTACCGTAGATGTCTTTCGCGTTAATGGTAAACTCAACGGTACCTTCCTCTTCGGATCCTGTAAATTTATAAGTCGCCTCCCATACGGTGTCGCTGCCACTTACTATCGCTTGCTGACCTGCAATGTTAACTTTTACCGTGTTATCCTGTAAATTCTCGCTACTCTTAAAATCTAACGTCACCATATCACCGGTTTTCGCTAGTGTAGTATCTTGATTATCCGAAGCAATCTTCACTTCGGTGAGAGTCGGTGCTACATTATCAGCAATCCAGATTAACGCTGAATTTTGAGGGTTTCCGTAATAAGGATGTTCTCCAAATACTTTAAGAATATTAAAAAATTCATTATCATCCGAATCTTTATTTAAATCAATCTTAAAGACCACTCCATTACCACCTTTATTACCCCCACGTTTAGTCATCCCATAAAGAAATTCATCTTTTTTGGCTAAGCCACCCACAGGAAACGATCCCTTCGTTTCATCAAACTCATGTTGGATGACTATACTATTGTTATTTTCGAGACTATAAATTGTACCATTATTGTTTTCATCATTGTTTTCATCATTGTTTTCATCATCGTTTTTCTTCCCGGAAGCTATCCCCCACCAAGCATTATCAACTTCTACTAAATGTCCACGAGGATAAAATATACCAACAAAATCAGCCAAAACAGTATAGTTCACATCACCAGTATTAGGTTTTATTGAAAAAATTAACCCATTATCATTTTGTCCTCCACCAGTAGCTGTACCCAAAAGACGATCATTAACTTTATCAAATACGAGATCACACAATGGATTTTTTCCATCATCGTCATTCTTCCAACTATCTTCTATTCTGTAGTCATCTTTATTTTCTTCGTTCATTGAGAAGATCACCCCCTTATCACCCTCACCTCCTGCATAAGTGACTCCCCATAACCTATCATTAGCCAACGTGAGAGCACCTAGAGGACTGCTGCCGTCTTTCAAATTATCATTAACCGTTTTAGATGGATCAAATTTATGTCTTACGTCATACGTGTCATTATTACTTCGATTAAAAGTAAAAATAACACCATGATCATCTATTCCTCCATTTTCCGTCATCCCCCATAGCAAGCCATTGCTATCTACAATCAAAGCTCCTTGAGGATTTGCGCCATCCGCTCCAGTAAAATGATAGTGCACTTTATAGTCAGTACCATCTGGATTTAGGCTGAAAATGACTCCGCTGCCGTTCTCTCCTCCTTCATGGGTGGTCCCCCAAAGTTTATTGTCACTCCACAATAAAGTACTATGTGGTCTTTCTCCGAATTTCTGTGCTTCATCCAGATCAAAACTTTGCAAAGCACTAAATTCATCATTATCATTGATCGAAAAGATAAGACCACCAGTTTCTTCCATGGTTCCAAAAAAGTTTTGGGCGTGGAGCGAACTGGTCAGGATCAGGGATCCCATTAGAATTAAGAGGGGCCGTTTCGAATTTCTGATCACCAAACAACTCCGGCTTGTACTTAAGCTAGTAAATAATTTTGAACTTATTACTGCGAAGATCAAGATAAAGGTTGGTAACATAATTTAGAAATTATTTATGCGATAATTGTAAATTTAAAATTATTAGTATAAATAAAACAGGAGATTTTGATTTAAGTTAAAGGAATTTTAATATAAAAAATAAAATTAATTAAAATTTCTTGAGGAGTAACTGCCTTACACGAACGTTTCGATAAGTCAAATAAGAGAAAAAACCACTATTTCTTTGACCCTTTTATTTGGTACTTTGCTAAATCTGAAAACTTCGATCATAGCCCAATTGCAAGATATCGCACTTACTGTAACAAGCTTTAATTGAAGTTTAAGAATTAACTTTTGCTAATAGCTTTGCAAGCTTATGAATTGGATGGTGCATCACGATCCTTATGTAAATTTTAGTCACCTTAATAACACCCGGGTTAGATGGCATCCGTGATGTAGTGATGTGACTATTGAGAAAGACAACTTGCTGACATACAAGCATCATTGGTTCAAACTCAATGAAATCCGTAAAATCATATTAGGTAAATACTATTATGTATTTCACAATCAATGATTTACACCAAAACACCCTATCCTCTTATGAATTACTCTCATGAAATGCAAAGGATTAATAACCCTTCTGAATCTTTGCTCCACTCGGCACATCGAAATAAGAATTTTCGATACCTGGAACAAAAGAGACTTCCATTACATCAATGTTGGTAATGTGTTCTGCTGGCTCATTTTCTTTAAACCAATAGGTTTTATACCCGGTTGGCATAATGATTCCATCGATTACTTGCGTATCCAGTATTTCCATGAATTTCTCCGGACTGTGATTCCCAGCAGGGAAGAAACCTGGATAAGATACAATATATCTTAAGCCTTCCATAAGGTTCGTTTCAGGATTGATGTAGATGACGTAATAGTCGCCAGGAGCATCTCCTATCCCTTTTTCATAGCTGGCTTTAATGAGATCGTACGTAATGCCATTGTATTCTTTCTTTCCAAGTTCTTCCAAAATCACTCCTTCATCGGCTAATACAAAAGGCAACCCAACAAAATAGTATGGTGTGATAGACCAGAACCTTGGATTGATAGGCAAATCAACCGAATCCGGATAAATCCAGGCATTTGTTCCATCCCAGCCAAATTTTACTTCCCGGTTCTCCCCCATTTCCTGTACTGCTCTTACAGACCATTTATCTACCACCTGATACGTATTTCTTCTTAAGTTATCATCTAACGGCTGATAATCGAAATGAAAAGAGATTGGTCCATTTTCAAACCATGTATTTAGCGTACCGTGTGCTTCAATGGCTTCCCATAGTTTTTGTCCTGCTGATGACACTTGCAATCTTGCCTTGGCGTCCTTCACACGATTTTCAATCCATTCTTCTTTAACCGATACCAGCGTCACCTCCATGGTATCCAGGGTTGATTGCTCTTCGATTTCATTACTTTTTTTATTTGAACAAGAAAGTATTAAAAAGGCACTTAACAAGAGTATTGAGCTTTGACTAAGATAGATTCTCTTCATTGTTTTAATCATTTACCACTATTAAATATCTACTATTATTAAAACGGGATCATGGCTGTTCCTTCATCATAAAAAGCTTTAATATAGAACTGTAACCAATGATTTTTGGTTTTTTACACCAAAATTAACAGAAACTATGGCAGAAAAAGTATTAATCACCGGATCCAATGGAGGTTTTGGAAAACTTATCACTGAAGTATTGTTGAAAGAAGGACATAAGGTGGCCGCATCCATGCGAGGTATAGGGGCTAAGAATAAAGAAACCGCCGAATCAATGAGCGCTTTAGGGGCTCATGTAGTAGAAATAGATGTCACAATCGATGAAAGTGTAAACAAGGGAGTAGCTGACGCTATCGATCAACTGGGTGGATTGGATGTTGTCATCAATAATGCAGGTGTGGGTGTGATGGGAATGCAGGAGCATTTTACCATCGATGATTGGAAAAAATTATTTGAGGTAAATGTATATGGAGTGCAGCGCATCAATCGAACCGTTCTTCCGTACTTAAGGAAACAGAGGTCTGGTTTGATCATTTACATTTCAAGCCTCTTAGGTAGGATGGCTTTGCCCTTTTATGGGCCTTACAATGCTTCAAAATGGGCTTTAGAAGCTTTAGCTGAAAGTTATCGCGTAGAATTATCCGGGTTTGGAATTGAGAACGTGATTGTAGAACCGGGCGGTTTTGAAACTGCCTTTTTCGGTAGTTTGATCCAACCGAGTGATCAATCCAGAAATGGTGAATATGGAGAATTTATGAACGCTCCTCAACAAATTAGCGATAGCTTTGGTGAGGCTCTGGCAAATAACAAAGAGCAAGATCCTCAAAAAGTGGCCGATGCAGTTTATCAACTTATAGCAATGGAAAAAGGAAAACGCCCATTCCGTACAATTGTAGACCACATGGGTATGGGAGATCCATTAAAAGGCTACAATGACCAGTTGGATAATATTACAAGAAGCATATATAGCAATTTTCACCTTGATAGCATGCTTGATGTGAAATAAGATAGCAAAGGCCGGATTATTGATCCGGCTCTTTGTTTTTACGCATTTCTTTTTTACGCATTGGCATACTGTCGATCAATTGAAAAATTTCTCTGGTAGAAACGATATCGTCTTTCCTCATTTTAACGTTTCCATCTTTGCCTATTAAAATGACAGAAAAAGTCCTTGGAACGATGTGATAAGTATCATAGATTATTTCAGCCTGTTCTTTAGTAAGCGGACGATGATCTGGATTTAACCAGTGATCTGAATAAAGCCTATAGATAACCAAATCTCGTTCCTTCATTCCTTTCTTTCCTTTTGTCAATAACTGATCTTGACGTTTATATCCCACGTTGGTCGGAGATGAAGCCGTAACTATCAGTATTCTCTGCTTCCATAGGTGTTCTTTCAACGGGTTCATCATTTGATTACAATTAATTGATATTAGAATTAATATTAAACACACTTTATATTAACTAATCATTTTTAATTTTGATTGATCCTTGTCAACAAATGGATACTATTTTATCATAACTAAAAACGATCAAAAAATTAAAACGTCTTTGCGTTCTTTAACCATTAAAGTACAATATGGTCTTCATTATAAAAGTCATGAAGAAATAATAAACAACATTGCTAACGAGATAACAGATGATCATCCTGACCCAAAACCAAAAAGAATTTTTTCTAAATAGGCACTTGATGAAATAGAAAAAGAAAGCCACTCCAAGAAGAAAAGCTACGAAAAATGTTATTTGAAAACCAAACAGATAGCCAAAAGGCAGGATGACTATGACAAAAATATTGGATGCTGATATCCAAAATGATTGTACTACCATGTGTTCAGCATAGTTATACCTTTCGTACTTTCGAAAGAATAGGTAAGAGATAAAGGCATATACAGGGATAGACAGCCATAATATAAGATTGTACCAATCTATGAGTAGGTTAAGTATCAAAATCTCCGTATTCTGAGCGTCCGCTGCCTCCTGATCGATATTGCCAAGAAGAGACGAAGAATCTACAGCGTTGATCACAATCAGGCTTAGTGCTGTGGAGATAATGAGTAGCCTAAATGCATTTACTATTTTGTATCTGCCATGCGTGAGATACGATCTGATCAGCTCACCTGGTTTTAAAAACAGCAACTTCGCCGTGTAGATCAACCCTCTCTCTATATTAAACGCATCCAGAAAATCTACCATAGACTGCTTCACCGTAATACGTTTTACTGTTCTTTTCTCTGTAATTTCAATCGGGTATTTATCCATAATGTATTGCTACAAAAATCAATTCAGGTCAAAATTTAATCAGTTCGGTTAGGAATTAAGCAATTCTTATCTCAAAGCAATAGAACATATAGGAATTCGATGGTTCGACCATTACAATTCAAACAAAAATCTAAATCCATGAAATTTTTTCGATCAAATTTTAAATTAAAGGGTATAACCAGGCTTACCCTAACTTTGGTTTTACTAAGTATGCTCACTATTCTATCCAGTTGTGGAGACGATGATAATGGTGATGATCCACAGGAGTCACGAGATATTGTGGATGTTGCGATTGCTAATGGCTATACAAGGCTTGCTGAAGCGCTTACAGAAGCAGATTTGGTTTCGACCCTTAAAGGAACAGGTCCATTTACCGTATTTGCACCCACTAATGCTGCTTTCGAAGCTGTTGGTATCACCTCAGAGAACAATTTTGGAGGCCTGACCACAGCAGGACTTGTTGATCTGCTAACGTATCACGTGATAGACGGAGATGTTACCTCTGACGAATTGACGACCGGAGAGGTCGCTTCTTTGGAAGGTGCTAATTTATCGATTGATGCTACGAACTTAACCGTAAATGAGGTATCAATCATTGAGCCATTCGATGTAGACGCAAGTAATGGCACCATCCATACGATTCAATCTGTACTTTCAGTACCGCAAGACATTGTAGAATTAGCACAATCGCAGTCTAGCTTAAGTACGTTGGTTGAGGCGCTTACCAAATTTCCTGACCTGGTAGCTGCCCTTTCGGATGAAGATCAAACTTATACGGTTTTCGCTCCGACCAATGATGCCTTTATTGCTCTACTAGGAGTGATTGGTCAAACCTCCTTGGACGATATCCCAGAATCGGTCATTAGAAGAATTCTTGAATACCATGTGGTGCAAGGGTCAGCCGTTCTTTCCTCTCAATTAATGGATGGAGATGAGGTTGACCCTATCCTGGCCGACATGGGTGACATTATCTCAGTAGGTGTAGGTACTTCAGTGACGGTAGATAGTGCTACAGTAACTACCGCAGATGTAGAAGCAACAAATGGCGTTGTACATATCATTGATGGTGTATTGATACCAGATTTAGAAACCAGCATAGTCAACACAGTAGTTGAACCAGCATATTTTAGTGTGGATTTCGAAATCTTAACCAGTGCGGTAGTGAAAGCAGATCTTTTGACGACATTAATCAATCGAGATGCTGAGTATACCCTTTTTGCTCCTACTGATGAAGCATTCGAAGCAGTCAATATCACTTCTGTTGAGAATCTTACCGCAGACGATCTGGAGCCAATCTTGCTCTATCATGTATTGGATATTGAAGTGAAAGAGGCAGACCTTCCTGAAAGTGGAAGTGCAGTTACTACTTTAAATGGAGATTTTTATTTAAGCATCAACAGTGCCGGCACGTTTATAAATGGGTTGTCTCAGGTTACCATACCAGACATTGATCAAGACAACGGTGTAGTACATGTAATTGACAGAACGTTAACACCGGCCGCCGGTGATGTGGTTGATATTGCTGTTGCGGCTTCTCAAGCCACAGAAGGTGCAGAATTCGGGCAGTTGGTAGCAGCCCTTACTGCTGTTTCAGAAAACACTACCACCGACTTGATAACAGCGCTAAAAGGAGACGGTCCATTCACTGTTTTCGCTCCTACGGATGCTGCTTTCCAAACACTATATACTGCAGTTGGCGATCAGGATGTAGACCTGGATACTGATATTGACGATCTGGTCGCTGCTGCCGGTTTGGAAACGATTGCTGTTGTACTTCAGTATCATGTACTATCAGTAGATGGATTTGATGGTGGCGTGTTCTCATCCGATATTCCTAATGTACTCAATGGCAATAACTCTGTCACGCTGACTCCTCTAGCAGGGGGAACCTGGAATCTAAATGCTGACCTGACCATCACGCCAACAGATGCTGTTCTTATGTTAGGATTAGATGACGCATCAATCATAGGTACAGATATTTTGGCTACTAATGGAGTGATTCACACCATTGATCAGGTAATCCTACCATAAATTGATTTTTAACAACAAAACCCATCTATCAGTTAAATGGATGGGTTTTGTCTTTAAATGAGTTATAATGTTTAACATTAAGTGGCGGTATTTGTATGTGTTTTTGTTAGGGTCCTACTCGTTTCTGAACATAAAATTTACACAAGGGGACACGATACTCTCACTTCCTATATCAGATTTGGTTTTATATGCCATCATCTTAACCATTGTTCTGGTTGTTTGGGAAGGCAATCATTTAATAGATAAAATACATGGGAAACGACGAACCAGAAAAGTTTCTCATCGGCTGATCAGGCATTTTCTCTTAAGTGCGGTACTAGTAGCAATTACTACTCCTGTTTTTAGTATAGCAATTAACTATTTCCTTGCCTCCAACACAGTATTTAATGGATTTAATCAACTACTCGGTTTCAGTTTTAGAATTAATCTTTTCCTCCAATGCATCAATGCCATCATTTTATATAACACTGAGCTTAGCACGGCACGTCTTGAAGCAGAAACACTAAAGACAGAAACTTCTGAAGCACAATTTGAGGCGCTCAGAAAGCAAATCAATCCTCATTTTTTATTTAACAGTTTCAATGTTCTTTCTTCTGTGATAGAAACAGACCAACACCTGGCTGTTCAGTTTGTAGAACAGCTTTCAAAAGTCTACAGGTATTTATTAAGAACTCAGGATATGAAAATCATTCCTTTAGAAGAAGAATTGGATTTTATAGAATCGTACATTTTTCTTTTAAAAATCCGTTTTGGAAATAATTTGCAATTTGAAAGGAATATTACCGATGTGAAAGATAAAATTCCACCATCTACTCTTCAACTCTTGATAGAAAATGCGATAAAACACAACGAAGTATCTAAAAAGAATCCATTGAAAGTATCTATGGAAAGGAGCAACGGTGCTCTTTTTATCAAGAATAACAGGAATCCCAAAATAAAACCTGTTGCCTCCGAAATGATAGGCCTTGCGAACATTAGGAAAAGATATCAGTTATTAGGTGCAACACCTCCGGAGATAAAAAATACTAAACAGGAATTTTTAGTAAAACTCTCATTGATAGAATGAACGCACTAATTATGGAAGATGAGCAACTGGCTGTTGATCGGTTGCAGCGAATTATTCAAAAAAACTTTACGGAAATGGAGGTGATAGAATCTTTAGATACAGTGAAAGATGGAGTGGAGTTTCTTTCGGAACATGAACATAATTTAGATCTCATCTTTTGTGATATTCATTTGGCAGATGGTTCAAGTTTTGAAATATTTGATCAAATAGAGGTGAAGACTCCGATCATTTTTACTACAGCTTATGATGAATATTCCATAGATGCATTCAAAGTGAACAGTATTCACTATCTGTTAAAACCTTTGAAAGAAAAAGAAGTCATTGACGCCGTTGACAAATATGAATTATTTCAGGGTCGAAAAAATGAACATTTAAAACTTAATGATCTTAGAAAAATATTGGTAAACCCTAAAGAATCTGCCAACAAACGCTTCTTGGTAAAATCAGGCTTAAGGCTTATCCCTAAGAAAACGGAAGATATTGCGCTTTTCTACGTTGATAACCGGGTTGTGCATGCGTTGGATAAACATAATGGCAGATCCTACCTTACTGACTTTACCCTAGAAGAAATAGAGAAAGATCAAACCGATTCTGATCAATTTTTTAGAATTAACCGAAAACAAATCGTGAATATGGAAACGATCATATCCATGAAACCTTTTACAGGCCAAAGGTTAAGCCTGGATTTAGCGGTTCGATGCAATTTTGATATCATTGTGAGTCGGGAAAAAGTCACACAATTTAAAAAATGGTTTACAGGTTAATCTTACTCTTCCTCCTCGTTCTTTTATTCAATCATACACCAGCACAAACTCCTTCATATGACTCACTAAAACAAGCAATCATTCAGCTTAATGTCAGCGTGAACCAAATAGAGTTAAATCTGGAAAAATCACAGAAAAAATTTAAGTCTGGGATATTGATCGCTACAATTGGGTATTCCATTACCATTGCTGGTGGTTTAATGTTAGGTCGTGAAAACGATAGGCTGGGGCAAGTACTCCTGGTAACCGGAGGAGCAACTGGGATTGTAGGTACCTATAAGATGGTGGATGCCTTCCGTTTTTTGACTGGTGATGATAGGGTTGATAATAAAAGTAGATGATCCTACTTATTTTCATCATCCCGTTTTGTGTTGTTTTAGATCCTTAATTGCAATGCAAGGCCACTTCCCCCTCTGCGGTTTTTTCTTTTTTTTGAAAGACCTCATGTCCCATCTCCACAAAGACCTCATTGAGCTCTTGAAGCAACCCCTCATCCAGTAAGGCGATATGGTCATAGATGTTTTGGTAACGGTACTCCTTGCCGCTACTAAAATCACTGGGTAATACCCCCATGATGCCTCTGATGAGGGTATCATGATTGGCAATATGTTGTAGCTCATCATAGGAACTATTCATGCATCAACTCACCTGAGCCAGCACGAAGATTTCCCACAGGCTCATGCCCGTTCTTCCGGTGGGCTGCTTGCCTTTCATCCGGCGGGCTGAAAGCAACCCAAACACCTGGGTATTCCATTGTGGATTGACATAAATATGTTGCAACGCAGCGGCCAATGCAGCCAGGTGGCTTCTGGTTTGAGTAGGGATTTTTACTTCTTCAATGGGCGTACAGCCCAGGGTGAGTGGAGTGTCAAAAGATTTGTGCATAGTTGGAGAGTTTTCATTAAAAAAGAGCTGCTTGCAATATAAGCAAATACCTCCAAATTTCACCCATTAATACACAAAAAAAATGAACGCGCTTCTCCAACACAAAACCTGAAAACCAACCTCGGAAACAGGAAAAAGAGCGGTGAATCTAGCTGAACGAAATGGCCAATTTCATAGAAAAACCCCTCCGGGAATGAACCCTACACTTTTTTAGGCGACCAAAATCTATGAAAATTGCATGATCAACTTTTTTCTTGATTTAGATTCAGGTCCAGCAAAAGCATAAATTCGGCTCCTTCGTGATGAAAAAACCACTTTTTATCCTTTTTTTACAGACACTACGTACGGTGGTGTGAGAGGCGCACCGTGGGCCTATAGCTCACGGCCGTCTACTCGATTGGATCTTTTTTAGTCAATCAACTGAAGTTTGAAAATTATGTAATGTTCAATTCCAAACTTTTCTCCCCATTGTTCAGGCGGAGTTCCTTCACGACTTAGTTCGCAGTAAAACAAGTATCCCGGTCGTTCAGGATCTTCATATGGAAGGCTGTAAACCAAAAGATTAATAGGGTCATTAGCAACAAATGTATTCGCATCATTTGATGTTATATCTCGTAAACTGTAGGTGTTTTTCTGTGTCGTGGGAAATTTTCTCGTAGTTGAGAATCGAGGTAAATTAAATTGAAATTTAATCGTATCTGAATCTGTTTTCTTAGACATTACCCGAATTCCCAACGTATCGGTACCGTTCTTCATTCGGTATATTTTAGTATTCGCAAATGTGTCAACCTTGGTGAGCTTACCGTTCCAGTATGTCATGCTGGAAAGAATAAAGTATTGATCTTTTATGTTTTCGCCAGAAGCTTGCATATTGAAATAGTCGATTCCTTCAAATCTGTAATAGTCGAGAAGTTCACGAGATTCCACAGTGTTAACCTCAAGAGTTACAGAGTCAGTCTTCTGAGCAAATGATATTAAATAGCTAAAAATTAGGACCACAAAAATTGGGATTGATTTCTTCTTCATTAAGTTGTGATTATTGATGCTAACATCCAACTAAAATGAGTATGCGCTCCTGTTGTTATAAGCACCTATGCTTCCTGCTAGCATTGCTATTAGCAAGAGCTCGGTTCGCATATTCATTTTAGTGTTTGTGTGTGCCTTGCATGGTGAATATAGCCCATGAATTTGGGTGTTCCAAAGGGTGAAAGTCCCGGAAGCGCTGGGGTCATGCCCGGAAGCTAAGTAAGAGGCAAGGTTGTCAGCGGTGACGCTGGAACTGAAGTAAGCCAAACTACGGTATCTGAACGGACGCACAGAAACCATATACGGAGGCGATGAGGCCGGATGAAGTAGCACCTCATACGGAAGTCC
>JBCDKO010000111.1:0-15515 GCA_038746525.1 Bacteroidota bacterium
AAAAGCTCGATTTCGAGATTTTTCAACTAGTCACAGGTACATCAGCTACGTCGTTCGCTGCGGATCGAAGTATAAGCATACATCTTCACCTTGCTGCCTAGTATCTGATACACCTGTGACTTTCTCAGCAAGCCCTATTTATGGGCATCTCTAAAAACCCACTTTCAATTTTTGAGATGATCTTTTTTCCTGATACTTTGTTATCAAAATACTTATTTGACGTCGCTAAACTTCGTTTTGACGTCTTGTCTCAAAAAAAAATCGCTACCTCAAATTCTTGAACTAAGTTTTTAGGGGTGTCCTTAAGCACTGATTTTTAAAAGGTATCTTCTACAATTCTTTCCACATCAAATAGTGCATGATTCCACATTCTTCAAACCGATCTCCCTTTTTTTGAAATCCAAACTTTGTGTAAAGAGGTACCGCATCTAACTGTGAGTGCATGTAGAGGCAGGTTCCTTTTTCTGTATTGCCAGAGATATCATCCAGTACTGTTTGCACAATTTTGGTTCCCAGTCCCTTCCCTCTTAGATTTTCTTTGACTGTGAATCTTTCCAGTTTTATTCCCTTATTCGTTAGCCTCCATCTGGCAGAGCCAATCGGTTCATCGTTTTCATCTAAAGCCACAAAGTGATGGGATACCCCTTCATATTCATCGAACTCCTCTTCTGCTGGTACCTTTTGTTCCACTACGAACACCTCTTCACGAATAGCAAATGCTTTCTTTTTTTCTGCTTCAGTCTGCGCTTTGATTACCCTGTAGGTCATGTGCCTTATATGCTTTGATGATTGCTTTGACAAGTTTGTGCCTCACCACATCTTTATCGTCCAGTTCTACAAAACCGATCCCTTTCACGTCTTTCAAGATCTTTATAGCTTCAATCAAACCCGATACTTGTTTTCGGGGTAAGTCAATCTGTGAGCGATCACCAGTTACGATCACTTTTGAATCCGGCCCCATTCGGGTAAGGAACATTTTGATTTGCATGGGCGTGGTATTCTGCGCCTCATCCAAGAGAACATAAGCATCGTTCAGCGTTCTTCCTCTCATATAGGCTAGTGGAGCAATCTCAATCATACCGTTTTCTTTGTAATACCTCAACTTTTCGGAAGGCATCATATCGCTCAGTGCGTCGTAAATAGGTCTCAGATAAGGATCAATTTTCTCTTTCAAGTCGCCGGGTAAAAACCCGAGATTCTCACCTGCTTCTACAGCAGGACGTGTTATGATGATTTTTTTGACTTCCCTGTTTTTCAAAGCCCGTACTGCCAGCGCTACCGAGATGTAGGTTTTACCTGTTCCGGCAGGTCCGATTGCAAATACCAAATCATTTTTCTCTACCATCTCCACTAATGCTTTTTGATTCGCGGTTTTGGGAGCAATTCCGATCCCTCGAGTTCCATGAACCAGGACTTTACTATGCTCCTTTCTACTAATGGTGTCCTCTTCATTGGTGACAAAATCTTTTACATTCTCATTGGTCACTTTTCCATACTCATGATAGTGGGAGAGGAGAGAATTTAGAATTTCGTTGATTTTTAAGATTTGGGGAGCAGATCCTTTAATTTGAATTTCATTTCCGCGGCTTACAATCTTGCTGTTGGGAAAAGCAGTGGCTAATGCCTTTATATTTTGGTTTTCAACTCCTAGAAAATCCACGAGTGAAATATTTTCCAGTTTAATGACTTTTTCGAGCAATAGGCTTTAATGGTAAAGTACTTCAGAGCGAGCTCAGGAAGTATTTGTTCTAAAATAATTTCTCATCATCCTTCGGACCTATAATCTCACCTTATGAGTTAACTCTCCGGAAGGTAAAATTTATACTTTTGTTTTTACAAATGTAAACGCTTCTGCATCAAAATGGCGGTGATCACGTTCATGTCCGATTTTGGAACCACAGATCACTACGTTGCGGCTGTAAAAGCTGCGATCTTATCCAGTGATCCCCAGCAGGTGATTGTAGATATCACCCACGATATCAAACCTTTTGATATCGCTCATGCTGCCTATGTGTTAAAGCATGTTTACATGGATTTTCCGGAGAAAACGGTTCATTTAGTAGCCGTAGATACCATGCGACAAAAGTCTCCCCCTATAGCTATTGTGCTTGAGGGCCACTACTTTGTGGGCTTTGATTCGGGTTTATTTAGTCTGATTTCGGATATGAAAGCGAAAACAATTAGAAGGCTAACTCACCATGTATCTACCTTTCCGGCAAAAGTGGAATTAACAAAAGCAGCATTAGCATTGGCTCAGGGTGAATCGATAGAGAAATTAGGTGAATCTGCGGAATTCATCCTGGAGCTGTATCCACGACGACTTAAAGTTACCAAACGGGAAATTGCCGGAAACGTAATCAGCATTGATCACTATGGAAACCTGATTACCAACATTAGGCAAACCGATGTAAAAAAGATACTGGAGATTAATGGAAACCACACCTCGCATACTGTTCGCTTCGGGAGGGAGGCATTTGATGGCTTTCATGCGTACTTTACAGATGTAGAATCAGGAGATTGTTTTGTGCTTTTCAACTCTTCGGGGAACTTACAGATCGGAATTAATAAAGGAAATGCCTCAGAGCTGTTGGGCCTGGGAGTAGATGCTCCGGTGATCATTGAATTTAACACCTAAGAGAATATGCTTATAAGAATTGTTCGGATGGATTTCAAAGAGGAAAAAGTAGGTGATTTTATCACTTTCTTCGAAACGGTAAAAGCCAGGATTGCAGACTTTCCAGGATGCAATCATGTGGAGCTTTGCAAAGACTCTAAGCTTGACCACGTTTTCTATACTTTTAGTAGGTGGGATAGTGAAGCTGACTTGGAAAAATACCGGCGTTCTGATTTGTTTGAAGAGGTATGGTCGGAAACCAAGAAAATGTTTGGAGGGAAGCCGCGCGCTTATTCTTTGGTACAGCAATAGTAAAAATCCCCTGCCGACCAAACACGGGGACCAAAACCTGATTAATCCATGGATTAATCAGGAGCCCTCAGTAATTATTAGTCCCTTTTTACTGAGCTGAGACCATAACTTTCGGAATTAACACTTGCAGATCCGCGATATCTGATCGTACTTGCCCCTGAGGCATTAGCAACTAACTCGTTTTCTGCGTAAACTTTTGCTGCAGATGCTCCTGAAGCTTTTACATCCACATTTTCAACGCGAAAGTTGAAGGCATCCAGTTTGGATGCGCCATTTAAATCTACCTCTAATTCGGAAGCTGTTCCTACCAAGATAAGTTTAGAGGCGCCATTCAAGTCGGCACCTAAATAGTTTGGTGAGATATCCGCCCATACTTCTGAAGCACCCATAATATCAAAACTTATGTCTGAATTATTGAAGTTCCAGACTTTACCTTCGCAAGCGCCAGAAATATCTAAGTGTTCTAGCACTGGCATAGTGATGAATACTTTAATACGATCCCTTGGTTTTCTGTTTTTCCACCACTCCCAATCTTTCTTATATTTGATCTCAAGTTCATTTCCCTCCTGATTAATAGATACCTCTTTTAAGTAATCTTCATCCCCTTCAAGGCTTATCGTATAATCGTCACTCCTTTCAATTTCAAAATCAAACATGGAAACAAACTTCACTTCATCAAAATCTTCAAACTGATACAATTGACCACCATCCGATCCTCTTTTGGTGTCCTCCTCATAGCTCTTATAAAATCTCTTTCCCTTTTTTTCACAGGTTAAACAATTCAACGTGCCGTCTCTTTCAAAGACCCACTCATTATCTTTCATATCAAGGGCAGAGTAATCATACATCCAGAGTGAGTTTCGTAAGATTTCCTTTAGTTTATCATCCATTTGAAAGACCTTATTGTAAGGAACATAAAATGTGGCACTGACATCCTGGAATCTGAAGGGAGCGTCTGTAAAAGTAATATCTGAGTCAAAGAAAAAGTCCTCTCCTTTTCTGGTGACAAAATAATTAACAGCTTCGGCATTATTTCTTGCATCCGTTTTTGAATAACCTCTCGATTCAAAATCCAATTTAAGTCTGTAAAAAGTACGTTCTTTATGCCCTTTTATTTCTAGATCCACATTGCTATATCTTTTCAGCTTTAAATCATTTAATCTTAAGGTTGGCATAGCATCGCCTACAACAAAGGTTTTTTCTTCGTTATAAGAACCTTCCGCACTGTAGTTGCTAAGAAGCTGAGGAATGGTTACAGCCAGCCCAATCATTCCTATTATCCACAATCCAAATAGACTCCAACCTATGTAAGCCTTGGTTACCCATCTTTTAAGTATGATAGAAAGTCCGATTAAGGCAATGAGTAGTGCGGGAATGATGGACGCAAAATAGGATGAAATAACTGCGATTGTTCCAAGTGAGCTAAAAAATTCATCGACGGGAAAATCTCCGAAATAAAGCCAATTTTCCATGTTACCACCTACTCCTAACCATACAGCGAGGCTTATGGTGAAGGCAAGCATGAGAACTGATCCCAGGAAAACCAGTAATACTCCGGCAGCGATTCGCAACGCTTCAACCGCAAATTTTAAAAATGGACCAAGAAACTCTCCTAATGCGCTAAATATGAGCGCAATCACCCTAAAGGGAAACAAGAGTACTTTGAGGAAAGCGCTTTCTTCGCCTTCCTTTACCTTGAAACTTCTTTTTACATTTTGTTCAATATTAGAAAGGGTCACGGGTTCGCCTTGCATCTGCATTTTTTCTGTGATGGATTTGGCTTCCGGAACGATAATCCAAAGTATGAAATAAACAATCAGTCCAGCACCACCCAGAAAGATCGAAACTACAAAAATGACACGCATAACCACTGGGTCTACGCCAAAGTATGAAGAAATTCCACTGGCTACGCCGCCAAGTACCTGGTCATCCGTATTTCTGAAGAGCTTTTTGACTGTTTTGTCTTCCTCCAGGTTATCATTTCCCGGGATTGCTATCCACAGCACGATATATGAAATGAAAATAAAGCTGCTTAGTCCCCAAAAGAAAACATTGAAAAGTAAAGCGATCATTAATAATCTGATCCAAATAGAGTCCACGCCAAAGTAGTAGGCCAATCCGGATGCGACTCCGCCAATTACTCTTCGTTTATTATCTCTATAAAGCCGCTTGGCTTTTTCATAGACAGTCTCCTCTTTTGGCTGCTCCTCTTGAACCGTTTCTTTTTCATTGTTGATTTTTTCCTCTTTGGGTTCAGATTCGATGGTAGCATCAAAATCCTTGGTGGTCCCCATGGTAGCAATCAGTTCTTCTACATCTTCCTTGATAATGATCTGTTTGCCCTCATCCAGTTTTGCAAGGAAGATCTCTGCTATCCGACCTTCAATATCCTCTATGATTTCTTTGCTTTCATCAAACGATGAGAAATACGTGTTAATAGAATCCAGGTAGTTCTTTAACTGCTCATAACCATCTTCCTCTATATGGAAAATGATACCGCCAATGTTGATGCTTATATTCTTTTTCATAGTAGAAGCTTTTATCGTTGCATGGCAAACCCTGCAACTCATTCATTTTTTCTCTAGATTTTTGTTAGCGATTATTTTCATGGTGGAATTGACTAATTCAGTCCAGGTCTGATCTAGTCCTTCCAGGAATCGATGACCGTCTTCTGTTAATGTGTAATATTTACGTGGAGGTCCTGAGCTGGACTCTACCCATTTGTAGTCCACAAGTCCTGCTTTTCTGAGTCTTGTTAACAGAGGATAAAGGGTTCCTTCCACTACCATTATTCTGGCAGAAGTAAGTTCATCCAGCATGTCTGATGCATAAACTTCTCCCCTGGATATGATATGTAAAATACAGAACTCCAATATCCCCTTTCTCATCTGAACTCGTGTATTTTCTATTTTCATATCACTGTCTATCCACAATTCTCTTCAGCATAGTCTGATTTAATAATGTATACGAAAAGGTACTATGTATGGCCAAGTACTAGGCAGAAAATTTTTGATCAATTTTTCCGGTTGATTTTTTTTTTTCGGTTATAGTCTTATAAAATCTTATTATTCTTATAATAATCATCTCATACTAATGGATTGATCATTGACACAGAGCTTTTAAACGAATTGGCTTATTCATTAAAAGATCAAAAAGCTAACTTACTCTTGTTTTTGAGAAAAATGAAAATAGGTGTCTTTAGTTATATTGTTACACTGTTCTCCATCCAATTGATTGCTCAAAATGATGGAAATGAAAGAGACAATACACCTAAATACAGCAATGAGTTCATGAATATTGGTGTGAGCGCCCGATCGTTTGGGATGGGCTTTACCGCAGTATCTTTTATAAATGATGTAACTGCCGGTTATTGGAATCCTGCAGGTTTGAATGAGATGTCTGCAGATCATCAATTAGCGCTTATGCACTCTTCTTACTTCGGTGGATTAGCAAATTATGACTATGCAGCCTTTACCACATCCGTTGATGAAGAGAGTAAGATTGCACTATCTGTTATTCGATTCTCTGTCGATGACATTCCTGATACCCGTCTTCTGGTGGATGTAAACGGAGCAATCAATTATGACAATATTGAATTCTTTTCCTCTTCAGATTATGGTTTTCTCCTTTCGTATGCCCGCGAGCTTTCAGATCTTGGCGGTGTAAGCGTTGGCGGCAATGTCAAAGTGATTCATCGCACAGTGGGAAATTTTTCGAAAGCTTGGGGCTTTGGGCTGGATTTTGGGTTACAGAAAAGTTTGAACAACTGGCAACTGGGATTGGTAGCGAGAGATATTCTTGGAACCTTCAATGCCTGGTCTCATACCGTAGAAGAGTTTGAGGAGATTTATGCCCGTACGGGTAACGATGTTCCTGTCAATTCCTTAGAAGTAACCTTGCCAAGACTCGTTGTAGGGGGATCGAGAAACGTTTCTTTTGCTAAGGTATTTGGACTACTTGCATCGGTGGATTTAGATTTTACTTTTGATGGAAAACGAAATACTTTAGTCAAGTCTGAAATGATATCAATAGCCCCAAAAGCAGGAATCGAATTCGATTACAAGGAAATAGGGTTTTTAAGGCTCGGTATCAATCAATTCCAACAGATAAAAGATTTTGATGGAACCAAATCCTGGTCCTCTCAACCCAATATGGGATTGGGCATCAAGATCAAGGAATTAACCATTGACTATGCGCTTACAGATATCGGAGATCTTGCCCCCGGACTTTATTCTCATGTCTTCTCCATCACTGTAGATTTCAATGTGGAAGAGTAGAATGGTCAGTATTTTAGCCGTTCTTCTCTTAAATGGTACTTTCGGTCAATTTGGTAATGAATGGATCAATTTTGACCAAACGTATTTCAAATTCAAGGTTGCGCGAAATGATTTTTATCGTATCACGAGAGAAGAACTTCTAGCAGCAGGATTTCCCGTTTCATCCGTTCCCGCTAATAGAATTCAACTTTTCAGGGAAGGGAAGGAAGTTGCCATAAATGTTGGCATAAATACAGCTAACACCATCGAATATCTTGAGTTTTACGGATTGCGAAGAGATGGGTCATCTGATACACCTTTATACGATTCCGGCAATCAACCTCATACCTATTACAACTTATTCTCCGACTCTGCAAGCTATTTCCTTACCTACAAACTTGTGAATGAGAATGGAAAGCGGATGGGATTCTCTTCGGATAGAAACACAACCGGATTAGCACCGGAACAGTATCATTTGGCGGATACGTTAACGATATTTTCAAATGATTACTCCGGAGGTGTACAATTAAGTCATGCCAGAACCTTGAGTGATTATAACCGTGGAGAAGGATGGACCGGAAGAGCATTCTCAAAAGGCCAATCCAGAACATTTGAATATTTACTGGAAGGGCCCATCATTAATGCCCGTGTAGTTTTCGAGACGGTTCTCTTCGGTAGGAATGGACTTGATCATAATACAAACTTTAGCGTGGGTCCTAATGCAACCAATCTTACCTCGATAGGAAATACACAATTCTCGCTACGTGATTCGCATTTCTACACAAATATGGTTCCGAACTCAAGTATCGGAAATAATGGGGAATTGTTCATACAAATTTTGGAGGAAGGGTTTCCCGATGCGTCGACCCGGATTTCGGTGGCATACCTACGCCTGGTCTATGGACAAGAAATAAACATGTTCAATCACTCAAATAAAGTCTTTACGCTGGACAATGTATCCGAAAGAAAAGGTTGGTTGCAAATAGGAACATCCAATGCACCTGAAATCAGAGCTTTTGATGTGACCGATCCTTTCCATGTGGTCCAATTAAACACGACACCATTCTCTGATAGGTTAGAAGTGGTGGTAAGTAATGTTAGTGTATCAAATAAAATTCTTGCAGTGTCATCTCCAGCCTCCATAGGTTCCATCTCGGAGATTGTCATTCCAGCATACAACTTAAACCGCAAGAATTATTTGATCGTCACTCATCCGGGTTTAAGGGGTGGCCAGGATCAGATAGAGGCATACCAGTCTTACCGTGAAAGCGAAGCGGGTGGAAATTACTCTGTCCAAATCGCTAATATCAATGAATTGTATGATTTATTCAGCTTTGGTGATCCTACTCCTTTGGCAGTTTCAAACTTCGTACGGTTTGCAAATGCATCCAGTCCCGTTCAGTTTGTATTTATTATCGGAAAAGGTCTTACCACAAACTTCAATTCCTACAGAGGAAACCAAACGACCCTTAATATTCCTACGTATGGCCTGCCGGGCACGGATGCCCTCTATGTTCGCGGTATAGGTCCTGATCCTGAAATCCCAGGTATACCTATCGGGCGACTTACTGCCACTGAGCCCCCGCAAGTCACTGCTTATTTGGATAAGGTTAAGGAAATGGAAGCACTGCCCTTCGATGATCTTTTTAGAAAGGATTTTTTACAACTTAGCGGAGGCCTCACACAATCTGAGATTAATCATTTCGCAACGATTATTCAGAGCCTGGCAAGCATTGCTGAAGATGATTTTGTAGGCGGAAGAACATTTAACACCGGCAAAGAGACGAATGCGACCGTTGAGTTTATCAATATTACTGATCAAGTGAATGAAGGCGTAGGGTATATCACCTTTTTCGGTCACTCAAGTGGTTCTGTCGCAGATATTGAGGTAGGCAGACCCAGCGATCCATCTTTTGGCTTTAGCAATAAGGGGAAATACCCTATTTTTTTGGTGAATGGCTGTGATGCCGGAGGAATCTTTACCACAGGTCCTCTTACTTATGGAGAAGACTGGGTCTTAGCACCGAACTTGGGAGCTATTAACTTTATTGCCCACACTGATATAGCTCTTTCTTCAACGCTTCGAAAATGGAGTAATTTGTTCTATACCATAGGTTTTACAGATGATAACTTTATCGGGAAATCAGTGGGAGAGGTGATGGTGGAGGCGTCCAGACAGTATTGGGAGCGTGATCAATCTGACGGAGATCTCACTCAGATACAGCAGACACAACTTCAAGGTGATCCCGCTTACCGCATATTTGGAGCAGATTTTCCTGACTATGAGGTTAATCAAAATTCAATCACCCCCAAAGCTTTGGAGGGAAATGAAATTCTCTCTTCTCAGGATTCATTCACCCTGGAAATTGTGATTCGAAACTTTGGAAGAAGTGTCTCTGATTCCTTAATGGTTCAAGTAAACAGGACACTACCAGATGGTGACCAGGAAACGTATCTTGATAAGTTTATCAGACCGCTTAGACAGGATACATTATTCTTCACCATCCCGTTTGATCCTCTACTAAGAAATGAGGGACTAAATGTATTTTCTGTTTTTTTAGATCCTTTAAATGAGCAGCAAGAGCTAAATGAAAACAATAATACATCTACGATAGAATTAGCCGTTTTTAGCGGTAATACTTTTAATCTATTCCCCATTGAAAACGGGATAATCAACCTAAATGAGGTTGAATTTTTATGGCAATCAAGTAGCTTACTGGAAAACAGTAGATCGTACGATCTTGAGTTTGATACTAGGCCGGACTTTAACGGCACAAATAAAAGATCATTTACCGTAGATGGAGAAGTATTACTTAAAGAGTCGTTTGATTTTTCTTCGCTTTCACTCTCAGATACATCTGTTATCTACTGGAGAACCAGGTTTGCAAATCCCGGCCCAGAGGAGTCTGATAGGTGGGTGGAGAATTCTTTTACCTTAATCAATCACTCCGGTAATGGATGGGGTCAGTATGCTGCAACTCAATTTGAAACGGGTAACGTGAGTGGTATTATTTATAATGAAGATACTGACCGATGGGAATTTCAGTCTTCAACCACACCTATTGATTTCTTTACCTTCGGAGCGGATAACGATGCGCTGTCCATAGAGGATTTAAAAGTAATGGTAGATGGAGTTAACCTGTTGATTACGTCTTTTACGGAAGAGATTACCTGTATTAATAATACTTTTAATATAGTAGTTTTTGATAAGGAGACGGGAGCGCCATATTATCCTATTCTTATACCTGTCCAAGATGTTCTTTCTACAGCAGTTTGCGGAAGAAGGCCGCAACGGATCTATCAATTCAGAGATTCACTTCTTAAAAGTTTGGATAGTCGGTTGGACGGAATTTCATTCACCTCTGTGGTAAACGCCATGCGTCAGGGAGACCAAGTTGTTATGTTTAACATAGGTAATGTGAACTTTTCTGAATGGGAACCGGAAGTTATAACGCTAATGAATTCTTTGGGCATCAGTACCAGTACCATCTCATCGCTTGTTGATGGCCAACCGGTGATCTTATTTGGAAGGAAGGGAGGCGAGCCTGGCAGTGCTACCATAGTCACCGGAAATGGTTCCTTAGATCCGATAACTGAGCAAAGTGCTGCTTTAAGTGATAATGTGATTGCAAGTTTTACGAGCGGAAAGATCAATACTACTCGAATAGGCCCTGCTAATACATGGGAATCACTCGATTACCATCTTACTGAAGAAATAGATGATACATTTACTTTGGAATTATCTGGTGTAGCCTCAAACGGTCAAGTTGATGTATTGTTTACCAGAACATGGGCAGAAACCTTAGCTATTGGTTCAATAGATCCGAATCAATATCCACAACTAGAACTTTCCTTTTCATTTTCTGATGAGACAGATGAAACTCCTCCACAATTGAGTTATTGGCAAGTCAATTATTCACTACCTGCTGAAGGCATGCTATTACCTGGAAATAAGGAAGAGATTACCTTATTTGAAGGTGAAGAGATTTCAAAGTCGTTCAACCTCATCAATATTTCTAAAGAAGATTTTGCTGATTCTCTTTCCGTGATGGCTACACTCGTCAATCAAAATACAGGTAACATATCTGAAACCAGTTTTAAAATACCTCCTCCTGTTAGTGGAGATACCACAGTTTTTGATGTAGCTTTCAAATCCTTTAATATGACGGGTTTCAATAGTATAGTGGTAGAAGTTTCCGCGAACGAGAATGAAGTTTATGACCTGAACAATCGACTTACGCTAAGCAACGGTGTAGAGGTAAAGGCAGACGAAACAAATCCTATTATTGATGTGACATTTGACGGATTTCACATTTTAGACGGTGATATCGTCTCTCCTAATCCTGTTATTTCCGTGCGTATGAGGGATGATAGCCCATTTTTATTCAAAGAAGATACGGTAGGGTTTAATTTGTCGCTCAAACTTCCTGGAGAAACGAGCCAATTTCAACGTATCAATTTCTCAGATTCAAGATTGGAATATTTTCCTGCTTCCGAGTCACAGGATTTCGAGATAGAGTTCCGGCCCGGTCCCTTAGAAGATGGAATGCATGGTCTGCGAATACTCGCCGAAGATGAATCCAGTAATGCCATAAAAGAAATAGACGATCCTTACGAAATCAATTTTGAAGTGATAAATGAGTCTGCTGTTACTCATTTTTATCCATATCCTAATCCTTTTTCTACAAGTTGTCGGTTTGTATTTACACTGACCGGAAGCGAAATCCCAGACCAATTGAAAATTCAAATTATGACCGTCTCCGGAAGAGTGGTAAGAGAAATCACTCAGTATGAAATTGGACCAATCAGAATAGGTAACAACATCACTTCATATGCTTGGGATGGTAGGGATGAATACGGTGATCAATTAGCTAATGGAGTTTATTTTTATAAAGTATTTCTGAAGAGCAACCAGGAGGATCTATCTCATAGAACCACCAGCGCAGATAAGGCATTTAAAAATGGATTTGGAAAGCTTTATATTCTTAGATAACGATACTTCTGATCAGTCCGAGATGCTCTTGAAACAAAATAAGCCACTTGATTTATAATAAGGTTGCCTACAGCATGCGTCTTATGGTTTAATTCCAGCTCCTTCCATGATTTTCTCTACGACTTCAGGGTTCAACAGGGTGGAAGTATCTCCCAGATTAGAGAGCTCTTTGCTTGCCACTTTTCTCAGGATTCTGCGCATGATCTTTCCTGACCTTGTTTTCGGCAGCCCGGGTACGATTTGCACCACATCAGGTTTTGCAATGGGGCCGATTATCTTACGAACGGTATCCATAATTTCATTCTTCAAATTTTCTTCCGTTCTTCCTTCCAGGTCACAAATTGCATAGGCATAGATTCCTTGACCTTTTACCTTATGTGGAAATCCTACCACAGCAGATTCCACCACTTTCGGATGTTCATTGATGGCATTTTCTACTTCTGCGGTTCCCATTCTATGGCCAGAAACATTGATTACATCATCTACTCTTCCCAATATTCTGATGAAACCATCATGATCTCTTTTTGCGCCATCACCTGTAAAATACCTGTTTTTATACGTTGAAAAATATGTTTGTTTGCATCTTTCATGGTCGCCATACGTGGTCCGAATCATGGATGGCCAGGGAAACTTTACACAAAGGTTTCCCTCTACATTATTACCTTTCAATTCATTTCCGTCGGCGTCTACGATGATGGGCTGGATGCCTGGAAGAGGAAGCGAAGCGTGCGCCGGTTTGTTTGGCGTGATCCCGGCCAGAGCAGAAATCATAATGCCACCCGTTTCTGTTTGCCACCAGGTATCTACCAGAGGGCAGTTTCCTTTACCTATATGGGAATGATACCAATGCCAGGCTTCTTCGTTAATGGGCTCACCCACAGATCCAATCACTTTTAAGGAATTTAAAGAGTAGGGTTCAAGAAGATCAAGTCCAAAAGCTTGTAAAGCACGAATCGCGGTGGGAGCCGTATAAAATTGATTGACTTGGTATTTATCTACAATGGCCCAAAACCGTCCTGCATCAGGGTAAGTAGGCACTCCTTCAAACATCACTGTTGTAGCGCCGGCTAATAGCGGCCCGTAAACAATGTAAGAATGCCCGGTGATCCAGCCTACATCTGCTGTACACCAATACACATCTCCCTGGGAATATTGAAAAACATTGAGAAATGAATAATAGGTATAAATCATGTACCCACCGCAGGTATGCACCACTCCCTTTGGTTTTCCTGTAGATCCTGAAGTATAAAGAATGAAAAGCATGTCTTCTGCATCCATTTCTACCGCTTTGAACGCTTTGGACTTTCCCGCTATGGCATCGTGCCACCAGACGTCTCTTCCTTCCTTCATGGTCACCTCTTCGCCTGTTCGTTGGTAAACAATAACTTTTTCTATACTAGAGGTTTTTTCAAGCGCTTCATCTATTACTGCTTTGACAGGAATATTCTTTGCACCTCTAAAGTTTCCATCTGAAGTCAATACCATTTTCGCCGCACAGTCATTTATCCTGTCGGCTAGTGAGTTAGAAGAAAACCCCGCAAATACCACTGAATGAACGGCACCCACTCGCGCACAAGCCAGCATGGCTACCGCTGCTTCAGGGATCATAGGCATATAAATAATCACCCGATCTCCTTTCTTAACTCCATTAGCGATTAATGCATGAGAGAACTGACAGGTCATTTCATACAGCTCCCGAAATGTGATGGTTTTAGGTTCTTCATCAGGATCATTAGGTTCCCAAATGATTGCGGTATCCTCACCTTTGGTAAAGAGGTGCCTGTCCAAAATGTTTTCAGTAATATTAAGCTTCCCATCAAGAAACCATTTGACATTTGGACCTTCAAAGTCCCATTCCAGGACTTTGCTCCAAGGTTTTTTCCAATGAAATGATTCTGCTATTCGTGACCAAAATTCTTCGGGCTGAAGGACACTTTTTTGATATTCATGGATATAACCGGATAGGGTTTGAATTTTATGACTCATGTATACTTTGGTTTAGTGTTGAATGATTTTCACTGAGGTTTATTTTTTGTTCATTCTCTTAATTGAAAAAGGTTTCGTCAAGTAAAGATCCACACTCATTTCATATCCTTTTTTACAATAGCTTTCTTTTTTTAGATTATGCACTAAAGGAAGTTGACTTTTGGGTGATTTCCTAGATTTATCTTTTTTGATGTATTAGTACATCTCAACATTTGTCCATGTCTGGCATTATCATGTAGGGATTAGTCAAATGCATAGCGAATGAATCGATAATTTTCACCGTTTCGCTACCATTTTTTGCAGTAAAACTTCATCTCCCTTTTCTTTTCTTTATTAAAAACTCTAATGACATTCAACTATTCGGTTCATCATCTATTATCAAATACCTTACTCATAATGCGAATGAATTGGAAAAATTTAAGATGAAACGTGTCTTGTCCATTTATTTTCCATCTAAATGAAGTAATTATTCACTAAACTGAAAATTCCCGCAAAGTATTCATCTATTGCTTCTTTAGTAATGACGTTCTGAAATAGCGTTGTAGCTACTACTGCTTATTCCAAATTTTCAAAACACTGCGTTGAATGCCTGGACTTAAAGGTGCTATATATTCGGTAGTCATTAGATGGTTAAGCTCACTCTTTAGTTCAGGATATTTTTTCAATAGTTCAAAAATCATATTGATTGCCGATGCTCTCAATGCAGGATGGTTGTGAATCTTTTTCCATTCAGAGATGCATAGGTCAAATAGTATACCTTCCTCATCTTCGTTTATGATTTGATTTTCCAACGTTTTTAGCCACTCTCTTTTTTGACTTTCATTGAAGGAAGAAAAGAGCTCCAATACTTTTGAAACATGTGGTTGAATAATCGGGTCTTTCTTTTTGATTATTTGACGAAGTAGCCAGGTAGAACGCCATCCCAAGGGTTGCTCATTGAGTAGACTCCATCTTAATAACAGGTCTAGGTTTTGCTTTTCCGATCTTATTTTTTCAAGTAAAGATTCTTTGTGGATTCGTTCAGTAAGATTTTTTTTCTCAAGTATCATATCCCATTTATATTTATTGACATTAAGCATCAATTACAAGCGTTTTTTCATTCATGCTCTTGCGCTAGCTCTTCATTTTTTATTCTTGTATATACGAATGGAACAACTCTTTGCTCACCATTCCATCATAGAATCATGCCACATGTAATTGGCACTGTATTAGTCGATAGTTGGTTCGGTAATGTTAAAAATATGGCATTGATGGTGGAGAAAGGCGAGCAATTTATTATGCCTTTGAAAGCCAATCGGCAGGGAGCATTGGTCGATGCTACGGACTCCACAAAAACGGAGTATGTGCCCGTCCA
>JBCDKO010000112.1:0-15326 GCA_038746525.1 Bacteroidota bacterium
ACATTTATCCACAAGTTGCGAGTCTCCCCCAGACCCCCTCATCTGCATAACGTTATATATTATAATAATAATTGTATCTTTAAATATCTAACTTAACTTTGCTTAATAACTGTCCTATAAATGGGGAGTAATTCAGTAGTTCCCATATATGATCTGACAAATGATTTTTCTATGTCGGTGAATTTGTAAGTAACACCTCTTTCATCTACAACCGTAAAACTTATCAGTCTTTTAGTGGTAGGATCAGTATTGTATGTGAATATGAGGTTTTGATAAGGTATAGTTCTGATTTTTGGAGAACCGTTTTCAACATCAAATACAAATTTTCCTGAGTAATTTCCGAAATGGAAATAAAAAATATCAGGTTCTAAATCAGCATATTTTTTGTATCCAGGTGTAATCGTAGGATTTGATAGTGTGTATCCCAGACCAGATGGATCGGGTTCATAGCTACTCGTCAGGGTATGCCAATATGAACTTGCAAAGTTTCTTAGAATTGCTGTTTCTGGTAAAGTTGTTGATCAATTATCGTAAATAGCGTTCAAATCCAAATCATAAGTAGTTGTCCCTAAGTATCCTGAATTATTTGGACCTGTTGGGATACCGTCACTGATGGCGTATAGGTATCCATAAGAACACGGTGTATGTCCATAAATAGTACCATGAAAAGAGTTATCCCAGGCTTCGTTGGAAAGACAATAATCGACATGACCATCATCGGGAGCATCTCTCACTGCTCGAGTAATAACTTCTCCAGCATTGAGCGACCATGATAATCCAACATCAGATGCAATTGTCGTGACCTTAATGTCTTGAGGATTATAACTCAGACTAATAGGTAGGGCAAAATCTTTCAATTCTATAATATGAATAGGAATGGATATTTTCGGTGTTCCTGTATAGTGTGATACTGGATTGTCTACATACTTAGCCAATGCCGAAGCAGTTGGAGATGGTGGTATGGTTGGTTGTATTTGAGAATAGGTGATTCCGCAACCAATCAATGCAAATAGTAAAATTAATAGTCTGCAATTTTTCATTTTTTATTTTTGTTTTTTTCTTGATTATTCACCCATGATTTTAAATCTTAGACCCCACTTATATTATATTTCATTCACTCTCAGTGATATATGTTCAATACAGTTATATTCTAATATAATGGTCTTCTTCAATTACATCCATGTAGGTGTCTCTTCATACAGGTTTATTTTCGAATACAAGCTTACCAGAAAAACTTCCTTCTATCAATACGTGAAATACGTATTTTCAGCTTATAAGTGTATCTAGGAGAAGGGGATCCCCACCCGTCGCTCGCCAGTAGCGAGTGAGTACTATTTTCGTTTTTTTGTTAGTGGCGGGATGATTCGAATAATTGATTTACAGTAGTTGAATAGAATCCTTTAAAAACCCGCTTTTGTACCAAACTTTTCGTTCCTTAAAATTTCAAAAGCCTCATTTACGACCCGTAAACTACGTTTTTGAAATCCTGAAAGCCTTGATTTGAACCAAAAATCCAGTTTTGCAAAGGATTCTAATATTCATACTAAATGATTTAATGATTTTTGATCCCTCAAATTTGGGAAACAATGTTGTCCTCTCATTCAAAATCAATTATCTTCTATTCAATGAGTTATATCATCTCAATGAACAACACCCGAATTTTTCAGGTTAGTTACAAAACTGTAAGTTCAACCCCTCAAATCCTCTAAAAATGGGTGTCTCTCATAAATCTATTTTATCGTAATCCTGTATCATTTCATTAGTGTGTATTCGCGACATTGATTTTTACGTCGAGCCAGGAGTTCTGAATTGTCATCCTAATTCATATCCCTATTTCATATCCTTCATCCGGCACAGTCTAGCGATTTGAAAAGTATGTATTTGGATAGGATTCCAAACCTCATACCTCCTAAAATTAAGTGGCTGTCCCCCTTTTCTATAGGTTCTTAACTGATGTAAGACCCGCTTTTAAAAAGTCTCGTTCCGTAGGTATTTGTAAATAAGCTCCTGATCCAGGTTATCCTGATAGCTTTTATAGTCAATTCCTTTTTTGAAAAAATAATGAGTAAGCAACTTCTGCACGCACTCATGAAGTTCATCCTTTATCCAGGGTTTCGCAAGGTATTGATCGATACCTCCCAGGTTAATGGCTTCTATAGTATCCTGATGTGTGGCCTGTCCGGTTAGTAGCATCTTCATGGTAGCGGTAAATCTTTGATCACTTTCAACTTCTCTAAGTAACTCAACGCCACTCATCCCTGGCATTACCTGATCGGTAATCATAAGCGCAATAAAATGCCCCTTACCCTCAAGGTCTTCCATGAGATCCATTGCCTCCTGAGCCGTGTCGCACACTTCTACATTGAATTTTTCATCGAAAAGCGCTAAATCCTGCTCCAGCGCGTTTAGTACCTCTTGCTGATCATCAACACATATGATGTAGATTTTATCCATTTGAAAACTGCTTAATCATGAAACGATAGGTAAATAAACATTAAATACGGTATGTCCTGGTCTACTCTTCACATCGATCGTACCATTGTGTTCGTTTATTATCCTTTTCACAATCGTCAAACCAAGTCCTAGTCCAAAAGAAAGCCCACCAATTTTGGTAGTGAAATTAGGCTGAAATACCTTCTCATAATGTTCTTTAGGAATACCAGGTCCAGAATCAATAATAGCTACACCTATTTTTTTATTCACTACGCTCGTGCGTACCGTTATTTTAGGATTTAATGCGTTATTGGACAATAAGCTCTCGATCGCGTTCTTAATTAAATTTATCCACACCTGAACCAGTTCTCCAGGGCATGCCTCCGTAATTGGTAATTTTTCATCGCAGAGGGTTTCTATTTCAATATTTTTAGTTAAGCTTCTTAAAATGGCTAGCGCCTCTGAAACCGTTTTATTTACATCTACATTTGTTGACCAATTTTGATTGGAAACACCAACGGATTTCACACCTTGAATGACGTGGGCAGCTTGAGACGAGGCTACTTGCATATCATGAATCAAGTATCCCAATTCCCAGAGGTCCGCTATTTTATCCAATTTGTCTCTATCTCTTTTTACTATCCGTTTTAGTTCTTCCTGTCGAATACCGGCCCGAGACAATTTTTTAGCAGTTAGCTTACTGATATAATCAAACTTTGAATAATTGTCCCTTAGTTCCCTTGCCGCCGCACTCGATATCTTTTGACCTTCCTTCACCCCGTTATTGAAATAAGCTTGTATTTCTTTTGGCTCATTCTTTTCCAGAAATAATGCAATGTTGTCTTTCATTTGTCTTAAGTTACTAGACAAAGAAGCAATAGTGTTATTGAGCTCATGAGCTAAACCTGCCGCCATCTGTCCTAACGTAATCATTTTTTCACTTTGAATGAGCTTTTGCAGCGTTTCTTGTCTTTCCTGAGCCATCTTTCCAGCGAAGTGCTGACGATGCCTGAGTTCACTTACTACAATATTGAACAAAAACGTAAGAAACTCCCGGGCGTCTTGCTCCGGTAAAATAAATGGGTCACCATCAAAATATCTCACAATACTATCGCGCTCCGCAACAACAAGCGAGTAGCTGATGCTGTCAGTAGAAAAGAAGCTGTAAACACCGACAAAACCTTTGGTTTCAGCTTCAAAAACAGGCTCATGAAGGCTTTTGTCTGGCAGGTACCCGCATAGTTTACCTTCTTCTATATAATAAAGACGCTTATTTAATTCATATTGCTTCAGTAACACCTCCCCTGCTTTCAAATGCACTTCTTTGTTCTCATTCGAAAAGTACTTTTGAATGATCATATCGTGTATTGACTCATTCATTCAAAAAATCCGATGACGTTTAATATTGATAACAATACATAAATTAAAATTAATCCAATTATTGCTGCGGTGACCCCCGACTTGACCATGTCCTTGGTCTGAAACAGTCCTGTGCCAAAAGCCAGCGCATTGGGCGGTGTGCTGATAGGTAGAGCCAATCCCATGGAGCAGGAAAGTGTAGCAGCCAAAACGATCATTTGCGTTCCACCAAAATTGGCTAGTGATGGTACCGTAGTGCCAAGAACGGCAACAAGCGGTAAAAGCAAATTTGCTGTAGCCGTATTTGACATGAAATTTGCCATCACGGCAGCAACAAGCGTGATGACAAGCACAATGACGAAAGGCGACCATACTCCGAAGGGAATGGCGCCAATTAGCCGAGCAGCTAACCCACTTTCATCTAATCCTAATCCCAAAGCAATTCCCCCTGACACCAACCACAAAACATCCCAACTGATATTTTTGAGATCGTTTTTATTAATAATGCCGGTAGCTGAGAATATAGCTACCGGTATCATAGCCACCACATAAGAATTCATTCCGTGAATAAAATCAGTGAGCCAAAGCAAAATCGTCAGTGCAAAGACGGCATACACAATATACGCCTTTCGGTTTTTCAAAAACTTGCCTTTCATGGTCAACTCAATGTTGGCAATCTGAGGCGGAAACAAGCTTAGTAAAATAACCCAGGCCAGGAATAGCATAATCAAGACATAAGGAAATGCAAAAGACATCCATTCACCAAAACTAACATAGTTGGGTCCAGTCAGATATTTTAGTGCCACTGCATTGGGTGGCGTACCTATGGGTGTGCCGATTCCACCTATATTTGCAGCTAATGGAATAGACAGTGAAAACGCGATCTTTCCTTGATCGTTTGCATCAAAAACAGTAAGTACCGGAGCCAAAATTGAGAGCATCATGGCAGTAGTAGCTGTGTTGCTCATGAACATGGAGAAAACAGCGGTAATGATCATCAATCCCATCATTACATATCTCGGATTCTTTCCAAAAGGCTTTAACAGCACCCTGGCAAGGTTTTGATCAAGCCTAAATTTTGTGGCTGCCATCGCTAGAAAAAAACCACCAAGAAAAAGGATAATAATTGGTGAAGCAAAGGTTTTCAAAATATCAGAATAGGACAGCAAGCTGCCAAGTGAACCGGATGAATCTTCGACAAAAAGAACAAAACCCTTATCAGATACCAAGATCAGTTCAAAGAGTATGATCAAAAGCGATGTAGCATAAACGGGAATAGGCTCCAGAATCCAAAATAGCGCTGCAAAAAAGAACAGTGCAATGATTCGGTGCTCAACGATAGTTAATCCTTCCAAAGGAATGATCTGCCTTGGGATTAGTAAAATAATCAGTGGCAGCACGAGTAAAAAATGCTTTCCTTTCATTTAGTTTACTGACAAGCTTGAAATTACTTTTTTCTTGAAAAATTCTTAAGTGTTTCTACCATACTTTTAAAATAAAAATATCATCCAAATTTTACACGTTAATTAATCTTATTGAAGTAGTTGGCATTTAATAAATAGCTCTGATGAGCTGCAAACAAAGAAAATGGATCATTCAGATAAAGCAAACACTATGAATCAATAGATTTCTAAATCGAAATGTGCTCGTATGTATGCTAACCTTCATTTTTAATATTTACTAAATGCCTAGTTCAATAAACTTAACTTTATCTTAAATATGCCAGCAAATCGGTGAAATCGGTTAATTGATGGATTTGGAATTCAATTGGATCATTTTTTATCCATCCTCATCAATCAAATGAAAAGATCCCAACGTATTAACCAATGCTCTTTCACCTAGGCTGTGAGTTAATAATTAAAAAGGCTATCTTATAGTTCTATTAATTCCAAATAATCGATAAACTAGTTCTGTTGCAGGGTCTTCATACTTATTGGCCTTAAAGGCTCCTGCGAAATAAGTTTTTTCATTAACAGCATTACTTATTTCATAATTTACAGAAACTCCATCTGCTTCTTCTTCAAACCAAATTTTTGCTTCTAGCCACCCCTTTTCTTCTGTCCAATCAAGGTCAAAATCTTCTAGGTCGGCAAGAATAGATTGGGTGATTTTATTTGTAGTAACAGGGGAAGCTTCCAATTTTAGTTTCATTCTGAGATCAGAAAAGGGTACAAGTTGCGGGAATGTCCTGTAAAACTCAACCAAGTGGCGCTCTGCTTCACGTGTATTTTCAAGTTTTTCATGTGCCTTGTTCATCCCTTCATGCACTCGCGCGATTAATAGTTTTTCATATTCCTTGTCCAGCGCGGGGTCGCTCAATATCCGTTCAAATCGCTCAATCGCAAGCGATGGTTCATCATCTGCTAAATAAAACATAGCAATGAAATAATTTAAATATTTATAAATTCCTTCACGTGACTCATTTGCCAGTTTGTCCTCAAACAACTGAATAAAATAGGTTGGGTTAAAGTCTTTGATCAATTCCCATATCTCATCAAAAAAGATGGTATTCTCTGAAGCAAACAAATTATAAAGTACCAAAAAACGCTCAGGATTTGAAGAGAGTTCACTGGTTAATAGGAGGTGCGCATTTTCTTTTTTGAAATAATGACCAGCCAAATCCACTATGGCATTAAAATCTAACCAATAATATCGGTCTTTGAATTTGATTTCATTGATCTTTTGCTGATGATATAAATATTCGAATAGCATACTATTTCGATCATACTGTACCTTACCCCAGGTTGAATTGATATGCAGCTCTTTGAAATTGGACGCTTTATCTCGGTATGCTTTTGATTCTTCCAATTCACCAGAATAATAGAGCACGCGAGCCATTGCGATGTTGTTCCAACCATATCCAGGTGCCGGCCCCATATTATCCAGCGAGTTTTGAACAATCGCTTTTGCCTTGACCAGTTCATTTTTGAAGATGTTGATCACCGATTCCATATAGTCAAACTCCTTCGTCTCTTTCTGCTGATAGCCAGCTAATCCCCGCTCTCTATCATAGTGCTTTTCCGCTTTTTCAAATTTGGCTTGTATGAATTGCAGGTTTCCGTAGTTGTTGTAGGAAAGTCGACCTAGTCGCTTCAGGTTTTGGGCACAAAACTCCGCGGAGTCGATATTGAGTAAATATGAATAAAGGATATCCTTATAATGAAAATAGCTCCCTTCAATTGGATCAAAGCCTGTAGGGATATATTGACTTACAAATTCGTAATTCTTTCGATTTGATATGAGTATAGAATCTGCATATTTAGAGGCCAAACGCACGTTCTCCTCGATCGTCGGCTTTAAAAAGGGATATTTTTCCGGAGTATAGACTCGGTTTTTATGATGTATCCAGGAAAGATGGGCATAAGGATCTACTTCCCAATTGTAGACAAACCGCCGGTCGATTAATTTTCGTGTGACCGCAATGCTTTTGTCCAATTCACCGATATGGGTATAACACCGAATTAACAAATCACAAAGAATGGCGTATTTGCGTTGAAACAAATAAACATTAACGTAGGATCGAATGTCTTTAATTCTTCGAAGCTGTCCTGGAAAATCGCTTTCCATTAGCTCAATACTTGTCCGCAGAGGTTTGACCGCAAGTTTATAACCTAACAAATCAGAAGCTCTAAAGTACCGATAAAGTCCTTCAAAGTAATAGCCAGTGTAATAGGTGCTATCTATTTGAATAAATTTTTGAGACAGCTCGTATGCTTCCCTACTGCGAAATGATCCCCTAAAGTCTCGTTCTAATCGATCAATCTCAATTCGTTGCGCCTGTAGGAAAAAAGCGCCACACAGGAATAACAATAGCAAATACGTGTGGATTCTATTTTGCCGCATCAAACGATAGCTTAAGCCTCGCCAATCTTTTCACTTCTGATTTTACCATGGAATTTAGTGCTTCTGCCTCTGCGCTCTTATTCCTAAACAAAAGCCTGTGGTGCAGTACTGGATATACCAACTGTGTTAAGTCGTCCTCAATAACATACGATCGCTTATTAATCATCGCATAGGCTTTTAAACATTTCAATAAAATAATGCCACTTCTCACCGATGCCCCAAGCGAAATTCCTTGATTGTTTCTCGTTGCCCTGATGAGGTTATTCACTCCACGAACAATTTCATCATGAATGAATATTTTATGGGCTTCCTCTTGTAAGGACAATACATCGCCCAGCGATAACACCGTCTCTGTGGTAGATTCAAAATTGGAGATTTCCAGGTATTTTCGATAGATTTCAAACTCCACCTCCTCTGCAACATACCCAAAACTGATCTTCATAAAAAAGCGGTCTAACTGTGCATTGGGCAGTGGATAAGTACCTTCCATTTCAATCGGGTTTTGTGTAGCAATCACAAAAAAGGGTTTTTCCAAGGGGTACGTTTGATCTCCCATTGTGATTTGATGTTCTGCCATACATTCTAGCAAGGCAGATTGCACTTTTGGCGAAGCGCGGTTAATCTCATCTGTCAACAAGACATTGGTAAACAAAGGACCCTTTTTGAAGATAAAGTCTTTCGCTTCCTCATCATATATGTGCGTACCCAAAAGATCCATAGGCAGAAGATCTGGCGTAAACTGTATTCTATTAAAATTGGCGTGCGCAGCAGCGTGCGCATTCAGGTTTGTCTTTTCTTCGGAAATAGAGTGTGCCAAGGTTTTAGCCATGACCGTCTTGCCGGCACCGGGATTGTCTTCCAATAAAATGTGTCCACCGGCAATCAAGCAGGTGATCACTTGTATAATTTGTTCATGATGCCCTTTGATCACTTGCTCCATATTAGCAATGAGTTTGTCTATGGACACATCTCGCGAGTTTTTTTCATTTGCTATCTCAACTGCTTGTTGCAAAGATTCTTCAGCCATTACTTTTTGTTAAAGATATGTTCAAATTGATTAAATAATAAAACCACCGGTTCACCTTCAGAAAGTTTAGAAATCGCTTTGCAGCAGGAAAGGCTGCCCTGAATTTTTCCTCAAAAGACGAATAAAAATTATCCACCACCTCCTTTTCAGCCATAGAAAGTGTTTCTTTGCTATACTTGATTTTCAAGAAGATTTGCATCAATTCTGAAAAGTTGGTTTTCAACATCAGATCGACCGTTTTTTCCGCATAAACCGCGGGTGTCAGATAGCCTCTTCCATATCCCATTTGGTTCATCATAAATTGAACCAAAGAGTACAAAGCAACTGCTTTTCCTTTCGCCTGTTTCTCATTTTTAAATCTGGATTTGAGAAGCAAATAATGAACGAATGGCGCTGACAGCAGGCCTAAAACAAACAAGCCTAGCAAAAGAATGGCATAGCTTATCCATTTGTTTACTGCCTCCTGTATAGATTGCTCCTCTTCTTCTAGCAGAACTCCCTCTTCCTCTGGAGAGATCAAAATTTCCTGAACTAAAATGTTACCCGGCAAGCGGTTGATCAATTGCTGATTGGACTCTGATGGGCTCTTTTTCTGCATCTTTTGTAGGCGCAAATCAAAGGAAGTGACTACGGCTGTATCACCTGCACTCAAGTCCTTAAATGAAAGTGTATCGTATGCAGCAATTACTTTCGCCGCCGAGGCATCCAATTCAAAAGACTGGGGATTATCTAAGGCAATGGATGTTTTCTTGATAACCAGTAAATCAGCGTCAAGCGTCAACGTTTTGATTGCGGTATCCAATTTCTGGATCACCCCTTTTGCAACAAATTGAGGTTCTACAGGGGGTAGCGGCGGAGTTCGGTCTGGCTGATTGGTTTGCTCTGCATCTTCATTGCTAATGGTCAGATCAAAATCCAACCATCCATATTCAGGAAAATAAACTTGTGTCCACGCATGCGCCTGATCTGCATAAAACCAATACCAACCAGGATTATTATGGCTCCGGTTGATAGTCAAAAAGCCCACCGCCATGCGTGTTGGGATACCTTGAGAGCGGAGCATAAAAAGCGTGGAAGCTGCAAAGTAGGTGCAGTAGCCTTTTTGAGTGTGGAACAAGAAATTGTTAAGAAGTGAAGCATCTGGAATATTAGGATCCGTGGGCGAACCAGGGGTCAGAGTATAAACAAAACGAGGTTCTCCATTTTCGTCTTTGGATAAAAAGTAATCTCGAATGGCCAATATTTTATCAATGGGGGTATCGGTATCCTTTGTCAAATCCGAAGCAAGATTACTGATTTTGCTATACAAACCCCCTTCTGGCATTTTAGTATAGTAATTGAGGTATTCCCTTGGAACACTATCATAATTGCTTATCTCCCGTAAAATACTAAAGCGTTCTTTTTGAAATTCTTGTAGAGCCGATTCTCTGGTATTGTAGACGAAATAGGCGCTGTTTAGCCCGGATACTTCCGACTGAATATTATAAGCAAATTTGTATTGATCCCGAAATGCAGCTTCAACCGAAATAGGTTGACAGGAATAGGCGGTACTAGGCGCTACAAACACTTCAGGATCTAGTTGATTGATGTAAATTGTGCTTTGAACCGGTTTAATGAATTTTTCCATCTTATCGTTTTCCAACACATCCAGGTCAACTTGTACATAATAGTTTGGAATCTGTGTTGGATTAGGCAAAAAGAGATCATCCGCAGGACCTTCAGGGTCTACTTCAAAACGTTCTAGCTCTTCATTGTATTGATTAAGATGATAAAGCGTTATGTATTGCGGATTGGGTATGTCATTTTCCAAAAAATTATCTATATAGGCAGTAAACAACAATTCTTCTGATTGCCGAAGCCTCGGTCTCAATTCTGTGTAGTCTTTTAACTGAAACTGATTCTCGTCATTTCTATTTATCATACTGTCATCGGAATCTCCACCACCTTCCTTATTCCCGTCTCCCTCCTTTTGAGATTGTAATGCCTGATCTAACTCGGTAAACTTGGATTGGAGTAGCTGAGTAGTACTCCAGAAAAGAAGAAAAAGGATAGCGCAAAAAACCACTATTCGTACTAGAATTTTACTGTAATTTATCCTGCTCTGGAGTTGGATGTTATTCAGTAATTCTTTAGCAAAAAGTGCATAGAAGGTATAAAACACCGGAGGAGCGATTAGCCAGGCCAATTGATTTGCATTATAGACGTCAATGGCCGATAGTGTGATGGCTGAAACCGCCAATATCAGAAGTGAAAAGAATACTAAAAAATACCTCCACCTGGCAATCCCAAATCCGGAGAACCATCCTACTGCAAACAAGGTGGCATTAATACGAAAACGATTAGCAATGTAGTAGGAGTCAAACTCATCGAACGGAAAAAAGACGACGCTCTGATAGACAAAGTAGAGGAAAACCAGCAGTGCTCCGAAGACCATAAAAAAACGCAACCGAGTACTGTGCAAGATGAAAGCAATGATCATTGCTCCACCAAAGAGTCCCACTAGCATAGATGTATTGATGAACAATAGAGAATAATGCTCACTGACATAGTTCAACAAAGGATATGCTACAAGTAGCGTTGGCAGTACTAATAGGATCAGCCCTAAAAAAAGGTTTTTTCTCTTTTGTTCTACGGTCATATTAATTGCCCCTGAAAATCAGCATAGTCTACTAATTGAATGATTTTACGTTCATTGTTTTTAATTTTTCTACGTTGCGGTGATAGCACCCAGCGAAGTTTGCTGAGTTCGCTCTGTTTTTCCTTCCTCAAAATCATGTTGGCCCAACTAAATAAGTTCTGTTCATCCAAATATCTTGATACACGGACGATAAACAGTATGATGGATCGCTTATTGATTAATTCTTCCAGTTGATCTGCAGGCACCATTGAACTAACACAAACGACGCCAGAAGCACTAATAGAATTAAATTGTTTCTCCAAAGGTGTGCTTTTCCACTTCGCACAACTCAGAAAATACGCAAGCCGATCTTTTTTATCAACAATCAGGCCATCACTCACCACTTGATCCATACTGAATTCCACCATTTTCCCTGACTTTTCGATTTGAAGGCAAGCACTAAAAATAATATCTTTATAGTAATCCAGCATACCTGTAGCATATTTTGAATCGTTCGTCAGAAGTGAATTTTGAAAACTTGCAAAAAAATTTATATGTGAAGCGTAAGGATTAATAACTTCAGGTATTCGAACTACCAGCTCTTTATTTTTTGCAAAAATCTTCCATACAATCCTTCGTACATCATCACCTGATTCAAAATCCTTGTAATTGAGAAAATCTCCTTCAACACGCTTGCTTGTTTTAACTTTTTCCAACTCTTCACGCGCCTTGGATGGAGGAATGTCTATGGACGAGACTTCCCTTTTCGCTGAGTAAAGATAAAATGCTTTTTTGGCCCTTTTGAAAAAAGAGAAACGAAAAAACTGCAGATAGTCTTCAAAAGAAAAGAGGTAACCACGAATTCGGTATTGAGCTCGTTTTGTGAGATGGAGATTGGCCGTTCCTTCCTTGGAAAGCAAATCTCGCCATCCACCTGAAAATTTATTGACTATTACGGGCCCCGCTATTCCACCATCTTCAAAAACAACCCAGGTTTTCAGGTAGCCTATGATGGGCATAATGACTTTTGACAAAGACAGTTTAACCGGCACTATCCCGACTACACCTTTTTGGCCATCTTCCAATCCAATAGAAAATGCTACATTCAACTTTTTATACTTTAGCATTAAGTATAACCAACAAAACAGAGTATAAAGCAACCCAAATCCAATGATGAATCCGGCAAAAATCCCTAACAACCAAACAAATACATCCAAAAAGGGAATGAACTGAGACTCTTCCTTGTAATATTCATTACGTAGAAAAAGAAAGAGCAGAAAAGTGAAGAAAAGAAAAATGAACCCATTCCTTTTAAGAGGAACAAATTGCGTGTAAAAAAGGAATGAGGAAACGAGCTTATGTTTCATGCGTTTATGGTCTATTTTCAATTGCACAATGGGAATTCGCGATAAACCCCCTCGACGGACCGTTTCATCTGGCGGCTTATAAATTCGCCTTCTAATCATTACGCTCATTTCACTGTAAAAGGAAACTTGCCTAATTAGCCATTAAAACATTAAGCAATTTAGAGTTGAATACGAAACTAATAATGATGATGATTCATAAAAAATATTAAAACTCAACTAGAGATGGTGCAAAGCTTTAGAAATTAGATTTATTGAATTAGGATTTTAATAAATAGCTCTGAAAAGCTATAAACAAAGAAAATGAATCAATAGATTTTCTAATCCAAATGTGCTCATATGCATGCTGAACCCCATTTTCTATATTTACTAAGTGCCTACTTCGATAGATTTAAAAAGAGTGTCTTCTGACTTGAATCAAAATATCATGTGGTGCTACCTCATTACCTCCAAAATAGGGGAATAACATATAATATAGCCCTCTTTTGCACTTTCTATTCCTTTTCATAAATACCAAATCAAACCCTTCGAGTGAAAAAACATAATATTCATCTTTTAGCTCAATTTCATAATAGTAAGATTGATCGAGTTCAACTTCCCCCACATACTCAGATTGAAGATTACCATCACTGTAAACATATGCGTGAATTTCTAACTTACCTTTTAACCAGCGCCAACCAAACCTTGCACTATTTTTCTTATGAGAAGAATTACAATCTGAAAACCCGTACAACTTGTTTATGTCGTGCTGATTAATTGATTGTTTCGTTTCGTAGATGGCCGATTCATTAAAAATCACCTCAAATTCTAGCGTATGAGACTGTAAAGACTGCACTTTAGGTAGTGATGGACTATGTTTATTCTTTGGAATGACAAACTGTTCGAATCGATTCTCCAATGGTTTTTCACATGATATTGGACTTGTTATCAAAAGGACTGATAACATCAATAGCAACTCAAGCAACTTAATGGTAATTCTCATACCTCAAATACTTACAATTTCAAAATGAAATTGGCAAAACGTGCTTAAGCTAAGTCCTAAATCTTCCATATCTTCATTTCTCCTATAACTCCAATAAATTTTGATTTTTTTGTTTAGATCATAGTATCGATTAAGCATCTTAAAAAGGTTGATTAAACATTTGATAGACACAGCGTTTAATCTGGAAAATCCAATATAAATATTTAATGTATCCTTCCGATCAAGATGCCATACTACATCATTTATAATTTCGAAATAGGTCGATTCAACATTATTGCAAGAGGCGCTTTTTAGTGTCAAAATATCCATAGAGTGATAATAGGCATGCTCAAATGAGTGAGTTTTATTTGAAAAAAAACTATTTGTTTCCATTACGTTGTTTTTTAAAGGGTTTAACAAAAATTTTATATGATAGTGAAGCTTCCCTCACTCTAATCCCAGCTCCTAAGCCTATACCAATCGTTTTGGTTATCTCGTAATCTGTTTGAAATTCAGGAATGAACACCAGGAAATCGTGGTTGACAAATCCAAACCTTGGAGCAAATTGTAAACGTAATCGTTCACCATTTTGAATAGGAATTCTTCCCTCAATCGCTATAAGAGGATAGTTATTTGCGTTTCTTTCCATTGAAATCCCGTCAGTAGATTGGAATATGGTTCCTAACCCCCATCCTTTTTTATTCAGATAATATAGGCCATATCCTTTTTGAAGTCCAATAAGGGACTTTTGTATGAATGCTTCCATTGAAAGTCCTTGTGCAACCATACCTGCGCTAGAAAATACCATTAATCCAGAAATCACCATCCTTTTCATTTACTTTAGAGATTCACTTAAATTTTTGTCTGATTCACCGGATGAAATGACCTTACACCAACCCCTTTCCACACCTATGAATTTGCCTGGTTTGCTCTTGCCTGGTAAAGAAGAAATTATAACAAATGACTCTTGATTTGTAACGCCGGTCTTCGCATTAAACTTTACACGACGCTTTTTTCGGTGAAAAACCAAATAAGCAAAGTAAATGCCGCAAAAAAAACACTCATATTTATGAGACAACTTAACTTTTTGAATTTCCGTTGCAATTGCTGATTTAAGCGTTTTAGCTTCCTTATCAAGGTTTCCGTATTCCATTTTGTCGTTATTAATCACTTCTCCTGAAATGCCGGTTTTAGAAATCTTGCGTATTTTGTCTACATAAGTTGAGACCAGATTTTTTCTAGATAGGTGGTACAATACGACAAATATCAAAATAATTGCAAGTAAGTCTTTCATTTCTCAGATGTTCATTTGTGGTTCAAAGATTCATCTAAGAATTTCAAGATTTAAGAGAGTATTTGGTATCTTTTAATTTACGTATTTCTTCCAGAAAAAAGAAACATGAGGACGTGGTTCACTTACAAGAAAAGCCTGGATGAAAATTATGTAATACTCATCACATACAATTTTCTTGGCCGAATACGTAAACAAAATAGGAAAATTGAGCTTAGCCAAGAATATTCTAGTTACCTCTTCAGTAGTTTGATCACATATAAAAGTTGTTCTTAGTAAATTTTGATTTATTGAACTAGGCATTTAGTAAATATTAAAAATGGAGGTTAGCATGCATATGAGCACATTCGATTTAGAAATCTGTTCATTCATAGTGTTTACTTTATCTGAATGATCCATTTTCTTTGTTTGCAGCTCGTCAGAGCTATTTA
>JBCDKO010000113.1:0-15060 GCA_038746525.1 Bacteroidota bacterium
GTGTTGCTGGTGGGAGTGGCTTGATAGCCACATTGGGTACACTGACGAGTCCGCCCTAGCTTTCCCTGGCAATAGTGGGTGTGTTGACATTTTTCACAAATGAAGCCATCGGGCCATTTGAGTTGAGCAAGGTGGTCATAGCAAGCCTGGTCATCAGAAAATTGTTGCTGGAACTGGAAGAGGGTAAGGCTTTGGTATTTTTTCTCCATGATTTTGATCGTTAAATATTACTTTAAGTTACTGGAAAACAATAATTTAACCAAAAATACCGCCATCAAAAATTAAATATTTATTAAGTGCCTACTTCAATAAAAAGATATCATTTCCTTGAAGGGCTATCAAAATATTGGAATGGAGAGGAGATAATGAAAAACACAAAAGTCAAGAAAATCAAAAAGAAGTTTACACCATTTTCCTATCGAAGAACTGCCATAAATGCCTTCGATCAAATGTTCGAGAAATTCAGTGAAAGTACTTTGGTTTTATCTTATTGTTCCAATGCTTACCCTGACCTTGAAACATTAATTTCCATTATGAAGAATCATAAAAACAGCGCCGAGGTCAAAACCATGCCACATAAATATTATTTCGGTAATCACTCGACTGTTTCTAGGTCAAAAGTCAATGAATACCTAATAATAGGGCAGGACTAAGAATGCAAAGACATAAACAAACGAAGGATGAGCTTATCCCAAAACTTGGTGAAAGTTTCAACTGACTGGAAAGATGAATTTGCTCAAACCTTTGTTGATTATTTGACCGATTTTAATGTTGGGAGCTCGATTACACTGAACGATCTAAAATCCCTTTTAGGGGCAAATTTCGAAGCTGGTGTCACATTATTTCGCTTGGTTCTTGAACAGTCAAAAGATGAATTCACTGAAACTCTTAAGGCGTTATTCTACGATAGTGAAAGCGGCCATGGCAAAACTGTATTTAAGAAAAATCCAGATCAATATGTCAGGACTTTGGAAAGTTATGGACTCTTAAAATCTTTCAACAGCCTAATGTCAAGAAACTATACTTGGAAAGAAGTGGTCCAAGAACGTCTAAAAATGGGCAGAGGAAGTGCTATAAAGGGTCAAAAGAGAGGAAAAAAATTTGGAGGATTTCGCTGAAATTCTTGTTAAACAGGTTTTTGAAAAGTTTGAAATAAGAAAGAGTTTCACCGGTGCAAATGGCCTGAGCACAGCAAAGGCAGATTTTGTATCCCTTCAACTCAACATCCAAGTGTTGTCATAGAAGTCAAAGCATATGGTGCTACAGGTAGTAAACAGAGTGATGTTATCGGTGATGTTCGGAAAATAATTGACGAAAAGAGAAGTGATACATACTTTTTCCTAGTCACAGATGGGGTTACGTGGACAGCCAGAATACGCGATTTTGAAAGATTGATAGAATATCAAAATCTTGGAGATATCTATCGAATCTACACACAACAGATGAGAGATGAATTATTATCGGATCTCAAACAAATAAAGCAGGAATTGAACATTTAACAAACCTTAGCATCCATACACCTTGACAGGTCACTCAAATTCACCCATCAACAAAACCTGCTAAAGAGTATGTCTGTCCCACCGCACAAACGAACGAACAGATACGAACACAAAACAGGAAGGAGAAAATCCATGAAAACTTAATAGATGCTAGCTCCATAGACTAACTGAGCTATTTACAAAAGGAAGTGCTAAAAGATACTTTTATGGATATTTGATAGGCCAAGCCTACGGAGTTTCTAGACTCAATACTTACAACTGGAACGAATAAAGCAGATCACAACAAACATATAGCGAATGGCATTTATTAGCTAATGTCTCTAAGAAAAGACGTAAAACACTCCTCTAACACCTACATAGTAGTTTTTTAGCAAAAGAAGGAATCGAATCTGTTTTACATTTTGGAATCAATTTCTCAATTTCTCAAAAATTCATCTGAGTTTTGAACAAATTGAAGATAAATCTGTGGTTTTATTGCATTTTCATTAAATATCAAAAACAGATTCAACGATCTATTTGTACATTGAAATCCAAAAAAACACCCGCTATGAGCTAGAAACATTGTTTTCTTTTAAAAGATACAGTTTTCTTACAGACACTAGCTATCTGAACAGAATATGCTAAGCATCCCACTTATCTGCCGCCAAGAACCTGAAGTAGTTGCTACCCTCTTCTGCTCGTAGGAGTTTTCTTATATGTTTGTCGAAGTGCTAATAACAATACATTATATGTAATTTCAGATAAGCTACTTTTATTGCAAATAACACGAATTATTAACCACAAACAATAGCGAGTTGATTCAAGTAATTGATTTACAGTAGTTTAATATTCATACAAATGATTTTTGATTCCTCAAATTTGGGGAAAGATTTTGGCATCCTATTCGAAATCAATTACCTCATATTCAATGTTTTACCTAATCTCAATGAATAACACCCGAATTTTTCCATCTAACTAAAATGCAACCATTTGAAAATCAAAAACTTACAAATGCACTTTGCACTTTTAGTTAGCTATTTTATGCTACATAGCCGCCTCAGCGGCGCAATGTCTTGAAATTCGGGTTAATTTACCAGATCAATGAAGATGAGATCCTGATAGCTAAATGCAGATATCACTATGATTGAAAAACGTGAGGTGACACAAAATAAATCTCATTGTTTAGCAGCACTTCTTGGCAAGAATAAATGCTTTCGCTTTTATCAAATTATGGCAATGTGGACGGGTGCTTCTCAACTTTTGCAGTGCAAACTTCAATTTCACCGCTTCGCTCAAAACCACTATTCGGCTTGACTTGCCAATTCATTGCAAACTCGAATGCCAATTTTTGTTTGGCTGTTTTGGCGTAGTTTGGTGATAAAAACCTTTCTTCCTTAAGAGAAAACGATACCTCTAGAATCATAAGATACTCCCAACATCTCCTCAGCGACCCCTGCTATTCAAATAAATTGCATAAAAAATATAATAAACTACAAAAAATTACGCTTCAGTTAAGAAATGCAAATAAGGTATCAGCGAAATCCAATGTTATGAAATTATTTAATCTCTTAATTACTTTAACAAAATGAATTATTAATTACTACGTTAATCTGCCGTAAGATATTCGCATAACGTTTCTTTCTCTTCGTCTTTGAAATTGTGCAAATCATGACAAAATCCTGAGATGAACCCGTAGCGAATAGCTTGCGGAATTTTTTTCTTAGGAGCTATTCTAATCCCCTCCCTGACGCTAAAATCCGGTATTTAAATTTTTTATTTTTTCATTTTTTAACTAAAAATTTTTAAAACAATGGCATTTGAAGCGAAATTATCACTACTAGGTCAGGAGTATGATGTGTTGTACACAGAATATGAGCTCAGTCGGAATGTGGACCAAAAAGGAAAGCCCTCCTCCGGAGTGTTTGGCGGCAAGATCACCATAAGGGTGGAATCAACAGCAGACACCACGAAAGTAGAAGCAATGGTCAACAACCAATTCAAAGCACTGGACGGAGTCATCACCTTCAAGAAAGGCGACGAAGATGCCAAGCTTAAAGAACTGGAGTTCAAGAATGCATACATTGTGCATTACCTGGAGAAGCTTGACGTCAGCGATGATCATCCAATGTTCATTGAGTTTGCTGTTTCTGCAGAGAGCATCATCATTGGCAGTGCCGAATTGGACAACAACTGGCCTTTATCATCTTAAAGAAAGGCAGTATCGTCTTTCTTTCATTTGAATTTATTTCCCGTGCTCCTGAAGGGAGCGGGGAAGTTTTTCTGGTCTTATTTTTTCAATGAATCATTTATCAAAACTCACATAAAATTTATGGCAGATTCCAATACATCTAATCCCGGGGTATCGTTAAGCGTCGACAGTTCGTTCATTACCACCTTTAATAAAATCAAGCTCGACCAGCAATTTGGCCAACATCACACCTTCGAGGTGATCCTGGACCACGAGGTCATCGAAGAAAAAGGGGCCTATACACTGGAACAATCCAAAAGCTGGCTGGGAAAGTCACTGACTATCGGCTTTGGCGACAGCGACTTTGCGGGCATCATCACCCATGTGAGCCTTTCCCATGAAGAAGGATTTGAAGGCAATATCCACCTGAAGGGCTTCTCCAAGACCATCCTGCTGGAGGGCGGCTCCCACACCCAAAGCTGGACGGAGAAGACCCTTACGTCCATCGTGCAAAACGTATGTGAACAAGCCGGGGTTGAAGCAAGCGTAACACCCCAGTTTACCGAAGCCATTCTCTACGAAGTGCAGTTTGAAGAATCCCATTTCCACTTTTTGCAGCGGCTGGCCGTGAAATACGACGAATGGCTTTACTATGATGGCTCCCGCCTTTGCTTTGGCAGACCCGAGGAAAGTAGACAAGCCGTCACAGTCCGGTACAACAAAGAAGCCGATTTCATCAGCATTGGTATGGAAGCCTCCGCAGTGGCACAAGCCCAATATTACTACGACCTGGAGAATGACAAACAGGAAACGCTGGAGGGCAAAGGAAGGGCAAACGGGCTCAACGAACTGGGCGACGATGCTTTTCAGGTAAGCAAAAACCTCTTCAGCATCAAGCCCCAAATCGCCTCACCAAGTTTCGTCAACGACAAGATGCGGCTGGAACAGCGGCTGGAGCATGTACAGGCACGGTTGGCTGCCCATATGAATAGGATAAAGCTAAAAACCTGCCGGAAGGGCATTGGCTTAGGCACGCCGTTGAATTTAGCCACACATTTCCGAAGAACTTCGGAAGAGGAATATGAAAACAGGCATTACGGGGACTACATGACATACGGCATTTCTCATGAAGCAGAATGCGATGGTTCCTATTTCAACCGGATAGATGCGCTACCGGGTAACCTGAAAGTACTTCCTGAAATAGAAGGGGTCAAGCAGCCATCGGTGCATTCGCAGCTGGCAGTGGTGACAGACAATGTTGATCCCAAAGGCATGGGCCGGGTGAAGGTGAAGTTTTTCTGGATGCAGGAGGTGATGGAGAGCTATTGGATGCGGGTAATGATGCCGGATGCGGGGGCCGGAGAGCAACACCCTCAAAATCGCGGCCATGTGTTCATCCCGGAAGTAGGCGACCAGGTAATAGTGGGCTTTGAGCGAATGAACCCGAACTGTCCCTTTGTGATGGGAGGGCTTTTCCACGGAGCGAACGGAACCGGGGGCAGTGAAAACAACGATGTCAAGAGCATCACCACCCGCAGCGGCCATATGTTGAAGTTTGACGACGCCGCCAACGCAGAGAGCATCACCATTATAGATAAGTACCAGAACGTGATCTTCATCGATACGGCCAATAAGAAAATCCGGATATCTGCACAGGAGACCATTGACATTGAAGCGAAGAACATCAATATCAGAGCTACGGAAAAGATTTATCAACAGGCCCAAAACATGGAAACCCAAGTGCAGGAAGACAAGGTCATGGGCGTGGGCAATGCCCTGAAGGTGACTGCTGAAAGTACATATTCCCTGCATACCACGGACCTAACCGAAACGGTCGAAGGTAGCAAGACGGTAGAGGTGACAAATTCCTTGGATGTCACATCTTCAGAAGCCAGCATTCTGGCCCAAAATGGCGACATGAACGTACAGGGTGCAGGCAAGGCCACATTTAAAGGGGGCTCGGACGTGGACGTGAGCAAAGGATGATGGATACGATGACCTGTTTTGGCTACCAGCCTTTTGGGCTATTGGATTTTGTAAGGGGGCTTGGCTTAAGTTCAGTTGAAAAGCACTAGCTCATTCGAATATGCTAGCTTATACGAAATAATATCAGATGCTTTTTTCAACTGTCAAATTCGCGCCCCGGAAAAGCTTTTTGTTGGAGCCCATCAAAAGTGGACTTGAGTATAAGTTCACGTATACCATGACCTCGTCGTTGACGGACAAAGAAAAAGTCTATAACCATCAATTGGAAAAAGAGATCACTGTGAAGCAGTCACATCAGCATGGGGAGGCAACCAACTTATATCATGTGGCCACTACCCTAAAAAAGTTGGATCTGGGCAGCGAACTGGCCAAACAAGAAAAGTTTAGCAAAGGATTGTATCAACTGCTGGACGAGCTAAGCATTGTGGTTAATGAAAGTGGCACCATCACCTCCATTGCCAACCATTACAACATCTTGAAGAAATGGGAAAAGGTAAAACGTTCAGCCTTGGATGCGTTCAAGGGCCCTGCCGTTGTTAAGTACCTGGACACCATCGAAGCCAAGGTCCAGGACGAAAATAAGCTGTTGGGCGACATCAACCAATATCGCCTCCTGGGTTTTTTATGGAATGGCCTCTACAGGGACTACTCTTCCCCGGTCAAAAGACAAAAGGCCCATTTACAGTCCATTAATTATCTCCCCCTTGCCGTTGACGAGACATTTACCTGGCTGGACGACGGCACCGAGGACGCCAACCCTGTTTACATAGAATTTTTTGGCGAAATAGAGGAAACTGGGCTGTCGAACAAAAAAATCAACAAATTTTTCAGGAGAAAAGGCTACCCGTCCGCCACGTTCCAGCTCATGCAATATGAGGGGTTGTATGAAATGGACACGGCAACTGGCTGGCTGCGCAAAGGAGACTTTACCATGTTGGCTAGCTATGGGCATGAGTATGTCAAGTCACAAACGATCACGATAAAACGGTTATAAGCGTCATGGGAAAAAATTATGTGTGCAATGGAGCGAAAATAAAATGCCCGCTTTGTAACGGGCCCGAGGGGCAGTTAATGGTCACTTCCAACCAAATTAAGTTGCAAGGTAATTTTTTTGCTACCGAGAAAGACAACCAAAAAGCTAACTTGCTCTTTTCGGGCACCTGCAAGAAGAGCCCTTTCCAATCTTCTCCCTGTGCGGGCGTCATTTCACCGGGTGCGTGGCAGCCGGTGGCTGATACAAAAATACAGGGGGCGGCTGCCTTGCTGGAAGACTCCAGGATCATGTGCAACTACGGTGGTGCGCAGATCACGATCACGGACCACCTGCAGAGAAGCGAGCCCACCAAACTGGTGCCTACGGACATGGACCCGATAGTGGCCGATGTCAAGCCCCAAATGCTGGTGGAAAGTGCTTTTATGAGTTCATCTGAACTTTTTCTTGTACATAGCGACAATACTAGGGTAGCAAATAGAAATCGAGTTCCATGGATTCAGGACTTAACGGGTATAGAAAACTATGCAGTAGAAACTATTGAAATACTCGACCTTGATGAAGGCTCTGCCAACGATGGATTAGGGAATACACAAAAAGGAATGATTCATGGAAAAGACTATACATTAAGGGTTACAAAGTTTCTGGATAATAAAGAACCTGAATACATGAATTTTATTAATTGGGAATTCAGTTACATTACCGAAAATGGAAGCTTAGTAATAGGTGTATTAAGAGAAACTGGTAAAGAAGTAATTTTTAAAGCGGATGACTTAAACTTGTGTGGAGTAAGCGTGAAGTTTTACGCTTACATAAACAACAAAGGCCAAGAAGCCTGCCTAGAAGTCTTTCATCATTACCGTTTTAGATGGTTTGATAGGAAGATAGTTTTAAGACAAGCTACAGACAGAAAAAGAAATGCTTGGATGATAAATCAAGGAGGAACATCTCTCTGTGGAATGGCTTGTATATTCTATCTACTAGCTAAAAACCATCCTTCTGGATACTATGATTTAGTAGATAAGCTCCATAAACGAGGAGAGGTGACTCATAATGGGTATATTGTTGAACCACATGAAAATGCTAAGAAAGAAATGTATGACACTGATCCTGCTACATCTAATGATTACCCACGTATACCAGAAGCCGACTGGATTACCATGGCAACAACAAGAAGCAAGGAAAGTGATTTTGGATATGTAGGTAAAGAAGGACAAGATGCATCTGCCATAAATTGGCCTTGGCTGATGATAAATCTTGGGAAAAACTTACTGGGATACAACATTGTAAAGATGGATCTTTATAAAATTAACAAATCTTATTTAAGAGATTCTTTTGGTTCTAATGAAAAAGTTAGAATTCTAGAGGGAGATATTAATACCGACTATCAAAATGGCTATAAAATTTTCATGATGATTGATGCTGATATGGTAAAAAGATATCCAGGAGAAAACTATTCATGGGATGATTTTGGAGAGTATCATTGGGTCGTTTATGAGGGAAATTTAAGATTACTAAATAGTAATGGATCAATAGAGACAAATTATGATAAAGTAAGTATGATTGAATTCTTTGTATACACCTGGGGAGAGCTTAGAGATGGCCAAACTAGAGATGGTGTTTTGATGCGTAAAATTCATTTGACAAAAGACCAGTTTAGGGCAAATTATTATGGCTATTTAAAATTGAGATAATGAAAAACGGAATTTTACTTATGTTGTTATTTTTATTGCATTGTAAAGAACCTAGAGATTGCGCTAATGCCGAATTACTGGGAGAATTGAAAGTATGTGGTTTTGATAAAGTAAATAAAAAAAACACTAAATTTTTTAGGATTGAGGCTGAAGAAAATAGTTTGAAGAGTATACAAATCGACAAGATCATTACGAGCAATAATGATGAATATCAGATCAAGGAGTCCGTTGAAACAACTATCTATTTAAAAGAATCGTTATTTTCAAGAGAAATGTACCGGTTGGTAGTAAATGATACGGTCTATGATATTACGGATATTCAGATACAGCCTAAAACCATAATGATGGGTACCAGGCTAGATAGCATTTGTTTTGTTTCGTCACTAAAAATCAATGGGAAAGAAGCGAGCATAATCTATAAAGATATTGCGTTAACATTTTACAAGCCGATATGAACTGGTTTTTGTGCGCTAATTACTAGTGTTAATTGCGATAATATATATTATTAATTTTTCATCTCTGTACGTATAGGAAGACGTGCGCCAGCAATCAAAATACGAGTAGAAGATCAAGCCACACTAGATTTTGTTTTATTGAAGTAGGCACTTAATAAATAGCTCTGGCTAGCTGCAAACAAAGAAAATGGATCATTCAGATAAAGCAAGCACAACAAATCAGCAGATTCCTAAATCCAAATGTGTTCATATGCATGCTAACCCCCATTTTTCATATTTACTAAGTGCTTGGTTCAATTGTTTTATATTATTAAATAAATAGTTTCTTCAAATGGCAATGGGATTGTTTGGGATGTGGTGACACAATTAGATCAGTCTGATGAGTATTAAAAACAGTCTTGATGAGCAATTATTTACTCAAAAAACAATGAGATATTATGAAAAAGTATAAGACAAGTCCTGAAAGAACCATTTATCCAGCACGGCGCACCATAAAGAAAGGGATGGACCATAAACTGACTTGAAACATGACACTACCTTTTGAACATGATGAATGGATCACCATCGCCAAGCTCAACGGCGAGGAATTCACGGACTGCCACTTCAATATCTACGGAAAAGATAAAACAACCAATGACGAGAAAGTGCTATTATATACTTCGGACAGCCGCCCGCTGTGTGGTGGAAGTGAATTCAACCTCGAGCACAAGATCACCATAGACTACTTGTTTTATAACGAAGCAGCCAAGTTGATTGCTGGTAGCAGCGACCTCTTCCCCACACAGATTGAGTTTTTTTGGGAGCTGGTCGTCAACTCTGAAGATCAAGACGGGGCCGTCACCACGGAAACAGAAGAGCTGGAAGATACCCTTACCGTGCATTTTGTGCGGTATATACCTAAGCTAATGAATATACTCGGGTTTGTTAATGGAGAAAAGTTGCAGCGAATTTGGTTTACAAGAGGCAATGTTATAGACAGAGAAACGATAGATCCTTTTTTAAACATAATTGATTGGGATTGGCTGATGAAAGAATCTGAGGAAGTAAAAGATGAGTATATTGAATTTAAAAACGATGTTATTGATGATTTAAATTCGACTTTTACAAATAAAGTCTCAAGATCACTTCATGCGGAAATTAATAAGATGATCGATGAAGGCTTGATAACAAAACCAACAGAAGATAATCCAAGAGTGGATTTTGGAATATATGATGAAAAAATTATAACCTCAGAAACGAAACGCTTTCCCAGTGGGGAGCAAATACCCAGGTTTGAAAAATACTATTTTAAAGCAAAGCCATTTAGGGGTTTTTTTGACATTGGGACACATTATAGAAAAGAAGGGTTAGATGATTTCATTGCGACATTAGCATCTTTCAATTATCATGTTTTAGCTTCAGGCTATTTAGAATTTAAGAAGGGTAAATATCTATGGTCCCTTGATTCTTACACTCAGGTTAATGTAACTCATTTAGGATTTTATATCAAAGACAGTTTCGATTTTATTGACGATCCTGGAAAAAAATCACAACCGCTCGGATTTTGGAAAATTTTGGGTAAAAATGGTGCGGAGGTAGAAAGAAATCTAAATAAGAATGGATATTATGAAGTGAATAATAAACTCTATCGGGATTATCGAGATGATCATGGTATGGGATATAATTTTCATTTGTATTCCAATATAAACAGAGTGCGAACATCTATCAAGCTGGATTTATAACATATGCTAAGTATGTATGAAAGCTTTTGATCAATGATGAACTTTAAAAGAAACGATGGAATCAAAATCAAGTAAGAAGCGAGAAGCTATAGCCATTTTCTCAGAACGTTTTGAACAATGGGAGGCTTCCCAAGAGGGCCAGCAAGATGCGTATGCTTTTGAAGAAAGTTATGTAAAGTTTGTGGAGCAAACCAGTCGAGAAGTACTACAGCAAGTCGTTGGGGTGGAGAGGGACAGCAAAAAAAAACGATAAACAGTAGGGTGGAACATCAATCTGAACTGCTGCTGGATAACGGAGTGGAAATCGTGATGGTGAATGTGGAATTGATTCGTTGCAGAGGAAGGGCACGCAAGAAACAGGCTCGGTGGCTGACTTACTATGAGCATCATTGCAAACGCATGCAGTACAGAGATTATTTGGAAAAAGGATGGTTAATCGGTAGCGGACCCATAGCGTCTGCGCACAGGACGCTCATTCAACAACGTCTGAAACTTTCAGGACAGAGATGGACGCTGTTGGGAGCCCAACAGATCATCAATCTCCGAGTAGCCGAAAAAAGCGGAAACCGGAATCTGGTAAAAAATCTGATCTGCAACCCAAGTCAATAAATGCAAAACTGTGGTACACCCTATGCGAGACAATAAATTTTTTATAGCAATATTTTTATTATCTTATATCTGTTCACTTATTCTTTATGCCATATTAAAATATCTACTTAATCACGATTTTACAATAAAAGTGCCATACTCTGGCATAACAAGTTTTTTTGATTATTATTTTTATCAATATCTTGCTCTGATCACTTTAATATTTGCTACAAACAGTACACTTCTCATAAATTACTATCAACGTCAGAAGATAATAATCCGTGCTTTTGTTCTTTTCCCTCTGATAGGAATAATTACTTTAATAGTTGGTGGCTTTTTATGTGGAATATTGTTTAGCGTGCATGATGTTCTGGCCGGTTATTATCCGGGAAATGACAGGTTTATGAGTAATTTGTTTAATAGGGGAATAGAGTCTGGTCTGCTGGGTGCTTATATTGCTTTTAATTCTTTTGGGGTTTTCTCAGTTCTTCAAATAATATTTTCATTCGGCATCCTGGAGTTTTTACGCTTACAAGGATTGTTAAAAAAGTAATAATCAAACAATGCTATAAGTTGTCCTAGCTACTTGTCAACTGCTTTATAAAGAAGGGTTTTGGTCTAATTGGTTAGAGGTCAATGTCCAGAGGTTAGGGTTTTATATAAAAGACCAATTTGATTTTATTGATAAAGAAGACGCTGAAAATCCTCAAAAATTGGGATTTTGGAGAATTTTAGATAAAAATGACGTTCGTGTTAAAAGATTCCCTTGGGACAAAGATGGGTTTTATGAAGTAACTAATAAAACATACAGAGATTACAGGGATGTGCACCGAATCCATAATGAGGGCTATGACTTTTATTTATACTCTGACATCCATTTTTTTGATGTAGATATAACCTTAAAGTTCAAAGATGTGTAAATGGAGAAAAAAGAAACAATTAAATGGATAATTATAACAATGATCATTTCGGCGGTTCTTTTTTTGGTTTTTCAACGGAACTATGAGCTATCAAGTATTGTCAAAAGTCCTGATAATGAGTATACGCTTGAAATATATACAGAAAAAAAAAGTTGGCACATTGGTTTTTCCAGTCAAATAGCTTATTGTAAAGCCTATGTTGTATTGAAAAATGATAAAGGTGAAACGATAAGTAAACCAGCTTGCACTTTCATTATTGGCGATCTTAAGATAAAGTGGGAATTAGATAAGGGAATTGTACATTTTACCCAACTAAACCATATTGACATTCATAAGCGTACCGCTTTATGCCTTTAACTCTTTTGAATTATTATATAATATTAGAATTTTCATAAAGATATTTTGTTCACTATTATCGTCACGTATTAGCTACAGGGTCTATGCTTCGGGCTATTTGGAATACAAAAAAGGGGACTACTTTACTTCGGACCCTACGTTGGTACATGTGACTCAACTCTCTTTTTACCTAAAATACAGGTATGACTTCGCAGATGAAGATCCGAATGACTCTCAAGACTTAGGGTATTGGAAGATAGAAGAAAAGAGTGCAATTAAGGTTTTTCCATATGTTCTATATATGTTACCACTAGTAGGAAAACATTACTACAAAGTCGAAAATAAAGAATTCAATAATTATAGGAATGATCATGGCGAAGGTTATGACTATCACTTGTACTCTACGGTAAACCATGAGAACGTGTCCATATCACCATTCAAATTATAACCATGAGGGTTTTTGTTATCACGTTTTTATTGTTTTTAGCTGCTCTATTTTTATTACGTGCTATGTTTTAGCTGCTCTCTTCTAACGCTCATTTATTTATGTTAGATGTGTCATTCATTTTTGGGAGACCAAACATTATGACAAGATATTTAAATCTTATATTTGTTATTCTAGCATTTTCTTTTTCGATTGTTGTTCTTTTTTACAAGCGTTTCATAGGAATACACAGATATAAAGATAAATCTTTTGGTAAACGCTTGTTTATATCTGCTACTTTCATAAATCTTCCTGTATTGTTTATATCTGCTGTTTTGTGTGGTGCCATACATACCCTCTATGAAGCATTTCAAGGATCATATGGGAGTGTAAGCCGTTTTATAAATGATTTGGTTTTGCTGCACCCCATAGAGGCATTAATTTTTGCTGTTTATATTATAAATACTCAGTTAATTTTCTTTGCGATAGCTGTATTTATGGCCTCTTTTGGTTTCTTGGAATTTTTAAGGTTAAAAGGATTGTTAAAAAAGTAATAACAAAGAATGCTATAAGTTGTCCTAGCTACTAGTCAACTGCTTTATAAAGAAGGGTTTTGGTCTAATTGGTTAAAGGTCAATGTCCAGGGGTTAGGGTTTTATATAAAAGACCAATTTGATTTTATTGATAAAAAAGACGCTGAAAATCCTCAAGAATTGGGATTTTGGAGAATTTTAGGTAAAAATGATGTTAGCGTTAAAAGATCCCCCTGGGACAAAGATGGGTTTTATGAGGTAAATAATAAATCATATAGGGATTATCGAGATGACCACAAAGCTCATCAAGAAGGCTATAATTTTTACCTCTATTCGGACATCCACTTTGTTGATGTTGACCTAACGTTCGAACTAAAAGATGTGCCATGACAACGAAAAACAAATGGTATTTTTTGGCTATTACTTTTATTGGATATGGTCTGTTGCTCATCGTATTTTTCTTTACCCTAAGAAATATCTACTCCAGACTTCCAGATATTGAAATTTATCTTTATCAATACATTTTATTGAATACCGCAATATTTACTTTCATTTTTAATCTTTTTAAAGATTGTTACATTCAAAGCACTCTAAAAAGCAGAATACAGCATTCATTGTATCTGTTTTTGACATTTCTACTTGTCAGCTCCTTATCGACTTCACTACTTTACACACTACATTACTTAAGTTATCAAGACGATCACTATTTAAAGTATGTGATGCCTGCTTTATTGACAATAATTATTGCCTTTCTATACTTTACAAATAAACCAAGTTACTCGTACTATAAAACCAAGACAATACCTGACACAAATTTGCAGGTCGTCATTTACCTACAAAACAACTTTCGAACCCTTTCACTGACTGGTGAAAGTAGCTATCAAATGGCCTATGTGGAATTGCAGGATTTGGCGGGCAATATACTGGCAAAGCAAAATTTTTTCAACAGGTGCGAGTTTCAACTAGGAGAAATGTATCTTGGAATAGCAGACAATAAATTATATCTTACGAAATTCAGTTATATTGATTTAGAAAACTATAATTATTACTGTTTTAAATAAACAATGAAGCGTGAAAAAGCCAAAACTAATCCAATGAGAACGTGTCCATATCACCATTCAAATTATAACCATGAGGGTTTTTGTTATCACGTTTTTATTGTTTTTATAAGCTTTATTTCTGTTACGTTTTTCAATTGAAATATTTCAATTGAACCCTAATCCTTTTATGATAACTAAATCTATTTGGCCTGGGTCAAACATTGTGACACGTTCCCCGAATCCTATATTTTTCGTTATTCCATGGTGCTGCATTTTTATTTTCGCTATCGGGGCAACTTCAACATGCCCTTATTAAAACGCATGTTATCTCCGGATTTTTCATCAACTTTCTTGTTTTTTTAACCTTAGCAATTTTATGTAGCACCATTCATACATGCAATGAAGCATTTCATGGAACGTACCGAAGTATTGGTAGTTTCTTGGGAAATCTCTTCTATTATCCGATAGAGGCATTCTTTTTAGCTCTTTGGACAATATTCTTTGATTTCTTTTTCTTTGCGATAGCTATGTACGTGTCGTCACTAGGTATTTAGAGTTTTTAAGGTAGGGGATTATACAAGAAAGAATGAAAACTAAGGCGCTACTTCTTATTGTTGTTTTCGTTGGTTATGCTTTATTGTTATTGGCAGCATTCTCTTCTTTTTAGAAGAACATGATCATGATAAACTCCTGCCTCATTTAGAGA
>JBCDKO010000114.1:0-15052 GCA_038746525.1 Bacteroidota bacterium
ATATATTGAAAAAGAATTTTATTTCGTTTTATGATTTATCGAGTTTTTGGATTCTTATTTTTATACTTTCTTTTTTTATCAATTCACGGCCAAGGTTCTGAAAGGTTTTTCAATTTACAACGACGAGATGGCCTTTCCTCGGGAGCTATTACAAGTTTAGCCCAAGATAAACAAGGTTTAATTTGGATAGGTACCAAGCATGGTGTCAACAGATATGATGGACATGACTTTAAACATTATCACACTGCAAATTCAAGCATCAGATCCAATGATATTTCATCACTTTTAGTTGATTATTCCGGCAATATATGGATAGGTACTAATGGAGGTGGTCTATTTTATATTGAATCAAAGACAAAACAGATCTCAGAGTTCAAATTTGAAGGTTTGGGTGAAACCATTAAATCCATAAAATTGGCAAGAGATTCAAGTTTATGGATACTTTCAGAAGTAGGTCTGGCTTGTATTTCAGGATCAGATTCCTGGAGGATAGATAAATTAAATGCTAAGATTTCATTGAACATAGACGCCTTTGAATTTCAGGGTGATTTACTCTGGCTTGGTACTTCCGGCGGAGATTTGATACAATTAGATAAAAACGGATCCTATATCTCATACAATCTGTCGAAACAATGGCCAGATATAAAAATCCAAACCATTTATCCTGTGAATGATAGAAGGCTGTTTGTGGGTACACGCCAATATGGATTACATGTATTTGATCCTTACCGGGACACATTTATAAGATATTCAATTGATGCAACGGATATTAGGGACGTCATTTTAGATAGAAATGGTGCTTTCTGGATTGGAACAGACGGACAAGGAATTTACAAAATCAAAGAAAATAAAATAACTAACTATACCCATCGCTCCTCCATTGAAAATGCTTTGATCAGCAATGCTATTCAAAAATGCTTTGAAGATAGGGACGGAAATTTATGGTTTGGCTCAGCGTGGGATGGCATGAGCATACTTGATCAAAGACTTGAGAATATAGAATTTTTTTATAGTGATTTTGATGGGTCTAATACTACAGGCGTCCTGAGTATTTATGCCGATAGACAAAATTTGTGGTTCGGAACGGATGGTTTAGGATTATCAATTGAAAATAAACAATCGCTAATAAGGGATTTTACGCAGATACTCCCGGATAAATCATATATCCAGTTCATTGACAAAATAGACAAAAGATACTGGATAGGTACATTCCAATCTGGTTTGTACATCATTGAAAATAAGAAGGATGGATTAGTAAAGCACTACACTGTCAATTCGGGATTAAGCCATGATGATGTTCGTGATGTTGAAAAGATTGGCGATGACAAATTTTTAATCGCAACATGGGGTGGAGGACTCAACTTATATGACGAGCAGAAAAGCAAATTCAGTGTGATCAAAACCGGGAACAAAGTGCCGACGGATGTGGTCGTTCTTGAGCGTATCAATGAAGATGAAATTCTCGTTGGCACCTATGGTCAGGGCTTATTTGTTTTTAAATCTTCTGACCTCAACGTAAGACCTGTATTACCACAGATTCAAAATATCGTTTCCATTGAAAATACTAATGAAGGAGTTTGGCTGGGGACCTGGGGAGAAGGGCTTCACCTTTCCCAATATCCTTTTACTGAGAGCAAGCTGATTGACAATAAGGATCTACCCGATAACTCGAATATTCTCTCGATTATATCATCGCGCGAAAACGAAAATATTTGGTTATCTACAAATACGAAAATACTAACAATATCACCTGATTTTACGGTTGATGAATTCCCCTTAGCTTCAGATCAATTTTACATTAATGCCGCTAATATCGATCTAACCGGCAAGCTATATTTCGGCAGTACCGATGGTGTAATTTCCTTCGATTCCAGGTACCGAGAAGAGACGGCTAACCGGAAGGTTGAAATATTGGAAGTGAAAATTCTTGACAAAGAATTAAATGAGTTTGGACTACACTCCGCAGAGAAAGAATTGAGCGATCTTGAATATTATCAAAACACAATTACATTCCAATTTTCAACACCTCTATATCCCACTTCCGATCAAGAGACTTACGAAGTAAAGCTTGAACCTGCGTATCCGGAATGGATCGAACTCAATCACGAAAGGTCAATGAACTATCTCGGTCTCGATCCAGGAAAGTATGAATTTAAGGTTCGCAATGCTACATCCCAAATTGAGGAGAACTTTCGGTTTATAATACGTCCTCCCCTGTGGAAAACTTGGTGGGCTTATTCGATTTATGTCTTTGTATTCATCGGGCTCCTTTATTATTTTATAAGATACGCTATAAGTCTGGAGAAAATCAAAAACCAATTAGAAAATGAGAAGGTTGGTCGAGAAAAAGAATCAGAGATAAATCAGATCAAACAACGGTTTTTCGTTAATGTATCCCATGAAATTAAAACGCCGCTGACCTTAATTGTTGGTGAGATTGAACAACTATCGATGAATATCGGAGACTCAAAGAAAATTATGCGTTCTGTGAACAATCTTCAAAATAACTGTAACCATCTCCTGGAGTTAGTCAATGAATTATTAGACTTCAGAAAGCTGGATCAGGGAGGGGTAAGGTTAAAAGTCGCACAAGGTAATTTTGTGGCTTTTTGCAAAGAGATTTATTTGTCTTTCGTGAATAAAGCGGATGCCATGTTAATTGACTATCAATTTAACTCGGCAAGCAATGAAATACCTGCCTGGTACGATAGAGATCAACTTGAAAAAGTATTTACAAACCTTCTCTCCAATGCATTTAAAAACACTTCTGCCGGAGGCAAGATTGAGATGAAGATCGAACAAAAAGAAACATTTATTGAAGTAGCTATTTGTGATAATGGGAGAGGTATTCCTGCGGAAGAAATCAACAATGTCTTTAAGCGCTTTTATCAAAGCAAAAACAATCGGGACAATACCCGAAAAGGATTTGGACTAGGCTTGTCTATTGTAAACGATATCATTAAACTACACCATGGAACAGTCTCTGTACAGAGCGAAGAGGGAAAAGGAAGTTCATTTTCTGTGAATTTACGATTGGGTAAGGACCACTTCGCTGACAAGGACCTTATCACCACATTTAAAAACAGTGATTCACTAGTTGGATACAAGGTTGTATCAACTGATTTAAAATCAGAACCAATCAATTCACAGCATGAACATGAGATCTTGATCGTTGAAGATAATCCGGGCATAAGAAGATTCATTAGAGATATTTTGTCATCACGATTTACTGTGTTAGAAGCCACTAACGGTGTTGAAGCATACGAGATGATGTCACAGAAATTACCCGATCTGATAGTCTCCGATGTGATGATGCCGGAAATGGATGGAATTACTTTAACTAAAAAGCTAAAAAAGCACCCGAGTACATCCCATATCCCTGTTATTCTGCTAACAGCCCGAACCGAGACCGTTTTTAAGAAAGAAGGTTATGAAACAGGGGCAGATGATTATATAACCAAACCCTTCAATTCGGTGATTTTGATTTCACGCATTGAGAATATTCTTAAATCAAGAGAGACACTGGTCGCACAGATTCGTAACCAGCTTGCTACACGTCCTGATGATTTGAATCTAAAGACCCCTGATGAGCGATTTTTGAAAGAATTGGTTCATGTGATCCAAGCTAACATTGATAATTCCGAACTACATGCTGAGTTTATAGCCTCGGAAATGGGCATGAGTCATTCTGTCATTTATAAAAAGATTAAGGCATTGACTGGTTTAACTTTGGTGGAATTTGTTAGGGATTATCGACTTCAACAAGCGGCTGATATACTTACTAAGTATAAATTCAGTGTAGCAGAAGCCTGCTATAAAGTTGGTTTTTCGGATAAAAAGTATTTTAGTCAGGTATTTAAAAAGAAGTATGGAAAAACACCGAGTGAATTACTGCGGTCTTAACAGATTGGTTGAAATAGACACTAAGTAAATGAAAAGGTTTTTACAAATAAACAGACAGTTTATGGGTTACCGTTCTGCCCAAGAGGTTATAGAAATAGGTCCCCTTCATTAGATAGTGTCTCTAAGAAAAGGCAAAAAACACGCTTTATTAACACCTGCAGTATAGTTTTTTTAGCAAAACAAAGAATCGAATCTATTTTATACTTTTTTATACTTTGGAATCAATTTCTCAATTCCTTAAAAATTCATCCGAATTTTGAACGAATGAAGGTAAACCTGTGATCTTATTGTATTTTCACTAAAATTCCAAAAATAGATTCAATGACCATTTGTGATTGAAATTTCAAAAAAACTCGTTTTATGAGCTAAAAACATCGTTTTCTTTCAAAAGATACTGTTTTCTTAAAGACACTAACTAGTGTCTTTATTCTCGCTTCTTTTGGTGTTTTCTTCTTCTTTCTCTTTGGTTCATTTATTACCACTTTACTCATCATTGGAAATGACTGACTTTGACCATGGCTTTTACAACTTGTTGCCTGAACCGTTAACGACCTCTTGTCTTTCCCGTGGAAGTAAAGCTTGGTAAACCATCATTGTGGTACACTGAAGTGTTATTTGAGCTTTTCCTTGCAATAATGGCTGCATATATGTTTTATGAATGAACCCATCGAACCGTTTGAACTTAGCTAGACGCACATAGCAGGCCTGATCATTTGACAATGGCTGTTGGAATTCAAAAAAGACAAGATTTTGATATTTTTTCCTCAGTTCTAGGTTTTGGGTAACACGTAATATTTTGAGAGTCAGTGACATATAATATTAACCTTCACTATTTATCAAGTATTTACTTCAATCATAATATTAACCTTTAACGAAAATATCCCCTTTTAAATCTGATTTTTTCAACCGGTAACAAAAATACCGCCTGTATTTTTAAAATAATAAAATGTGATGTACTTAGGTATGGTTTAAAATTCATATATTGTAATTAGAATTGGAGTTTTATGAACACGGTGAGTTTAATCATCTATTCTCTTCCTCTTGTTCCTTTTTCTCTTTTCAATATAATGAGTATCACTAAACGAATGTCATTTATCATTAATTAGGATAGTAGTTATTATAAGTGTATTTGAGTATTTAAGATCAACAATCCTTCAAAATCACTTTAATTCTTTTTAACGAAAATGATAGTAGCTAAAACGATAATTATGAATAGTAAATTATTATTAATTGGTTTGATATGTTTTCTCTCAACGATCAATGCTTATGCTCAAAATTTTTACACTGGAGTAGACCTTTCCTATGTAAACGAATTAGAAGATTGCGGGGCATCTTATAAAGATAAAAATGGAAAACCGGGTGATCCTTACGAGATCTTATCTTCTGCGGGTTCTGAATTAGTAAGACTAAGGTTGTGGCATAATCCTGATTGGACCAATTACAGTAACATAAAAGACATTAAATCTTCTATCACGAGGGCTAAGTCTGCAGGGATGAAAGTGATGTTGATCTTTCACTATTCAGACTTTTGGGCAGATCCTGGTCGCCAATGGCGACCTGCAGCATGGGAGTCAATTACTGAAGATAAAGTCTTGGGTGATTCGGTATATAATTATACACTTCGTATAGTAGACGATTTAAATCGCTCCGGTCTGCTGCCCGAATTTATCCAAATCGGAAACGAAACAAACGGGAATATTTTACAACCAAGAAACAACACTGACCTGGACGGTAATAGTCCAGATGTATATCCTGTAAAATGGACAAGGCAGGTAGCCTTGCTTCAAAGAGGAATCGATGCGGTGAATGATTTCAACCAAGAATTGAATAAGAAGATACAAACTATAATACATATTGCCGATCCGAAAGAGGCCATGAATTGGTTTTCGAATGCTCTTACTAATGGACTTGCAAATTTTGATATTATAGGACTCTCTTATTATCCCCAGTGGCATGAAATGGGAGTTAGAGAGGTAGGAGAACAAATTGGAAGTCTTAAGGAACAATTTGATAAAGAGGTTATGGTTGTAGAAACGGGTTATCCATGGACCAATAATAACGAGAATGATTACGCAAATAACATCCTTGGATTAGATTGTAGGCTTTTTACCTACGGTGGAAGTTTCTCCATCGAAACACAAAGAGATTTTTTGATCGAATTGAGTTGGCTGGTCAAAGAAAACGGCGGAATTGGGGTCATTTATTGGGAACCAGCATGGATATCCACAACATGTCAAACTTATTGGGCTACAGGCTCTCACTGGGAAAATGCTACCCTCTTTAATTTTGAAGGTGAGTTACATGCGGGTGCTGATTTTCTATCCTATGACTTAAATATTATGCCCGCAGCACTGGGCGATCAGTCTGTAATCTTTAAAGTGGATATGGAAACAACAAGAACCCCCGATGGGGTTTTTGTCACCGGTGATTTTACCAGAGATTTTATTGGAGGTAATTGGTCTTTCAAAAAAATGGATTTAACAAAAGATAAACTTTACGCCTTTGAGACCACCTTACCTGGCAGATCACAAGGAGCGTATATATTTTATAACAAAGACGAATGGTTGGATGACTTCAGAGAAATTGTTCCTGCTTCCTGTGCCAACGTTTGGAATACCCATCGTGAATATATAGTCAAAGACGAATCTATGATTTATCATTTCTCATGGGGAAAATGCGAGAAATAGCTCATCTCCTTAGAGCAATCTAATAGATTTTATAAACATCATTAAGTCATGAAAAAAAATTTACCAAACTCAAAATACACGAACCTATTCGAGAATAATTCTTTTAAACCCCACACCATAAAAAGAATATTCTTTGCTATTATCCTGAATTTATCGATGATTAGCATGGTTTATAGTCAAAATCTAATATATGAAACTACAAAATACGTTTTTAGAAATGATTTATTCTCTTTTATTGAAAGTGAAAGAAAATTAGGAATCAAAGGAGATGCTTCAAAAGGAAAAATAACAGTAGAGATGCTTGTTAAAGACACGGATCGCCTGCTACCTGAATCAGCAATGATTTACGGTGTAGAATCAACAGTGAATAGTCCTCTTACGAATATTGATTCTTCTTTTAGGGCACACAGGTGGACAATTCAAAATGATTCACTTATCCGAGAGGGCGCGCGCAAGAGCACGAATTATAAATCATGTGCGCTTTATGCCTTGAAAAAGCCCTCAAATATGCATGATCCTCGTAGTAGGGAGCCATCTGTAAAGGTGATTGTAAGACTTACTCTAACTAATGTCTCTTTTGTTGACTTTTTTAGTGTAGATATTCCAGGAATTCCGACCTTATATCCTGTTGATTTTATCGGAGACTTGGCCATCGCTGTTTATAGGTCCAGTTTTTATGGGAACGAGAGCCATATTTTTTATTTTGATACAGCCCAAACGGCTCAGAAGGGCCCTATAAAATTGCTGGCAGGTGATTCGGTAGTTTTTTTTGCAGAGGAAGAATTTACAATAAGTAATCTACCTGAAGTTTGGATTGCACGTACTGCGGGAGAGGTCAAATATTATTGTACCCCATCCGTAAGACCGGGGGAATACCGCCCCTTTTTGGGCTTTGATTCTCAGGTCCACAGTGTGGCATTGAGAAAGCATCCCGATTCAACCAACAAGAAAATACCAGAGGTTGAATATCATGAGCATTCAGGGGTTCACTCATGGTATTGGATAGCACAAAGGAGAATGGATCCGAAGAAAACTAATTATACTTCAAATCTACCTCCTAACATGCTGCAAAAAGAAAAATATTCTGCTAATCTTGGAAATGATGGATTCCTAGTGGGAGGTAAAAAGGTACCTTCCCAAAGGAATAACCAACGCGAAGGTTATAACATGCAATTGTTGCATGCTTGGCAGGACAAACAATATCAAGAGTACCAGGGGCAGAATTATGTATTGGGCTTGGACAGCGATGAAATTATTTATCTAAACAGTCCATATGCAGAGGTGGATTCACTTAATCAACCCAATGCACTTCTAAAGGTTGATGTGGAAGAATGGAAAATAGTCCCGGAGGATGAGGGTGACCCTATAGCAGAGTTGGTGACAGCATACCAAAGAAACCGATCTTATTTGGATAACATTAATTCAGCAGACGTTCCACATTATGAAGGTTATGAAATAGAGGATGATAGTATCTATATCTACCCATTTTCTACAACAAATGATCAATCTTTCAATGGCAAACCAAAAGTAGAATATAATTTTATTGATGGAAAAGCATACAACAACAATAAAGCGCCGGGAATTATTACATTTTCTTCTAATGGAGATTCACTAAACCTTCAAATATTGGTGGGTGTCCCTTTAAGAATAGACGGTGGATTTTACGGCAGCCTAAGTGGTGATCAATGGCCCGCGGAATGGCAGAAGGACGTGAAATACACATTGCAGGGTTTAAAAGGAGTAAGTCCTGAAATATTAAAGGGCCTTTCCATGGAGTACTCTTGGGAGGACGAGTTAGGTATTTTGACCAAGGATACCAGATATTATGAAAATAGTGATTCGGTTAATTCAAGCGACAAATGGGAAGAGTATTTTGATATTGGTGGCTGGGGTTATCACGATATCACGGTATACTTTCAACGCAAAGAAGGAGCCAGAAGAGTTCCCATAGCAGGGAAGGAATTATTGGAAGTAAATACAAGGTTTACAAGTGTGCCAGGTCGTTATTACGCGGATTTCTCGCTCTCACCACTTGAGGGCATAGATATAAAAGAAGGAAGAGGAGATGGTAAATATTGGTATTTGCTAGATTATAACGATGATCTCTCAAATCACGGTACTCAGTTTGGAGATAGGGATTATTCCTTGAGCCGAGAATATACTTTCCAAAAAGGAGAAGAAGTTACTTTTACTTGTATGGATTCAGATCCTCATACTTTTGATCATTACGATGTAGAATTTTACTTATCAGAACGAACCATGGCAAAACGCTTGACCTCTCCTCAAATGGATGAGAGATTAAAATGGTATGTTACTGATTATGAATACACCGATGAGGTAGGTAAGTATATGGGTTCAGGGAGAAATTTTAGTCATACCTGGAATGAACCAGGTATGTATAAGTTGACCGTAGATTATCAAGGCTCAAAAATGAGTCATCAAATTAATATAGTTAATAGAGCCTATGATACTGCCGACATGGTGAATTCCACTAAAGGTACCATTAATATTTATGACTTAAGTCCGGGACAGATGGACTGGTTGAATGAAGAAGGTCATTCGGTTACTAACAATTACCGAATTGCAAAAGTGGAACAAATTTTTAGTCAATATACGTATATTGATGGACCTAGGGCATCACACAGTAATTCAAAACATAGACCTAATCGCTTTGCTTTTGAAAATGACTTCAATGCCGATTTTATATGGAAGAAAGGTGCAACCAATATTCAAAAAACTCTTATACACAACCCTAGATTAAACTGGTTTCCAAGCTCTTGGATAAGACATTATTCTGATGGCATGATTCCTAATGATATGAATACATCATTAGTGGGTGGAGTGAAAACGAAAGATTCTGATTGGACCAATGTTTTAAATGGCGTTATTCCAACAGATAGGCCAGAACAATGGCAGTGGCGTCTTCCTTGGATATCAAAAACTCCATGGAGCGGCTACCGAACCCGAAGCAACATCAAAGTAGTTATTGATATGAAAGCATTATTTAATAATGAGAGCGGTGCTTTTAGTGGTAAAGGCAACACCAAATATCAAAATAATGATTTAGGCTATAAAAATGCTGTATCTAACGCAATACCTAAGTTTACCGGATTAGAAAAATCGAAATACGATTTTTACCTTGACCTGGAAAGTGGTCGGAAACTGGTTTTCGATCCTGATATCAATCTAGATCTTAAGGTTTACAATCTTGATAGTTCTAAAACAAAGGAATATTTCATTGCAGGTTCTCCTTCCACATCTTCCACTTTTCTCAGAGGAGCTGATATGTCGACGGTTAATAACTTACTTGACGGTGGCATTAAATGGACACGAAACGGAGTAGAAGTTGCTCCTTATGATCTATTAAGTGAATATGGTGGAAATGTGGTACGGTTTCGTTTGTGGATACATCCAAAATATGGAGACGATACTGCCTACTACCCTTACTGTACAAAAGAAGACGTGCTGCGAGGTATCCGAAAAGCACAAAAAAAAGGCCTTCAAGTGATCTTGAATCTTCAGTATTCAAATACGTGGACAGATCCCTCCCAGAATCTGATGCCGTCTAGTTGGCCATTGGATAATATCAATTATCCATACAGTAGCATAGCCAACCGAATTGGACAATATACCAGAGATATCCTGGACTATCTCAATCAAGAAAATGCCTTGCCCAATTATGTGCAAATCGGAAATGAGACCAACAGCAACCTCTTAATGACTCAACCCTATGAAAACTACAGGGAGGATAGTAACAGCGATAATATTGCGCCTGCCTTTAGGGCTGAAATAAGCAATGTATCCGGGTTAACAAATGTAAATCTTACCATGGATGATGTATACAAAGTCAATTGGGATCGTAATGCTCTTCTGCTGAATGCAGGTCTGAGAGCCGTAAAGCAAGATTACCCGCAGATCAAAACGATATTGCATTTATCTGGTCCGTCCAATGCAGAGTGGTGGGTTAATCAGGCTTTTAATGCCAATGCTCCCGATAGAAGGGGAGTAGCTATAGTGGATAAAGATAAAGTTGATATTGTAGGAATGACCTATTTCAATGGTAACAAAGACCAGCAACAAACCTTCAGTCAGCTCAGTGGTATTATAGAGAGAATAAAGGCCAATCATGGAAAGGATGTACTAATTGTAGAGACTGCATTCCCTAGAACATGGGGGTACAGTGACAACATGGATAACCTATTTGGAATAGATACACGTGGTTCCTGGCCAGAAACAGTAAGCCCTACCAAACAGAAAGAATGGTTGATAAGCCTAAGATTAAACCTTCGCAATACTTACGGTTCCATTGGGTTTGTCTATTGGGAACCATTTTGGGTAGGGTCTGACTCTATTCGGACTAAAGATTTTGTTGGTTCAAACTGGGAAAACATGACTTTTTTTGGTTTTGCCGATGGCATTCCTACCTCACAAAATCCGCTAGATCTTGATGGTGGTATTATTGCCCTCTGCGAAGGAGGTTGTGATGCGCTATCAAATAGCGCAGCGAGAATAAGTCAAGAGGAGGAGATAAAATTAGTAGACGAAGCCACTCCATCTTCTTTTTTAACTTACCCTGTACCAGCTAAAAATCTTCTGAACATCCATATTCCTGAAGATATTGTGATTGATGCGTTTCAGGTAGTAGACCTGGCGGGCAAAAGGCAAACCATTAATCTTGTTTATGTGGATGGGTTGCTTCAAGTGAATATTGCGGAGCTGTCTGCAGGAACTTACATCGCCAAAATCTATCACAACAATGGGGTGACGAATAGCCGATTTTTTAAAGTTGAATAGTGCGGAGAGAATGATATAGTCATTACTTGCTCAAATCCTAAAATAAGCGATAATACATCCTTTAATAGTGAAGATACTTTATGGGTTTTTGACAAAACACCTCTTTATGATTTATAGAGCATGAATTTTTTCTTCTTCATATTTTAAATATCAGGATTTCGGCACGTCCATTTTATAAAAAGACGCAAAAACATTTTTTGTTATAGTTGATCAATATTCGACATAAAACTTTCTTAAAATTCCCATTGTTAATTCTGCAAAAAAATAATTCTATCTCCACAATTATTAAGAAGTAATGAAGGTCTTAGGGAAAATCTCACAGACAACTAATCTTTAGTTTTTGAAGAGTAGGTGAGTTAGTATTTTTCAACTAACGTTGTAATCTCGCGAATCATTAAGATCAGTATATCTCAATGCCCCTTCGTTTTTTTATGACTGTGTTTCAACTTGATTTAAATAATTACTCTTGATTAAACATAAAAAATCAGGCACAAAGTATCTTTAGTTTAAAACTTATGGATGGAATGAGCTAATTCTTAAGAAGTGGACTTCTACTTTTTTCTACATCATATACGCTACCTCAGTTTGTCATACTTAAAGTTAAAGGATACCGTTGGTCTGAAGAGGCTGTGACTTTATTTGTAGATAACTCTCCCTTGAAGAGAATGGTTGCAATTCCTGCCTCTGCGTTTATTGGATTTTCTCCTATCAGTTCACCGTATCCCTGAAGTTCAAAAGTGATTTTGTGAGAGGCCGTTGGGACAAGATTACCTTCAGAGTCAGTGATCTCAGCATAGACAAAGAATACATCCTCTAGTTCTTCTGTGTTATGTCTTAGGGAATCAATACTCAGTCGTATGTTCGTAGGTTCACCAGGTGTAGACACACTATCTTTAACAGCAAACGTTCCATCTATCAATCCAATGGCCATTAATTTACCAGGTTCGAAGTGGTCAACAACAAACTCAAAAGGTGGGTATGCCAAGTGATCAGAAAATTGGTTGATCGTCGGATCTTTGACCCCAATCAGGCTGTCGTTTAGATAAAGTTCTATCTGTTCGCAGTTACTGTATACTCGAACGTTGGTTGGGGATTCTTCCGTCCAGTAACTAGCAATTTTTACCATTGGGCCTTGGTCTACCATTGGATGGTTTATTTCTTCTGTAGGTGGTCGTTGGCTTTTGTAAAAATAATAGGCGAACTTTGGAATGCGAAAAATATCTGATATACCAGATGCTTCTAAATCATTTGCATAACCTCTATTATAATCAAACATCAGCCAATTCGCATGTCCGATTGTACCAGATAGCCCTTTTCTATTGGAGTTCGCAGCTTCTTGAAAATTTAAAGCTTGCTGTAGCAATCGCTGTTCACCATATGCACGCAGCTGACGGCTGTTTCTCTCTTCATCAGATAGGTCTTCAAATGCTGTTTGATTAAAGCCAGCATTGTGCGCATAGTACTCCCAATCTCCATATTCTGCTATAAAGATGTTACGGGTTCCATTCATGTAGTCATTCCAATAGTAAGGAGGCTTAGCGTGTTGACGGGCTGGAATGAATAAATCATAGGATGGATGATCTATCCAGCCCGCAGAATATGTATCCTGAAAGGGTAATTCGTTTTTGAGAATATCATTTGCTGTTTTCATATATTCTTCCGTCATCCCAGATTCGTTTAATGACACTTCCCAGAAAACAACAGAAGGATGATTGCGATCCCTGCGAATCATATCTCGAATATCCTGATAAGAATTTTCTACGAAATCTCCCTCTTCAAAGTGTTGCCAGCCAGGGATGGCATTCATGGCCAAAAGGCCTAATTCATCACAAGCATCCAGAAATGATTTATCCTGCGGGTAATGGCTTAAGCGAACTAAATCAAACCCAGCATTTTTGATTTTTAGCGCATCTCTGAAATTAGCGTTATTAGAGATGGCATAACCAATGTATGGATATTCCTGGTGCCTGTTAGTTCCCCTGATAAACTGTTTTTCTCCATTCAGAAAAAACCCATCCTTTGTCAATTCAATCTTTCTTATCCCAACTTTTTCTATAATCTGGTCATAAACCAAACCTCCTGCCGTGATTTCAACTGAAAGATCATAGAGACTGGGAGAGGTAGTTGACCAAAGTGAAGGATTGAGGATTTCTATTGGGATTTTCAGATCTTTCGTTTCGCTCTGGTTCAAACTAACTTTCTCAGTAAAAGAGTGAATTATACTTTCATATGTGAGGCTTACCTTTACTTCAGTCTCGGGAGCTCTTTTTGATTCATTTTTGAGTTGCAATCTTATGAAACCTTTTGCTTTTTCATGAGATATGTCATCAAAATGTATGAGCCATCCGGCACTACTGGTATTTTCAACAAAAGGATCTGTAATGTAGATATCATTCTTTCGTATTATCCAAACATCACGATAAATGCCTCCATAGTAGTTAAAATCCAGACCAGATAATGGTTTGCCAGGAGGAATAACTACGTTATCTTCATTAGAAACCTCAACTCTTAATTCGTTTTGACCATCTTTAATGTGTTTAGATAGATCAACAGAAAACGGAAGATATCCACCTAAATGTCTTTTCACTTCCACGTCGTTCACATATACCGTTGCATCGTGCATTACACCTTCAAAGTGAATAATTGTAGCGCCCTCGCCTGGATTTTGTATATTAAATAATTTAGTATAAGTGTGGATACCCTGCCATTGATCGTTTACAACCAGAGGCTCAATTTTAGGAGTATGTGGCAAATTCACAGTGATTGGCTGCTCTTCCTTCAAAGCAAAGGACCAATTTTGATTTAAGGACTCAATAACAGTACGGCTTTCCTTGTTTAAGTCACTCGTTACAAAGGAGCATGACTGAATACTAAAAAAGAAGGCTAAAACCAATAATTGTTTCATGGTGAATGGATTCATTAATCAAGATGAAATTTAATTGGAACTAGATACTATTACGTCTATGTCTTGCATTCTCTTCATTACCAGGAGTAAAATCAAGTGGTACGTATTCCTAAATTGGGTATAAATAGCATTTGTATAGCACTAAGTTCCTTTTTGTGATAAACATATATCAAATGTTTAAATTTCGCAAGAGAGACAACTATTGTGTTTTGTATATCAGATAAAAATTGACCTTCATCTTTTTAAGGGTAAAATACAGCAATTCCGATTTTATGGGAATTGCTGATTTACAATGACTTACTAAGTGCGTTGAAAATATTTTTCAAGTGGTTGTGAAGATAATTTCCGAGTGTAACTATTTGATTTACAGTTACTTTTGATTTCAGGCTAAACATCGCCCTTGCGAGGGCGAGAAAAAGGGCACTCATTTGTTATTACAAATTTTTTTAGAGTTACTCAATATTTCAGTTATTTCCAATAAATTGACTTTCTATTCTTACAGAGTCCGTCTACAAACCGTAAAAAAACCAAGTCCATCCAAAAGCGCAAGACCAGGGACAGGCTTGCCAACTTCGATGGCAAACAATTCAATGTCGTTTAGTTAAGCATTTATTTTCATAACGGTTTATAATTTTGATAATAAGATCTTTTGGGTTTGTGCAGCCTGGGATTCGATCGGTCGGGGCGTATAATTTCTCTGGTGTGATAAACCATGCTATCAAATGCTTCGATGGAGTCTCTGATTCTTTTTCTTCCCAAAAGA
>JBCDKO010000115.1:0-14877 GCA_038746525.1 Bacteroidota bacterium
AACCCATGCACTGGCCACTATGGTGGATATGGTCGTGCCTCTTTTGGGAAGAAAAAGAATCAGAGACTCCATCGAAGCATTCGATAGCATGGTTTATCACACCAGAGAAATTATACGCCCCGACCGATCGAATCCCAGGCTACACAAACCCAAAAAGATCTTATTATCAAAATTATAAACCGTTATGAAAATAAATGCTTAACTAAACGACATTGATACATATTGTTGTATAAAGTTTGATGAGCATTTGCAACAATTTACCCCACCAAATTCTTATGTCTATCAATTGCTGCCCTTCCCACCAAAGTTTCCCAATCATATCTCTCAGAAATTGCTTGTTAATCAATTCGTTAGTAGGTTCGATATTTACAGCTAAACCTATCAATATCTATGAAAAAATTATTGGTACTAACAGGAGGCGGTGATTGTCCTGGACTGAATGCCGTGATCCGAGCCATCGTAAAACGATCCACCCAGGAAAAAGATTGGAAAGTCTATGGTAGTATAGAAGCCTATCATGGGGTACTGCGCGATCCACAGGAGATCATTGAGCTAGATTACAATCGCGTTGCCGGTATTCACGTGAAAGGGGGTACCATCATCAAGACTACCACAAAAGGCGACCCCTTTAATTATCCTGAAATTCAACCGGAGGGCGGGTGGAAAAATAAAGACCGCTCTGATGAATTAATTACGAGGATCAAAGACTTTGGAATCGATGCAGTGATCAGTATAGGAGGGGATGGAAGCCAACGTATTTCACAAAAGTTGTATGAAAAAGGCTTGCCAGTGATTGGTGTGCCTAAAACTATTGATAACGATCTTTCAGCTACAGATTTCACTTTCGGCTTTCAAACGGCGGTAGAAGTAGCGACCAATGCAGTAGACAAGTTGGTGACTACAGCGGAGAGCCATCATCGGGTACTTATTTTAGAAGTGATGGGTCGGGATGCCGGATGGATCGCATTGCATACTGCCATTGCCGGAGGTGTGGAGGTGTGTTTGATCCCAGAGATTCCCTACGATATCAACAAAGTGGTGGAGCGTATTAATGCTCGCTATCACAAAGGAAAAGGTTTTGCCAATATCATTATTGCCGAAGGAGCGAAACCCAAAGACGGCGAAGTACTGCAAAGAGAAAGTGATGAGATTGGCTACCAAATGAAACGACTTGGAGGAGTGGCCTACCAGCTAAGCCATCAGATGAAACAGGCAGGCTGCGAGGCAGACATTAGGGAAATGGTACTGGGCCATTTGCAAAGAGGCGGAACTCCACTTGCCTTTGATAGAATCCTATCCTCCGCTTTCGGAGTTAAGGCATTCGAGATGGCATTAAAAGGAAACTTCGGTCATATGGTCGTCTACAAAAACAATGACTATAAAGAAGTACCACTTATTGAGGCAACGGGTGAATACAACCATGTAGACGTTGCTACTACCTATCTTTTTAATGCCGCAAAAGGAGTTGGCATAAACTTCGGAGAATAAAATCATTAAAATAAACTATTTGCAAGTGATCAATATCATTTGCAACATGATTGCATTTTAGAATTAGATGCAATAATGTTGTATGTATAAAGAAGAGTTTTTTGCTTCTACTACCAAGGATAAATTGACTAATAACCTAAAATTTGATGCTTGAAGCAATAGACCTATTAAAGAAATACCAAGAATTTTACGCTTTAAAAAATCTGAATCTAAAGGTTGAGTCAGGAGAGGTTTTCTGCCTTTTGGGAACTAATGGTGCTGGAAAAACTACTACGATTAACCTGTTTCTTAATTTTACTGAATCAACCTAGGTAAGATGATGATTAATGGAATTTCGGTTGTTGACAAGCGACACATACACCACCCCTCCTGTATCGGGCCCAAATGCGACGATGTCTTGCATACCATCCCCATTCACATCAACCAGGTAAAGTGGGTAATTTTTAACCCTCCATTCATCATTGTAGTCAAAACCGCTAATTACCCACTTTTCAGGTGAGGTAAAGCCTGTGCCTGTAGAAAGCGACACAAATACTCCTCCTGTATCGGGTCCGAATGCGACGATATCCTGCAAGCCATCCCCATTCACATCGGCCATCCTTCTCGGATCTTCTGCACTTTTCCATCCACCCGCACTGTTGTCAGCACCATAAGCATTCACCCATTGACTCGGAAGAGAGAAATTATTGGATTGCTGGGTGTTTTCGTAAGCAAACCCCGTGGCCTCAAAGCATTTCCCATCGGTACCGCATTCCTGAATGGCGATCAGATAAGATTGACCGGCAACGCCTTTATTTTCATAATACAGCGAGTAGGTACGCATATCAGCCCCTTGGTGCTGGACTACGATGCGCTTCATCCGAAAAGGATTCTCCATTGGAGAACCTAATATATAGGAGGTAATCGTAGAATTAGAGTCATACTCAAAGTTTACGGTATTGTACGGACTTAACCCTGCCAGATCATTACCCGTGTATTCAATGCGCTCGATGTGCTGATGGGTGATGTTTTTGTCTTTGAGGTAACTAAACCGGATGTAGTTGCCCTTCGTATCCGAGATTTTGTTGACCGACCATATAAGCGCAGAAGATTGGCCTTTTGGCTCCAGCCCGGAGTCTTCCGTATAGCCGTATTCATAGATCAGCCCGTCTTTGGTCCATACTTTAAACTTCTCCGGACCACTGCCCTGCTGCCCGTAGGCTACTACTTTTCGGAAAGTATTTTGTTCCGTCCGGTATTCCGAGCCATTAGCACCGTAATTCCCATTGACCACCATCAACCGTTCGCCGTCCAGTATAAACCGGTCTTGGGTATCAAAGTCTACCCCATCGATGAAGCCATCCTGTGCCAGGGTGGCGCGCCCTCTGGAGATGGAAGACAGCCCAGACAGTGTCCAGCCCATTCCTAATAACCCATTTTGTCCCATGCTACTATAAGCCAAGGCCAGCTGAGGTTCCATGCCGCCAGTTCCGGGAGATACAGTGATGGGAATGCTGTAGGTGGCTGCCCCGGATTCATTAACACTGAAACTGCCCGCAGAGGCCCCCATAATATTTCCGCCCGGAGGCGCACTTGAGCTTCTTATTCCTGTTGGGTTGCCGTTCTCATCGTAGACAACCAAAGAACTCGGTGCCAGGCTATCGAAATATCCATTAGTGTCTGCCTGGGAGCCAGCATTAGGTTCGATGTAGCCATTGGAAACTACGATTGCCGTAGCATCCGCCTTGATCATATACTCATTAATAACAGCAAGCTCACTATGAGGTCCATTAATAGATTCTCCTGCTTTGGTAGGAAGATCTGGGATCGTTGTTTTACTTGAAAGTGAAGGGGTTCCAAAGGTTAGCAAGCACAGCGCAGTCATCACAAGTATTCTTGCTGGTTTATTGATTAGCGTAATCATGTTTATTTTCCTTAATCGGATCATTTACTGATAAATCATAGTAATGGTATGCTGTTCTTTGCCTGCAGTCAATCGGGCCACATACACTCCGGTGGGTAATCTCCCGGGCTCAAAATTTACCTAGTACGTCCCTTTTTCCAGGTAGGCTTCATCTACCAATACGGCCACTTGTTGCCCTATCTGATTGTAAACAGCCACTTCCGCCCAGTTAGCTTTTTCTAAGGTGTATTGAAGGGCCGTATGCATTTTGAAGGTATTGGAATACGCCAGGAACGGGAGTGGCGCTCTCAATCGACTCTTCCTCAGCGCTTGCGTTCAGATACGTAGTGATAAGTATCTCAAAGGGTTTTACCTTTTCCTGATCAAAAAGAAGGCGAAGAGGGGAACAAGATTGTTCAAGTATCGCTTCCACACCCTTTATCCAGGTGTAGCCCTGGTCAATGCTACCGGTTAAAGATTGCTGACCTGGCCCGATTTCAGTAAGGTACAACCACAGGTTCGACTGGGATTGTCCCTGTTCTGCTGATTTCATGCAATTGCAATCGTCAACAGAAGCAGGGTCGGCAGGGGTTGCTGATGATGAAGCGATGAGCTCATAATCGGCCTCTTCATCGTTCTTCGCGAACTGAAGCGCTATTTGTGAAAAGTTGAGAAAGTCACAGGTGTATCAGATACTAGGCAGCAAGGTGAAGATGTATGCTTATACTTCGATCCGCAGCGAACGACGTAGCTGATGTACCTGTGACTAGTTGAAAAATCTCGAAATCGAGCTTTTTCAGTGCACCGAAAATGGAAGCATCTGCTCGAAAACTTTGCACCTATTGAAAAAGAAATTTACTAAACAGTATCTTTTGACCACATAAACGTGTTTTTTGAATTGAAAAAACGTTTCTCAGCAGGCCCTAAGTAGTATTTAGGCTTACTAAAAACAAAACCATCTTAACCCGAAATTCGGGTGTTATTCATTGAGATGAGGTAACACGTAGAATAGGAGGTTATTGATTTCGAATGAGAAGACAACATCGTTCCCCAAATTTGAGGAATCAAAAATTATTCAATATGAATATTAGAATCCTTTGAAAAACCCGCCTTTTGGACCAACTCTTCGTTACTCAAAATTTCAAAAGCCTCATTTACGACCAGTAAACTACGTTTTTGAAATGCTGAAAGCCTCGATTTGAACCCAAAATCCGGTTTTGCAAAGGATTCTATTCAACTATTGCATATCAATTACTTGAATCAACCTGCCACTATTTGTGGTGAATAATCCTGTTTAACTTACTTGTCCAGGGAACAGTTCAATAGAGGAATCAGGTTGAATGAATTCGAAGGCTTTGCTTAGCTGCTTACTGAAAGTTAGCTGTTTTATGTAATGTTGTCTACGTCTTGAAATGCAGGTGAACTATTTATGCTATCCAACATAGAGACCGGATGTTGTTCCAAATAAATAAATCAGCTGCTTTTAAATTATTATGAATGTATAAATATTTACCTTTATCTGATCAGTTAAAAAACTAAATCAACAGCCTAAAATGTTACAGATAAACAAGATTTTAGTTTCGAAAAGTTTTTCAAGATCTGCAGAAATGGCACTTTTACATGTTTCAGATATGACGAATGATTTTAAGAACAAAAAAGTAACCTTCCATCATATCAATAGAGATTATTTTCCATTTTATCAAAATAGATTGCTTTCATCTGTCTCAATGGAAAAGAAACAGGTGAAGTCGTAAAATAAAGATCTGGGATATTTATAGGTTTTCGTGCTAAAATACTCCGGTTTACTGTATCTGAAGCGGGTTCCAATGCATGTTGATTCAGTACCTATTTTCAAAAACCCTGTATAATCTCTTGCAGAATGAGAAATATACATTTCCGGTTCTTTAATACTCTCACACAATCAAGTTGATTCAAATAAATGTATTGAAGTAGGCACTTAATAAATATGTAAAATGACGTTTAGTATGCATATGAGCACATTTGGATTTAGAAATCTGTTGATTTGTAGTGCTTAATTATCTAAATAATCCATTTTCTTTGTTTGCAGCTTCCCAGAGCTATTTATTAAGTGCCTACTTCAATAAATGTATTTCAATTTCTGATGCTTTTTTTAAGAATTCATTTGTTTCCATATTTTGTTGATGGTCATCTTGCCAGGCTTTCTGTATACAACATGCTGAGTTTCTACCTTAGTTTGATTTGATCTTTGTTAAGTTCAATAAAGTTACTTTCTGTTCAAAGCATTTCTGATTAGCAACATGTGATTTTAAACTAGCCCGAAAATTCGGGTGTTATTCATTGAGATGAGGTAACACGTTGAATAGGAGGTCATTGATTTTGAATGAGATGAAAACATCGTTCCCCAAATTTGAGGAATCAGAAATTACTTAGTATGAATATTAGAATCCTTTGCAAAACCCGCCTTTTGGCCCAACTCTTCCTTACTCAAAATTTCAAAAGCCTCATTCAAGACCAGTAAATTACGTTTTGAAATGCTGAAAGCCTCGATTTGAACCAAAAATCCAGTTTTGCAAAGGATTCTATTCAACTACGGTAAATCAATTACTTGAATCAACCCGCCACTATTTGTGGTGAATAAATGAGGGCTAGATCAATAAGTTACTTTTATTCTGCATAGACTTTTTAGTCATAAATTAAAGTTTGTCAAATGACCAGGTCTCGCCAGTTTTACTTCAGATGCCAAAAAGACTCAGGCATGTTTATGTTTAGCAAAAACAGGTGAAAATTGATAAAAAAAGCGCCAGTAATGGCGCTGTTTTTTATAAGGAGCAATAAAGGGCACCTTTAAAAACCCGCTTTCAATTTTTGAGATGATCTTTTTTCCTGATACTTCGTTATCAAAATACTAATTCGACGCTGCTAAACTCCGCTTTTGACGTCTTGTTTCAGAAAAAAATCGCTACCTCAAATTCTTGAACTGAGTTTTTAGAGATGCCCTAAAGATTAAATATGATCATCTAATATTTGGTGTGCATCGATCAGTGGGCCTCCATGAAGGATCTCATCGTTGGCTTTGTTCACAAACTTATCGAAGTTGATATGAAAGGAGTGAGCTAACTGGATGGCTTTGCTGACATATGCACCTTTCTGTAACCAGGTATTCATGGGATCCAACATTTCAGTAGGAACGCCAGGGCAGTATTTTGGCATATAAAGTCCGAATATGGGATGTTCTTCAAACTCAACGTTGTCCAACCGTCCTTCTAATATGTCTGTAATCATTGCCCGGGTATACTTAAGTTTAATTCTGCTGCCTACTCCATAAGGACCACCAGACCACCCGGTGTTGATTAACCAGACATTAACTCCTGCCTCTTTCATTTTTTCGCTGAGCATTTCTGCATACACTGTTGGGTGAAGTGGCATAAAAGGCTCACCAAAGCATGCAGAAAAAGAAGGAACGGGTTCATTAATTCCTGCCTCCGTACCTGCAACTTTTGCCGTATAACCCGATATAAAATGATAGGCTGCTTGTCCCGGAGTAAGCTTGGATACCGGAGGCAGCACTCCGAAAGCGTCGCAGGTTAAAAAGAAAATATTCTTTGGATTGCTCGCATAGGAAGGAACCTGGATATTGTCAATGTGCTCTATTGGATAACTCACACGAGTATTTTGAGTGATAGAACTATCTTCAAAATCTACCTCATTGGTTCCTTCTTTGAACATGATGTTTTCAAGGAGCGCTCCAGGTTTTATAGCCCGGTAGATATCCGGTTCTTTTTCCTCTGAAAGATCTATCACCTTTGCATAGCAGCCTCCCTCGAAATTGAAAATGATATTGTCTGAGGTCCAACCGTGCTCATCATCACCAATTAGTTTTCTATCCGGATCTGCTGACAGCGTAGTCTTTCCAGTCCCGGAAAGACCGAAGAATATCGCTGTTTCATTATCTTTTCCCACATTGGCAGAGCAGTGCATAGGTAATACTTTATGCTCTACTGGAAGAATAAAATTTAGCGCGGAAAAAATTCCCTTTTTCATTTCTCCGGTATAGGCAGAGCCAGCCACTAAGGCTATTTTCTTTGTGAAGTTAATGATAGAAAAGTTCCCTTGTCTTAAGCCAAAAGCTTCAGGGTCCGGAGCTTTATAGCCAGGAGCGCAAAGGATCAACCAATCTTCATTGATATTCTCCTTGTGATCCGGCCTTAGAAACATGCTGTTTACAAATAGATTTGACCAGGGGTACTCTGTGATGGTTCGAATGTTCGTTCTGTATTCAGGATATGCACATACATATCCATCTCTAGCATAGATTTCTTTGCCCGATAAGTAGTTTACTACTTCTTGATGTAGTTTATCAAAATTTACAGGTGAGATGGGCTTGTTTATCCTACCCCACCACACTTTTTCATTGGTATAATCGTCCTGCACAATAAACCGGTCTTTTGGAGATCTACCTGTAAATTTTCCTGTATTTATGGCAAGTGTCCCATTTTCAGTTTCCTTTCCCATTCCTTTAGCAAGAGTAATTTTCTGAAGCTCTGTAGATGAAAGGTTCCAATGCACCACCGCATCTTTGATGCCATAGACCTCTAATGTTTTATCCTCTAATGTATTTACCATAATGTTTGATTTTGATGTTAAATAATTGCGTTCTTTTTTGAATATCCAAAGCTCTAATCAGTATCTCATTAGAGATAGGACATTTATCAGCATTATTACTTAATTATATCATACTTTTTTTTAATTAATTAAATGAAACTTGCACAGAAATATGAGTAAGATGGTGAGCCTAAAGATTCCAGGGTAAATCAATATTTAGCCACCAAATGAATCGGTCCGCCCTTGCGGTTTATTGCGAATTACCTTTGTGCGATTGAAAATAAATGATAAATAAATGAAAATTCTATCTGCAATTGATGCTGTTTCTAAAATAAAATCTGGTCAGAATCTATTCATACATAGTGCAGCGATGACTCCGACTGTGTTGCTGAACGCACTTAGTGAATACCGCCGTGAAAAAGCGTTGAAACTAATACATATACATACGGAAGGGGAGGTCAACTACGTGGGGGATGAAAGTAAGTTTGAAACACACAGCTGCTTTGTAGGAGCCAACATCCGAAAAGCGATTAACTCAAATGATCGTTTAAATTATATTCCCATATTTCTAAGTGAAATACATAAGATTATTAGAGAAGGCGCTCTCAAGGTTGATGTTGCTCTTCTGCAGGTATCACCGCCTGACTCGAGAGGCTATTGTTCGCTTGGGACTTCCATAGATGTTTCATTGGTGGCAGCCAAAGTGGCAAAAATGGTGATCGTAGAGTTGAACGATAATGTGCCACGAACACATGGTGACGGCTTTATTCATGTGAGTAAAATAGATTATGCGGTAAAGACTACGGAACTTATTCACGAGAGAGAGGTTTCTGTAATTTCTGAGGAAGAAAAAGAGATAGGCCAGTACGTGGCTGAACTCATTGAGGACGGATCTACCTTGCAAATGGGAATTGGAGGGGTGCCAGATGCAGTATTGTCTCAATTGGGAAATCATAAAGAGTTGGGTATTCACACCGAAATGTTTTCAGATGGGTTGCTACCATTAATTGAAAGTGGTGTCATAACAGGTGAACATAAAAAAGTACTTCCCGGAAAGATTACTACCTGTTTTGCGGTTGGCACCAAGAAATTATATGATTATGTAAATGATAATCCGGCAATGGCATTTAAAGAGTCCTCTTTTACAAATGATACAGCCATAATTCGTAAAAACCCGAAGGTAGTAGCTATTAATAGCGCAATAGAGTTGGATATTACTGGTCAGGTATGTGCCGATAGTATTGGTACCTATCAATATTCTGGTGTAGGAGGGCAAATGGACTTCATTAGAGGTGCTTCTCTCTCTGATGATGGTAAACCAATTATCGCTTTGACTTCGCAAACGAAAAAAGGCGAAAGTAAGATTATGCCTACCTTAAAACCAGGAGCCAGTGTAACTACAACCAGGGCACATGTACATTGGGTTGTGACAGAGTATGGCGCAGTTAATTTGTTTGGCAAAGACCTTGTCACTCGTGCTAAGCTCCTGACCTCCATTGCGCATCCAAAGCATCGTGAAATGCTTAATGAAGCGTACAAAGAGCGATATCATACTACCTGTAATACAAACTATATCCCTGCTTGATGCAGCTACAAGAACGAATTATTAAAATAATAGAATCCTTTGAAAAACCCGCCTTTTGGCCCAACTCTTCGTTACTCAAAATTTCAAAAGCCTCATTTACAACCAGTAAACTACGTTTTTGAAATTCTGAAAGCCTCGATTTGAGCCAAAAATCCAGTTTTGCAAAGGATTCTAATAAAAATAAAAAATGATTGAAGTAGGCTCTTCATAAATAGCTCTGAAAAGCTGCAAACAAAGAAAATGGATCATTTAGATAAAGCAAGCACGACAAATCAACAGATTTCTAAATCTAAATGTACTCACGTGCATGCTAAACTCTATTTTTCATATTTATTAAATGCCTAATTCAGAAAAATGATTTAAGATGGGTCTATCTTTTTATATGGCAGGAGGAGGTTCACCTAAGCCATAAGAAAGATAAAAAGCTAAAGAATTGAGGGTTTAAAATAAACTTAGGCTAGGTTTAAGTGATCATGTATCTAAAAAAGGGAGAAAACTGTAGCAATCAGTGAAGCCTCCCTTTATAGAAATGAAATAGTAAACAGAGCCTTAGAAGAAGAAAACGTTGATTAACTATTTTCGGGCTCCTCCACAAAATTTCAATTGTTGCTTCTCCAAATCACTTTAACTAATACACATAGTTACGGGTTAAGTTAAATGCAAAATTCCAGAAAATGAACGGTTCTTTCCAATTCCATTGTTGACCTAACCTACTTCTGATTGTTTGATCTAGTCAACTTTAGTCATGTATACTGTATAGCCTTGTTCATTCATGTCATTTACTAACAGGCCATCTATTAGTTTCCACTCATCCGAGTCAACGCTGAAATTATCATCGTTATCAATATCTTGTATTTCCAAGTATCCTTTTTGGTTAATAAACCAGCTTCCATATTCTGTTTCTTTTTCATCGTAAGCATGTACCATTATTTTCACCTCATTATTCTTTTTGAAGTCAAAATAGATTTCTACGTCTTCCATGATGCCACCTACAAATCCTGAGATGGTGTTAATTAACACTTCTTCTAGCATGGTGTCAGCGTCTTCCGCCTCTTGTTTCATTTCCTCTTCTATATCAATAATTAGTTTCCATGTACCAATAATATCTTTTTGCTTTACTTTTTGCGCGTTTGCGCAAAAACAAAAACAAATTGTTCCTAAAATAATCAACGTCTTTTTCATAAATTAATCTATTGTGTATTACAAGGTACTTGTTTTACTAATATTCATAAGAAAGGTTGCATGTGTGTTTCTATAATAATCGTATTGTATAATTTTATCTATTGTATTTCAAAAGGAAAGTATGTTTGATAATTTAAGTGCAAAGCTGGATATAGCTTTCAAGACACTAAAAGGTCAGGGTCAAATCACCGAGATCAATATTGCCACTACGGTAAAAGAGATTCGCCGTGCGTTAGTTGATGCAGATGTTAATTATAAAGTTGCGAAAGAGGTTACGGATAAGATCAAAGAAGAGGCCTTAGGTCGTGATGTACTCATTTCGGTCTCTCCTGGACAGTTGTTAACAAAGATTGTTGCAGAAGAGCTTACTAAACTTATGGGCGCAACCAATGTTCCCATCAGCTTAGAGGGCAATCCTAATACTATTTTGATTTCGGGTCTTCAAGGCTCTGGTAAAACTACATTTTCTGGCAAGCTGGCAAACCAAATAAAAAAGCAGGGAAGAACGGTTCTACTCGCAGCATGTGATATCTATCGTCCTGCTGCAATAGACCAATTGAAGGTATTGGGAGAACAGATTGGAGTGGAAGTATATTCAGAGCTAGAGAATAAAAATGCTGTTCAAATTGCCAAGAATGCAACAAAGTATGCAAAAGAAAATGGTAAGAAAACATTGGTGGTTGATACTGCAGGTCGTTTGGCTGTAGATGAGCAGATGATGAATGAGATTTCTGAGCTTAAGAGAGAATTAAAGCCCGCAGAGACCTTGTTTGTCGTAGATTCGATGACTGGGCAAGATGCAGTAAATACAGCGGTAACGTTTAATGAACGTTTGAATTTTGACGGTGTCGTGTTAACGAAACTGGATGGTGATACGAGAGGAGGAGCTGCACTCTCCATTCGAAAAGAGGTGGATAAACCGATAAAGTATATCTCTACGGGAGAGAAAATGGATGCAATTGATCTGTTTCACCCGGATCGGATGGCCAATCGAATTCTAGGAATGGGGGATGTTGTGAGTTTAGTAGAAAGAGCACAACAGGCTTATGATGAAGAGGAAGCAAGACGGATCAACAAAAAGATCCGTAAAAATCAGTTTGGGTTTGATGATTTCCTTTCCCAGATGGAACAGATGAAAAAGATGGGGAGCTTGAAGGATCTCATTGGAATGATTCCTGGAATTGGAAAGGCAATGAAAGACATAGATGATGATTCTTTAAAACCTATTGAGGCCATCATACAATCGATGACACCTGCTGAACGAACCAACCCGGAAATACTTAATGGAACCAGAAAGCAACGTATTGCAAAAGGAAGTGGTACGAGTGTTCAAGAGGTAAATCAACTCTTGAAACAGTTTGAGCAGATGCGGAAAATGGTGAAAATGATGAATAGATCCGGAGGAAAACGTGCATTAGCAAACTTATTGGGGGCGATAAAATAAGACAAACGGTTTCTATATCCAAGAACTTAATAATCACTAAAAATTATTTTAGTAGAGGCAATTTTAAACGTTATATCCTGCGTGAGATGATAAAACTCAATGATTTAAGCGAATGTAAATACGAAATCATCTCCTCAAATGGGTTAATGAAGTGGGTTTATTTGGATGAAAACAATATATTGAAAGAATAACGTAAGGTCAGTATCCTATTCTAGAATTCATAGGGTATTGGGCGGAAAGACTTTGTCCTGGAGAAGTAGTTAAGAAATTTGATACCCTCTATATAGCATCTCGAAGAAGTTTCATCCGTGTAATGACGGCTACTCCAAAAATGCATATTCCAGCATTAAAAACGATCAAAGAGCCCGTTCCATAAAATATCCAAAGGTTGCTTTCCGGGTTTTCATGTTTCAGAAAAGCAGACTCAATGACCATACATAGTCCAGCCCCTATTAGTGAGACGCTAAGTCCCCCTAATAAGAACCATTTCTTATAAATGGAAATCGCCATTTCACACCATTTTAGTTTTAGGTACAGTCTAACTTAAAATCTTCTTTCAAATACTGCATTGACGCATAAGAGAACAAAAATCCGGATGCAATGGCCTCTATGAATATGACCATGCCTGCTGTAAGCGGATTTAGAAAATCCTGTTGTGGGTTCTCTGCTACAATAGCTGCAAGAAATACGGGGTCGAAATAGACATATAATCCCACAAATACTGCAAAAGAGGAGGCAATAACTAATCCTGTGAAAAAACCCGAAGCTATTCCTGTAAGATAATTAAATTCCACTTCGAATTCATCATCACGAAAGCGTTTAATTGATAAGAAAACGCCTGCAAACATGATTAGCGCGTTAAGAGATCTCAATTCTGTAATCTCCGCCAATCCTAACAGCCTCATCAAAAGAAAGAAAGCAATTAATGCTCCCGTAGTAGTAAGGCCTAATTTAATTACATGTTTTTCTTCTTTTCTCACGGGTAGGTAACTGAGGATTGAAGAAATCGTTTGGTTTGGTTTTTTTAAAAACGAAATCAAAATTCTACTATGATAATGCTTATGTATTGAGCCAACGCCAAAACTTGCCTAATAATGTTTTACTTTGAAGTTGCTGTTTTTCCACGATTTGTCCCATTTCAGTGCTTCCTTTTCTCGATTTAGGTTTTGGCTTTTGTGTACTTGCTTGATTCAATTTTTGCCTGTAGTGCGCTTCTTTGATTGCTTTTAATCGGGTTGCTTCTTGCTCTTTTCTTCTTTGCTCTTTTCTTGCTTCATATGCTTCGTTGCTCTTCTTGGATTCCAGTCTTCGCTTCTCTTTATATTCTTCTCGCTTCTTAACTCGTTCGGCTCGTTCCTCGGGAGACAGTTTGAGAGGCGGCGGCTTTTGTTCTTGTTCTTTTACTTTTTTTCTGGGGTTTTCAGGAATTTCAATTTTGTCCAGTACTTTTAATCCATTGAGTTTCTTTTTTGGTGCTTTTATCAGCTTAATCTTTTTTATGTCGGTTGATTGTTCTTCGGATTCAAGCATTTTTATCAGCTGATCTGATTGGATAACTTCTTCATCTTTTTGGGCTTCTTTGTTCTCGCACTCAGGACTTTCTTCCATCTCCCTCTTAGTTGGCGTAGTAGTTAAAGGTTTTAAATCTATATTATCCTTTGTGATTGCATTTTCTTCAATGGATGTACAAGGTAATTTAGATTGCTCTTCGATCAACATTGATGCTATCTTTTCTGGTTCTATTCGTTCGTCTCTGGAAGGATTCTCATTAATTGATACCGTCAAAACAGTTTTTTCGCGTGCTGCTTTTTTCTTTAGGCTTGTTTCATCATTTTGCTTGGATACATCTGCCACACTCTTATTGTCGTTGGTTTCTACAGCCAGCCCAAAGTGAGTGATTACTTGTTCTACGGTTGATTCATCAAGCATGGCATTAGGATATATTGATTTGAGTGGTTTATCTAAGGCTTGTAAAAAGCTTGTGACTTCCTGCATGGAGAGGTCATGTTTTCTGGCAAGCTGACTTATTCGCATAAAATGGTAGATTACTTCACTTCAAAAATAAACGGTTGAACCGATCTGCGTAGACTGATCGGTGAGTTTTTCTAAGGATTCTACGCTTCATTCCATTAGCCATTCCTGATGGATGGAAAAACAAAGGTTTCAATATTCTTTGGGCATTTTCATTGGTCTGTGCCAAGATGCCGGTTTGTAATGCAGCTGTTTTTATTTTCTGTTCTGCCACTTGATAGAGTTCTTCGATGAATTGGGTACGTTCATCAGAGCTTAGATAGTTGATTTGTAGATCGTAAATTCTGGACTTTTCAAGGTCTATTTTAAAATAGCATATCTCTGGTTTAGGTAATTTTAGATATAGAGTATCTTCAATTTCCTGTATATCGGAGGGAGTGATCTTGGTCAAATCAATACACCCAATCGCATTACCCTGGCTGAGAAGTACCGCTTTCGAGTCCGGGGCTACTTTGAATTTGAATAACTTGATTGAAGTAGGCACTTAATAAATATTCAAGTTTTTGCAATAGACGGGACTATGAGCTACCATTCTATCCATCAGACGGTCAAATAGTTTACCCTTCATCAGATGTCGGTTAAATCGGTAACAATACTCGTCTAGATAGGCTTGCAGATGTTCCACGGCATGATGGGTGCCACGGAGCCAGGCTTTGAACATCATGATCGCTCGATGCATCT